>NZ_JBEAJL010000015.1:0-208424 GCF_040065275.1 Klebsiella sp. JB_Kp042
AAGATGCGTGATCTGATCCTTCAACTCAGCAAAAGTTCGATTTATTCAACAAAGCTCTCAGCAAAAGTTCGATTTATTCAACAAAGCCACGCAGCCGTGCATGATCCCCGGCTGCTTGTACAGCGTATCGCCAGCGCTGACGACGCGCGTCTCCTCGCCGATGGTGAATTCGAACTCGCCGGAGAGCACGTAGGTGAGCTGTTCGTGAGGGTGGTTATGCATTGGGCCGACGGCGCCGGCGGCAAAATTTACCTCCACGGCCATCATTTTGCCGTCATGGGCCAGAATGCGGCGGGTTACGCCATTGCCAAGGTCTTCAAGGGTGGTGTCTTTATGGAAAATAAACATCTGCCGATCCTGTTGTTAAAATGAAACATTGTTTCACTTAAGTTATCTCACTCTTCATGAAAAAGAAATACGCGGCCAGAGAAGTGGAAAGTTGATCACAAGTTTGTTTCACTGGCAGAAACAACATAAGGAGCAAAAGATGAAAACCATTGGCCTGCTAGGCGGCATGAGCTGGGAGTCAACGATCCCTTACTATCGCCTGATTAATGAAGGCGTGAAGGCGCGACTGGGCGGGCTGCACTCCGCCAGACTGGTGTTGCATAGCGTCGATTTTCACGAGATTGAAGCCTGTCAGTCCACCGGCGACTGGGATCGCGCCGGCGCGATCCTTGCCGACGCCGCGGTTGGGCTGCAGCAGGCGGGCGCCGAGGGCATTGTCCTGTGCACTAACACCATGCACAAGGTGGCGGATGCCATCGCCGCCCGCTGCCAGGTTCCCTTTCTGCATATCGCCGACGCCACCGGAAGGGCGATTGCCGCCAAGGGCCAGCGGCGGGTCGCGCTGCTGGGCACCCGCTATACCATGGAGCAGACCTTTTACCGGGGTCGTCTGCAGGCGCAGTTTGCCATCGAGACGCTGATCCCCGAGGCCGACGATCGGGCGCGGATCAATCAGATCATTTTCGACGAACTCTGTCTCGGCACCTTCAGCGAGGCGTCGCGGGATTATTATCTGCAGGTGATTGCCGCCCTGGCGGAGCAGGGGGCGGAAGGGGTAATTTTCGGCTGCACGGAAATTGGCCTGCTGGTGCCTGCCGAGCTCAGCCCGCTGCCGGTCTTTGACACCGCGGCGATCCACGCTGAGGACGCGGTCAACTTTATGCTCTCTGCAGAACCGACGCCAGCGGCGTGAGGATCTGCGGCAGACTCTGCTGCAGGTGCGTCACGAAGGCGTCGACCAGCGCCGATCGCGGGCGATGGAGCGGGCGGATCAGGCTGACGGTAAACGGCACTTCGACGCTGAAGCGGCGCACCACCACGCCGCTATCGGCATAGTCCAGGGCGGTCAGCGGGTTAACCACCGAGATCCCGGCGCCGGCGCGCACCATGGCGCAGATCGAGGCCGCGCTGTGGGTTTCGACCACCATCCGCCGCTTGACCTGATGCTCAAGGAACAGGGCGTCGAGCAGCTGGCGATAGCTGTCGGTGCGCGACAGGCTGATGTAGTTCTCGCCCTGAAAATCGGCGGGGGTCAGCGTCGTCTGCGCCGCCAGCGGATGGCCGGCGGGCAGCACGCAGACTTCATTCAACGTCAGCAGCGGGGTGCGTTCAGTGCCCGCGGGGGTATGCAGGGTCTCCGTCAGGCCAAGGTCATGGCGCTGGGCGGAGAGCCACTCCTCCAGCAGCGGCGACTCCTGGGGGACGATCTGCAGGCTGACCTCCGGGTAGCGGGCGAGGAACGGCGGCAACAGCAGCGGCAGAAAGGACTGGGAAAAGACCGGCAGACAGGCTATCGACAGCTCGCCCTGGCGGAACTCGCGCAGGCTCTCGGCGGCGCTGACGATGCGGTCCAGGCCGTACCAGGAACGCTGAACCTCCTCAAACAGGCGCAGGCCCTGCACGGTTGGCTGCAGGCGACCGCGGGTCCGTTCAAACAGCCGCAGGCCGAGCACCTTCTCAAAGCGCGCCAGCTCGCGGCTGACGGTGGGCTGGGAGGTATGCAGCATCCGCGCGGCTTCGGTCAGGTTGCCGGCGGTCATCACCGCATGAAAGATTTCGATATGACGCAAATTGACGGCTGGCATGCGGTCTCCCTGAGGCTCGGCTGGAACTATATCATTTTTGCATAGAGTCGCGATAAAACGATATTTTTTATTCGTCCGGCGCTGTGGCGTAATCAGAAAAAACAGCGACCAACACACGCACTACACCGGAGTTCTTATGCCACACTCGCTTTACGCCACCGATACCGATCTGACCGCGGACAATCTGCTGCGCCTGCCGGCGGAATTTGGCTGCCCGGTCTGGGTCTATGATGCGCAGATTATTCGCCGCCAGATTGCCCAGCTCAGCCAGTTTGATGTGGTGCGTTTTGCGCAAAAAGCCTGCTCTAACATCCATATTCTGCGTCTGATGCGCGAGCAGGGGGTGAAGGTGGACTCGGTGTCGCTGGGGGAGATCGAGCGTGCGCTGGCGGCGGGCTACGATCCGCAGCAGAATCCAGAGGATATTGTCTTCACCGCCGATCTGATCGACGAGGCCACCCTCGATCGCGTCAAGGCGTTACAGATCCCGGTGAACGCCGGCTCGATCGACATGCTGAGCCAGCTGGGTGAAGTGTCGCCGGGCCATCGCGTCTGGCTGCGCGTCAACCCGGGCTTTGGCCACGGCCACAGCCAGAAAACCAATACCGGCGGTGAGAACAGCAAGCATGGCATCTGGTACAGCCACCTGCCGGCGGCGCTGGAAGTGATGCGTCGCTATCAGCTGCAGCTGGTGGGGATCCATATGCATATCGGTTCTGGCGTCGACTATGGTCACCTGGAGCAGGTGTGCGGCGCGATGGTGCGCCAGGTTGTCGACTTTGGTCAGGATCTGCAGGCCATCTCCGCCGGCGGCGGCCTGTCTATTCCTTACCGCGAGGGCGAAGAGGCCATCGACACCGCTCACTATTATGGCCTGTGGAACCGCGCCCGGGAGCAGATCGCCACCCATCTGGGTCACCCGGTGAAACTGGAGATTGAACCCGGACGCTTCCTGGTGGCCGAGTCCGGCGTGCTGGTGTCGCAGGTGCGCAGCGTGAAAGAGATGGGCAGCCGCCACTTCGTGCTGATTGACGCTGGCTTTAACGACCTGATGCGCCCGGCAATGTACGGCAGCTATCATCATATCACCGCTCTGGCGGCGGATGGCCGCGATCTCAGCGCCGCGCCGCAGGTGGAGACCGTGGTGGCCGGGCCGCTGTGCGAGTCCGGGGACGTCTTTACCCAGCAGGAAGGGGGGAAAGTCGAGACCCGTCTGCTGCCGGCGGTGGCCCCAGGGGATTATCTGGTGCTCCATGACACTGGCGCCTACGGGGCTTCGATGTCATCCAACTATAACAGCCGTCCGCTGCTGCCGGAGGTGCTGTTTGATGGCGGCAAGGCGCGGCTGATCCGCCGTCGCCAGACCATCCAGGAGCTGCTGGCCTTGGAGCTTATTTAAAAAAAGGTCCCGTCGTCACCGACTCACGCAACACCAGCGTGCCGGTGAACGGCGGGATCGTTTCGATCGGCTGCTGGTTAGCAAGCTTGATCGCCTGATCGATCGCCGTGGTGATCATGTTGTCGATCGGCAGATAGACCGTCGACAGCCCCGGCTCCAGCCATTTCGCGCTTGGCGCATCGTCGAAGCCAAACAGCGACACATCCTGCGGAATACGCAGCCCCGCCTGATGCAGTGCCTTAGACGCCCCCAGCGCCATATCATCGTTACAGGAAAACAGCGCGCTGAAGCGGGCTTTCTCGTCCAGCAGTTCCCGGCACAGCTCGTAGCCGCGGGTCATCGTCGAGTCCCCGTATTTCACCCGGCTCGGATCCCACTCAATACCATGTTTTATCAGCGCGTTGCGATAGCCCTGCAGGCGCGCCTGGCCGGTGGGGGTGTGCATCGGAACGGTGATGCAGGCGATATCGCGGTGCCCCTGGGTAATCAGATACTCCACGGCCTGGAAGGCAGCTTCCTGCTGTTCGAAGAACACGCAGCGTTCGCGGGCCTGCGCCACATCACGGTTAATCACCACCAGCGGCATGGCGATCGAGTTAATCAGCGACATGATCGCCTTCTCGCTCATATGCCGGGTATAGAGGATGATCGCATCGCACTGCCGGTCGGCGAGCATCTGCACCGCTTCCTCTTCGCGCTCCGGCGTATCATGGCCGTCGGTGACGATAAGCTGTTTTCCCCAGGCTTCGGTCTGGCGTGACGCCTGCTGCAGCAGACGGCCAAAGTAGAAGCCGTCAAAGGTGGAGACGACCAGCCCGATACTGTTGCTGGTCTGATTGGCCAGCGAGCGGGCAAGGAAATTCGGCCGATAGCCCAGCTCTTCCATCGCTTTAAAGACCTGTTGGCGGGTGCTCTCTTTCACCTGACCTGTGCCGTTCAACACGCGGGAAACCGTCGCTTTCGAGACGCCTGCGCGAATTGAGACATCCAGCATTGTAGCCATTCATCGATTCCTGATTTCACGTGGTAAGGCGCAGTTTATCACAGACCGAAAAGGGACATATCGACGGGGCGGGGCGGAAAAACCATCGCGATCACGCTTTTAGCAGGAACTGACCAACCGGCGCTATCTGGTATGCCAATAGTTTTTATTATCGATATTTGGGATACCTCGCAGCGGGTTGCGAGCGCTGTCACAGAACAATTTTTACCTGGCAACTGTGTTTTGGTATGCCAAAAGTCTCTGGCTGTCCACCTGGCCGCAATAAGCCCTTTACTCTGAGGTACTCTTTTATGGCATTACAGGACAAACTGATCGACGCGCTGGGGCGTTTCGCGACGACATTCAACAGCTATCGCTACATTATGGCGATCAAATCGGCGTTTATTACCCTGATGCCGGTGATCATCGTCGGGGCCTTTTCGGTACTGATCTCCAATATGGTGCTGGATCCAAAGAATGGGCTCGCCAGCTTTTCCTCGCTCTCCTTTCTCGCTGCGCTGAAGCCGATCACCAGCGCGCTGAACTACGCCACGCTCAACTTCCTCAATATCGGCGCCGTGTTTCTGATCGGCATTGAGCTGGGGCGGATCAACGGCATCAAAAGCCTGTTTCCCGGCCTGCTGGCGGTGATCTGCTTTATCTGCGTCACGCCGACCACGGTAGAGATGATGGTCGATGGCCAGATGCACGTGGTGAAAGATGTCCTGCTGCGTCAGTTCTCCGACACCCGCAGCCTGTTCCTCGGGATGTTCATCGCCATTCTGTCGGTCGAGATTTACTGCTGGCTGGAGGGGCGCAAGGGACTGAAGATCAAGATGCCGGATACCGTGCCGCCGAACGTCTCTGCCTCTTTTTCGGCGCTGATCCCGGCGATCATCACCACCACCGCGATCGCCACCTTGGGTTTTCTCTTTCACCAGCTGACGGGAATGTATCTCTACGATGCGGTCTACCAGGTGGTGCAGCAGCCGCTGGAGCGGGTGGTGCAGAGCCTGCCGGGGATCCTGCTGCTGATGTTCGTCGCCCAGCTGTTCTGGGTGATCGGTATTCACGGCAACCAGATGATCAAGCCGATCCGCGAGCCGCTGCTGCTGGGGGCGATCACCGTCAATATGAGCGCCTTTGAGCAGGGGAAAGAGGTACCGAACATCATCACCATGCCCTTCTGGGATGTTTACATGAGCATCGGCGGCTCGGGGCTGACCATCGGCCTGCTGATTGCGGTGATGATCGCCACCAGGCGCAAAGAGATGAAAGAGATCGCCAAGCTGTCGATAGGCCCGGGGCTGTTCAATATTAACGAGCCGGTGATCTTCGGGATGCCGATCATGCTCAACCCGATCCTCGCCATCCCGTTTATCATCACCCCGCTGGTGACCGGCAGCATCGGCTATTTCGCCACCCTGACCGGCTTCGCCGGCAAGGCGGTGGTGATGGTGCCCTGGACCACGCCGCCGCTGATCAATGCCTGGCTCTCCACCGCTGGCTCGATGGGGGCGGTGGTCACCCAGCTGATCTGCATCGTGGCCGCGGTGCTTATCTATCTGCCTTTCGTCAAAATCGCCTCCCGCCGTGCCGATGCCGCGCAGCGTCAGGCAGACAATCAACAGACCGCCAACCCTGTCTGAGGAGCCTATGACTACCGTACGGATGACTATTCCCGATGATTTTATCCTTGGCGCGGCGGCTTCCGCCTGGCAGACCGAGGGCTGGAGCGGGAAAAAACCGGGGCAGGACTCCTGGCCCGATCTCTGGTACAAAAACGACCGTCACGTCTGGCATAACGGCTATGGCCCGGCGGTGGCTACCGATTTTATCAACCGCTTTCAGGAAGATGTGCAGCTGATGAAGCTGGCCGGGCTGACCCACTACCGCACTTCGATCAACTGGTCGCGCTTTCTGACCGACTATGAAAACGTCACGGTGGATGAGGAGTATGCGGCCTATTACGACCAGCTGTTCGATGCGCTGCTGGCCAACGGCATCACGCCGATGATCTGCCTTGAGCATTACGAATTACCGGGCTATCTGCTGGAAAAGTATGGCGGCTGGGGGTCGAAAACGGTGGTCGAGCTGTTTGTGCGCTACGCGGAGCAGGTTTTTGCCCGCTACCACCCGAAGGTGACCCGCTGGTTTACCTTTAATGAGCCGATCGTGGTGCAGACCCGGGTCTATCTTGATGCCCTGCGCTGGCCCTATGAGCAGAACACCAGCACCTGGATGCAGTGGAACTACCATAAGGTGCTGGCGACCGCTTGCGTCGTGAAGCGATTTCGCGAGCTAGGCTATCCCGGGACCGTCGGCTGCATCCTCAATCCGGAGGTGACCTACCCGCGCTCCCGCGCCCCGCATGACCTGCGCGCGGCGGAGATCTACGATCTGTTCTACAACCGTATGTTTCTCGACCCGCTGGTGCACGGGGTCTGGCCGCCGGCGCTTCTCGCGCTGCTTGAGCAGCATCAGGTGACGTGGGAGGCCAGCGCGGAGGATCTGGCGATTATCCGCGAGCACACCGTCGATGAGCTGGGGATTAACCTTTACTATCCGCACCGGGTCAAAGCCCCGTCGCGGGCCTGGCATCCGCATACCCCGTTCCATCCGGCCTGGTATTATGAGCCGTTTGAGCTGCCCGGCCGGCGGATGAACGCCTCCCGCGGCTGGGAAATCTACCCGCAAATCATCTTTGATATGGCGATGCGGATAAAAAATGACTATCGCAACATTCCCTGGTTCGTGGCGGAGAGCGGGATGGGGGTGGAAAACGAAGGCCAGTTCCGTAACCGCGAAGGCGCCATTGACGACAGCTATCGCATTCGTTTTATCAGCGAACATCTGTGGCACACCCTGCGCGCCCGCGAGGCAGGGGCCAACTGCCAGGGCTATATGCTGTGGGCGTTTACCGACAACGTGTCGCCGATGAACGCCTTTAAAAACCGCTACGGGCTTATCGAAATCGACCTGCAAAACCATCGCGCCCGGCGACCCAAAGCCTCGGCGCACTGGTTTCGTCAGCTCGGCGAACGGCGTGAACTGGTGCTGGATATCGATGATGAATACCGCTAGCCGGGGGCAATATTTGCTAAGATAGCGCCGTGTTTGACTCGCAGGCATGTAACGCACAGGTGATTTTGTGGAAAAAGCGATAATTCCGCCGGAAAAGAAGCCCTATCAGGAGATTGGTGATGACCTGCGCGCCCAGATCGCGCAGGGGCGCTACCCGGTCGGGTCGCGTTTGCCGCCGGAACGCCATATTGCCGAAACCTATGGCGTCAGCCGGACCATCGTGCGCGAAGCGCTGCTGATGCTGGAGCTGCAGGGGACGGTGGATATCCGTCAGGGATCCGGGGTGTACGTCATGCGTATCCCGCACGAAAACGACAGCGAAGAAGAGCAACTGCTCAGCAGCGACGTTGGTCCGTTTGAAATTCTCCAGGCGCGCCAGCTGCTGGAGAGCAATATCGCCGCCTTTGCCGCGAAAATGGCCACCCGCGCCGATATCGATAATCTGAAGCGGATTATCGAGCAGGAGCAGCGGGCAATCGCCCTCAACGACACCGCCCAGGATAACGCTCGTCTGTTCCATCTGGTGCTGGCCGGGGCGACGCAGAACCAGATGCTGTTAGCGACGGTGGAGCGGATCTGGCTGCAGATGGACAGCAGCCCGCTGTGGCAGCAGTTTAATGTGCATATTGCCAGCCGCGCCTGGCGGCTGAAGTGGCTCGGCGACCGGCAGACCCTGCTTGCCGCGCTGCGGCGTCGCGATGTGATGGGCGCCTGGCAGGCGATGTGGCAGCATCTGGAAAACGTTAAAAACAGTCTGCTGGAGCTGTCCGATGAAGACGCCCCGGACTTTGACGGCTATCTGTTCGACTCGGTGCCGATTTTTCAGGGGAAGCTGGTATGACGATCCTGCCGCTATATGCCGCGCCGCAGTTCGCCCGGGAGGTGACCGACCGGCTGTGGCAGGCCTTTGGCGGCGAGGCGCTGCCGCGGGAGTTTTTCGCCAGCATTGTGCAGCATAGCCAGACGGCGGAGGCGCTGCCGCTGACCTTTATTGCCGTGGAAGGGGAGCAACTGCTGGGAACGATTGGCCTCTGGCGCTGCGATTTGATCAGCCGCCAGGATCTGTTTCCCTGGCTGGCGGCGCTGTACGTCGCGCCCGCCGCTCGCGGTCAGGGGCTGGCCGGACAGCTGCAGCGGCATGTGATCGATTATGCCCGCCGCGCGGGCTATCGGGAGCTTTATCTCTACTCCGCCTGCCGCGATTTTTATGAACGCTTCGGCTGGCGCTACATCGGCGAGGGGCTGGATTACCCGGCCACCGCCGTGCATCTCTATCGCTACGACTTATCGCCTTCCTGCGGGGCCACCACCGAATGACGGCGCACCAGCGTCGGGCTGAACAGGTGGGTGATCTCCGGCGCCGGGCGCTGCTCCGCCAGGGCTAAGGCCAGCTCGGCCGCCTGGGTCGCCATCGTGACGATCGGGTAGCGGACGGTGGTCAGCCGCGGGCGAACATAGCGCGAAATCAGGACATCGTCGAAGCCGATCAGCGAAATTTCCCGCGGGACGTCGATGCCGTTGTCGTTCAGCACCCCCATCGCGCCGGCGGCCATCGAGTCGTTATAGCAGGCGACGGCGCTAAAGTGGCGGCCGCGGCCAAGCAGTTCGGTCATCGCCTGTTCGCCGCCGCTTTCATCCGGCTCGGCGAACGTGACCAGCCGGTCGTTGCAGGGCAGGCCGCTCTCCTCCAGCGCCGCGTAGTACCCCTGCAGGCGATCTTCCGCATCAGAGATATCGTGGTTTGAGCACAGGTAGC
Source organism: Klebsiella sp. JB_Kp042 (assembly GCF_040065275.1). Taxonomy (NCBI): domain Bacteria; kingdom Pseudomonadati; phylum Pseudomonadota; class Gammaproteobacteria; order Enterobacterales; family Enterobacteriaceae; genus Klebsiella; species Klebsiella sp. JB_Kp042. The sequence goes on from NZ_JBEAJL010000015.1 coordinate 9,315, forward strand.
CGATACGCGTGTGCCCCTGCTGGATCAGATGGCGGGTCGCCAGCCAGGCGCCGTAGCGATCGTCCAGCGCTACGCAGCGCGTTTCATATCCGGGCAGGATGCGGTTGATCAGCACCATGCCGGGGATCTGCTTCATCAGCCCGGCGAGTTCCTCATCGGGGATCATTTTGGCATGCACCACCAGCGCCGCGCAGCGGTGACGGATCAGCTGCTCTATCGCCTGGCGCTCCTTCTGCACGTTGTGGTAGCCATTGCCAATCAGCAAAAAGTTGCCGGTGCGATAGGCCACCTGTTCGACGGCTTTGACCATCGCGCCGAAGAAGGGGTCGGAGACATCGCCCACCACCAGGCCGACGGTTTCCGTGGACTGCTGGGCCAGCGCCCGGGCGTTCGCGTTGGGATGATAGTTGAGGGTTTCCATCGCCGCGCCCACGGACTGACGCGAGGCTTCGCTGGCTTTGGGAGAGTTGTTGATGACGCGGGAGACGGTAGCGACGGAGACTCCTGCGAGTCGGGCTACATCCTTAATTGTCGCCATACCATGCCTTTTATAGGGTAAGCGTTTACATACTGCTATGTTACGGGAAAGAGCGGCAGATTCAAGGCGCGGCGGCGAAGGAATGGCGCAAATGTGATTCAGAGCGGGCTTATCGGTGACCTGTTTACATTGACGCTATCAGTAATTGAAACCGGCTCGGTGAAATACAAACCTTTGCTTACACTTTGCGATGCGCTGTTGCGAATGTTCGCTGGTTTGTCCGCCGAGCAGGTTGATATTCTGGCTATCCCAGAGGTATTGATAGGTGGAGTCAACGTCATGTTGACCACTTTACTTACACCAGCCTGCGCAGATGCGCAGGTTTTTTTTTGCCCGTCGCCGACGTTGTTACAGATAGCGAAAATCGTAATAACTGGTTGCACTTAGGCTCACTCCCTTGCGTTTTCCCGCTGGCCCGAACCGGGCGAAAAACGCGACAATCGAGATCCCAGAGGTATTGATAGGTGAGTTTCTCAGGTACGCTCTTCGTACTGGACGTTTTACACCAGCCTGCGCGGATGCGCAGGTTTTTTTTATTCTGAAAATCCCCCCGCTGCACTGCTTTCCCACGCCTTCTCGTGTAACCTGCTTTGACTCATCACCGGTCACATGGAGTTGTTATGCTTTTGGGATTTTTCAGACTGCTGTTCAAGGGGTTATACCGGGTCAGCCTGACCGGCGACACGCAGGCTTTGCACCAGCAAAAAGTCTTAATTACCCCGAACCACGTCTCGTTCCTCGACGGCATTCTGCTGGCGCTGTTTTTGCCGGTCCGACCGGTTTTTGCCGTCTATACCTCAATCAGCCAGCGCTGGTTTATGCGCGCGCTGACGCCGATTATCGATTTTGTGCCGCTGGACCCGACCAAACCGATGTCGATCAAACATCTGGTGCGCCTGATTGAACAGGGGCGGCCGGTGGTCATCTTCCCGGAAGGGCGAATTTCGGTCAGCGGCTCGCTGATGAAAATTTATGACGGCGCCGCCTTTGTCGCCGCCAAATCGCAGGCGACCATCGTGCCGCTGCGCATTGAAGGCGCTGAGCTGACGCCCTTCAGCCGGCTGAAGGGGCTGGTGAAACGTCGCCTGTTCCCGCGTATTCAGCTGCATCTGCTGCCGCCCACCCATCTGCCGATGCCTGAGGCGCCGCGCGCCCGCGACCGGCGCAAAATCGCCGGAGAAATGCTGCATCAGATCATGATGGAAGCCCGGATGGCGGTGCGTCCGCGGGAAACCCTGTATGAGTCGCTGCTGGCGGCGCAGGACCGCTTCGGCGCGCGCAAACCCTGCGTGGAGGATATCAACTTCCAGCCGGATACCTATCGCAAGCTGCTGACCAAAACCCTGTTTGTCGCCCGCATTCTGGAAAAATACAGCCAGCAGGGCGAGAAGATCGGCCTGATGCTGCCCAACGCCGGCATCAGCGCGGCGGTGATTTTCGGCGCGATCGCCCGCGGGCGCATTCCGGCGATGATGAACTATACCGCCGGGGTGAAAGGGCTCAGCAGCGCCATCGCCGCCGCGGAACTCAACACCATTTTTACCTCGCGCACCTTCCTTGATAAGGGCAAGCTCTGGCACCTGCCGGAGCAGCTGACCCAGGTGCGCTGGGTGTTCCTGGAAGATCTCAAAGGCGATATCACCCCTGCGGACAAACTGTGGATTTTCGGCCATCTGCTGGCGCCGCGTCTGGCGCAGGTTAAGCAGCAGCCGGAAGACGCGGCGATGATCCTCTTCACCTCCGGCTCGGAGGGTAATCCGAAAGGGGTGGTGCACAGCCATAAAAGTCTGCTGGCCAACGTCGAGCAGATCAAAACCATTGCCGACTTTACCGCTAATGACCGCTTTATGTCGGCGCTGCCGCTGTTCCACTCCTTTGGCCTCACCGTCGGTCTGCTGACGCCGCTGCTTACCGGTGCGGAGGTGTTTCTCTATCCCAGCCCGCTGCACTATCGCGTGGTGCCGGAGCTGGTCTACGATCGCAACTGCACAGTGCTGTTCGGCACCTCGACCTTCCTTGCCAACTATGCCCGCTTCGCTAACCCCTATGATTTCTATCGTCTGCGCTATGTGGTCGCCGGGGCGGAGAAGCTGCAGGAGAGCACCAAACAGCTGTGGCAGGATAAATTCGGCCTGCGCATTCTCGAAGGCTATGGCGTGACCGAGTGCGCCCCGGTGGTCTCGATCAACGTGCCGATGGCGGCGAAGGTCGGCACCGTGGGGCGTATCCTGCCGGGGATGGACGCCCGCCTGCTGGCGATGCCTGGCATTGAGCAAGGGGGGCGGCTGCAGCTGAAAGGGCCGAACATTATGAAAGGCTACCTGCGGGTGGAAAATCCCGGGGTGCTGGAAGCGCCGACGGCGGAAAATCAGCACGGCGAAAAGGAAGCGGGTTGGTATGACACCGGCGATATCGTCACCTTCGACGAGCAGGGCTATGTCCGCATCCAGGGCCGCGCGAAGCGCTTCGCCAAAATCGCTGGCGAAATGATCTCTCTTGAGATGGTGGAGCAGGTGGCTCTCGGCGCGTCGCCGGACAAAATGCACGCCACGGCGATTAAACAGGACGCCAGCAAAGGCGAGGCGCTGGTGCTGTTTACCACCGATAATGAACTGACTCGCGAAGCCCTGCTGCGCTACGCTCGCCAGCACGGCGTACCGGAGCTGGCGGTGCCGCGCGATATACGCTGGCTGAAACAGCTGCCGGTGCTGGGCAGCGGCAAGCCAGACTATGTCACCCTGAAAAACATGGTCGACGAGGCGGAAACAACCCATGAGTGAGTCAGTGCATACTAACCCTTCGCTGTATTCGAAAGGGATGATGGCGGTGATCTGCGCCCAGTTCCTGTCGGCCTTCGGCGACAATGCGCTTCTCTTCGCCACCCTGGCGCTGATGAAGCAGCTTTATTATCCGGAGTGGAGCCAGCCGGGCCTGCAGATGTTGTTTGTGGGCGCTTACATCCTGTTTGCTCCCTTTGTCGGCCAGTTCGCCGACAGCTTTGCCAAAGGCCGGGTGATGATGGTGGCCAACGGCCTGAAGCTGCTCGGCGCCGGCTGCATCTGCTTCGGCGTTAATCCGTTTATCGGCTATACGCTGGTGGGGATTGGCGCCGCCGCCTATTCGCCGGCCAAGTATGGCATTCTCGGCGAACTGACCACCGGCGATAAGTTAGTGAAGGCTAACGGACTGATGGAGTCCTCAACCATCGCGGCGATCCTGCTGGGCTCCATGGCCGGCGGGATCCTCGCCGACTGGCACGTGCTGGCGGCGCTGATCGTCTGCGCGCTGGTCTATGGCGGGGCGGTGGTGGCTAACCTGTGGATACCCAGGCTGCCGGCGGCGCGTCCGGGGCAGTCATGGCGTTTTAAGCCGATGACGCACAGCTTCTTCAGCGCCTGCCGCACGCTGTGGCGCAACGGCGAAACCCGCTTTTCGCTGATGGGCACCAGCCTGTTCTGGGGCGCTGGCGTGACCCTGCGCTTCCTGCTGGTGATCTGGGTGCCGGTAGCGCTGGGCATTACCAGCAACGCCATGCCCACCTATCTTAATGCGATGGTGGCGGTGGGGATTGTGCTGGGGGCCGGGGCGGCGGCGAAGCTGGTGACTCTGGAGACGGTGTCACGCTGTATGCCGGCCGGGATATTGATCGGTATTGCGGTAATGGCGTTTGCGGTGCAGCAGTCGCTGCTGCCGGCGTTCGGACTGCTACTGCTGCTCGGGGTGTTCGGCGGCTTCTTTATCGTGCCGCTGAATGCGCTGCTGCAGGAGCGCGGGAAACACTCGGTCGGGGCGGGTAACGCGATTGCGGTACAGAACCTGGGCGAAAACGTGGCGATGCTGCTGATGCTGGGGCTCTATTCCCTGGCGGTGAGCGTGGGCGTTCCGCCGGTCGCCGTGGGGATAGGTTTTGGCGCGGTGTTTGCCGTGGCCATCGCCGCGCTGTGGGTCTGGGGGCGGCGTAAATAACTTCTCGTCGCGGTTGACTCGAAATCGTAACCCCTGCCAGGCGCGCGGGCAGAGGGAAACCCCGGGTTGCGGCTTACGCCTGACCCGGGCTACCGCGGCTGCTGAGGCGGCTACCCGACCGGGGTAGCGAAGGCCCGGTAAGGCGTAGCCGCCACCGGGCAACAACGCGACGCCAGAAGCCGGCGTCGACAGGTCATGCTACGGAGCCGGGTAGGTATAAACCTGATGCACCGCTTCAATCTCCGCTAATACCTCTTCGCTCAGTTCAAGCTGTAAACTTTCCACGTTGGCCTGCAGCTGCGCCATGGTCGTCGCCCCCAGCAGGGTGCTGGCGACAAACGGCTGCCGACGCACAAAGGCCAGCGCCATTTGCGCCGGATCGAGGCCGTGGCGTTTGGCGATATCCACATACGCCGCCACCGCTTTCTGCGACTGCTCGCTGCTGTAGCGCGTAAAGCGGCTGAACAGCGTATTGCGCGCCCCCGCCGGCTTCGCGCCGTTGAGGTACTTCCCGGTCAGGGTGCCGAAAGCCAGGCAGGAGTAGGCCAGCAGCTCCACGCCTTCGAACTGGCTCACTTCCGCCAGGCCGACTTCAAAGCTGCGGTTCAGCAGGCTGTAGGGGTTCTGAATGGTCACGATCCGCGGCAGGTCGTGCTTATCCGCCAGGTGCAGATAACGCATCACGCCGAAGGCGGTTTCGTTCGACACGCCGATGTAGCGGATCTTGCCGGCGCGCTGGAACTCGGTCAGCGCCTCGAGGGTATCCAGCAGGGTCACCGCGGGGGCGGCGTCGGCCCAGGTGTAGCCCAGCTTGCCAAAGCAGTTGGTAGGGCGCTGCGGCCAGTGTACCTGATACAGGTCGAGATAATCGGTCTGCAGACGCTTCAGACTGGCGTGCAGCGCCTCGCGGATATTTTTCCGGTCCAGGACGTGGTTTGGTCGAATACTGCTGTCGTTATTACGCGCGGGCCCGCTGACCTTCGAGGCGAGCACCAGCTTTTCGCGATTGCCGCGTTTCGCCAGCCAGTTGCCGACGTAGGTTTCGGTCAGCCCCTGAGTTTCCGGGCGCGGCGGGACAGGGTACATTTCAGCGACATCGATCAGATTGATGCCGTTGGCGACCGCATAGTCGAGCTGCTGATGGGCATCGGCCTCGCTGTTCTGCTCGCCAAAGGTCATGGTTCCCAGCCCGAGGGTGCTGATTTCAAGTGAACTGTGTGGGATACGGTGATACTGCATAGCCAGCTTCCTTTTTATTTATAAGGTCAGGCATTCCCCGACAAAGGAGTATCAACATGGCAGAGGGTGAGAAAAAGAGGAAGTAAAAAAATCAAAAAAGCCGGGTGACGAGGAGGTGCGGTGGGTGAAACCCGCGGTGTCCTGGTGTGTCCCGACTCTTCTCAGAAGACTGGTTGTCGGTAAGCGCAGCGTCAACAGAGGCTGGGGCCGACGGGGAAAAATTAACGCTTAATGATTTGTGAAACGTCGTCACGATTGATCTGCATTTTATTACCCTGCTGATCTTCGTAGCTGATAAGACCGGTATCGTCATCCACGGTGGGTTTACCGTCGGTCAGGATCATTCGCCCATCTTTGGTCGCCATGACGTAATCGCTGCTGCAACCGGAAACCGAGAACGCCAGTCCTACGGCGGAAATCAATACTGCCCATTTTTTCATCGTCATCACCTCTTGAGTAGCTGCACCCCATACCTGTCTATTAATAGCCTGATTTGTGAGACATAAAAAGCAGTAAAGTCTGAAAAAGGGTTGCAGCCTGTGACCAGGCTGCAATTTTGTGGTTTACAGCGGGTTTTTCTTATTGCGCAGCAGGTTAAGGCTCTCCACCGCAATAGAGAAGAACATCGCGAAGTAGATGTATCCCTTCGGCACATGGACGTCGAAACTTTCCAGCATCAGGGTAAAGCCGACGAGGATCAGAAACGACAGCGCCAGCATTTTTACCGACGGATGACGGTCAACAAAATCGCCGATAGGTCGCGCGGCGAACATCATGACCCCCACCGCAATCACAACCGCCGCCATCATAATAAACAGATGATCCGACAGGCCGACGGCGGTGATCACCGAGTCGAGGCTAAAGATGATGTCCAGCAGCATGATCTGCACGATGGCGCCGAGGAAGGAGTGAACGTTAGTTTTCAGCCCCTCCTCTTCGCCTTCGATAGATTCATGGATCTCTTTACTGGCTTTCCAGATAAGGAACAGTCCGCCAAACAGCAAGATCAGATCGCGAAATGAAATCTCCTGACCGAGGACGGTAAAGAGCGGGTTGGTCAGCTTAACGACCCAGGCGATAGAGGCCAGCAGCGCCAGGCGCATGACCATCGCCCCCATTAAACCGATCCGTCGCGCGTGGGCGCGCTGGGCGGTGGGGAGCTTGGCCACAACCAGAGAGAGAAAAATAATATTATCGATCCCGAGCACGATCTCCAGCAGCGTCAAGGTGCCCAGCGCCAGCCAGGCGTTAGGATCGGTTATCCATGCAAATAACATTGTTCAAAGTCCTGCAAAATAGAAAGCAGCAATTATATGCAAGCCCCAACGCAGAACAAAAAATTAATCGTGTTGTAACAAAAAATGGCGGGCGAGCAGGGCGGCGGTAAAATTCTTTTTCAGGTAGAAGCCGCGCGGCAGCGTGAGGATCGTCTCCCCGCGGGCGCCGATGGCTTCGGTCAACGCCTTGCTGTTGGCCGCTTTCGGTCTTAGCTGTAGCACCTCGCCGTGGCGGGCGGTAATGCGCTCCACCTCACCGAGGACAATAAGATCCATCAGCTCTTCCCAGTCCATGCGCAGCTGGCGCTCCTCTTCTTCGTCCGGACTCCACAGCAGCGGTGCGCCGACGCGCCGCGCCGCCAGAGAAATGGTGCGCTCTCCCTCCACAGGGATCCACAGGACTCGCTGCAGCTTATGCCGCACATGGCTGCTCTCCCAGGTGACGCCGCTATTGCCAGTTAACGGGGCGACGCAGACAAAAGTGGTCTCCAGCGGACGGCCCCGGCTGTCGATAGGGATCGTTTTGAGCTCCACCCCCAGCGCGGCGAAATCCTGCTCGGGTTTACTGCCCGCGCTGGCCCCCAGCCACAGCTCCAGCAGGATGCCCGTCCAGCCTTTATCACGTTTCAGATCGCGGGGAATGGGGATCCCGGCCAGCGCCGCCAGCTCACCCAGCGTATAGCCGGCCAGCTGGCGGGCCTGGGCCAACAGCTGTTCCTGACTTTGCGGCGGAGAGGAGAGCGGAGCAATAGCGGGCATAGGGCGACACCTTTGGTTAAAAAATGAGCGCTAATTTTGCGCGTTGTGGATAGAGTTTATCGTTTTCTGAGTAACTATACCAATCCCATGATTTATATGATTTTTTAAGGTCATTACGCGGCAGGTGAAAACCATGAAAACAGGTTTTCCAGAACTGGTCACTGACAATAAACAGGATCTTACACCATGTTATCCACAGAAAAGTGGGATAACTGGGGAAAAGCCCCACTACTGGTTCGATTTACAGCCTTGACGTGCGACGAAAATCGAATTTTTAGAGAAAATATGCCCGCGACCTGCGCGTAATCTGTGGATAAAATCGACATTGCTCGATCTTTCATCAGTCGGCGGATCGCATGTGTGATGATCGTCACGTTATGCTGTAATAAGTGAAAGGAATATATTCTAACTTAATGAATATGCTATCATTATTATAAGGTGCTAGCAGTGCGATGTTCAGATTACTCCGGGTTTTCCCGGGTTAATTCCGTACTTCTTCACAACTCTATCCACAGAAAAAGTGAATAAAATCGGACGTCGGCGCTTTCGCTGTTTATAACTCTGGCAATTACTGTGAGTTATTCAAATGTTATCCGTTCTCAGTGTGCGAACAGAGTGGTTTACCGTTTCCGACGAGTGTGAAACAATCATTCACATTGAAGCTTATCTTGAGGTAGTCCGGTGATTGATGACGATGGCTACCGCCCAAATGTCGGTATTGTAATCTGTAATCGTCAGGGCCAGGTCATGTGGGCCCGACGCTATGGTCAGCACTCGTGGCAGTTCCCGCAAGGGGGCATAAATCCAGGAGAATCCGCAGAGCAGGCGATGTATCGGGAATTGTTTGAAGAGGTCGGGTTAAGCCGTAAAGATGTGCGGATCCTTGCCTCAACCCGTAACTGGCTGCGTTACAAGTTGCCTAAACGTTTGGTGCGTTGGGACACAAAGCCGGTTTGTATCGGCCAGAAACAAAAGTGGTTTCTTTTGCAGTTGATCGGTAACGACGCGGACATCAATATGCAAACCAGCAGCACACCTGAATTTGATGGCTGGCGCTGGGTGAGTTACTGGTACCCGGTGCGTCAGGTGGTGTCGTTCAAACGCGACGTCTACCGCCGGGTGATGAAAGAGTTCGCCAGCGTCACTATGTCGCTGGCGGAGAGCGCACCTAAGCCGCAAAGCGCGCCTGCTTATCGACGTAAAAGAGGTTAAGCCACGCACATTATGCTCACTCGGTTGCGAGAAATAGTCGAGAAGGTCGCGAGTGCGCCGCGTTTAAACGAGGCGCTGGATATTCTGGTGACGGATGTCTGCCAGGCGATGGAGACGGAAGTCTGCTCGGTTTACCTGGCTGACAATGATCGACGCTGCTATTACCTGATGGCTACCCGCGGGTTAAAAAAACCTCGCGGGCGCACCGTTGCGCTGGCGTTCGATGAAGGCCTGGTGGGGCTGGTTGGCCGCCTGGCGGAGCCCATCAACCTCGCCGATGCGCAAAAACACCCCAGCTTCAAGTATATTCCCGCCGTCAAAGAGGACCGCTTCCGCGCCTTCCTTGGCGTGCCGATCATCCAGCGCCGCCAGCTGTTGGGCGTGCTGGTGGTCCAGCAGCGTGAGCTGCGCCAGTTTGATGAAAGCGAAGAGTCTTTCCTCGTCACCCTCGCCACCCAGATGGCGGCGATCCTCTCCCAGTCACAGCTGAACGCCCTGTTCGGTCAGTATCGTCAGACGCGCATTCGCGCTCTGCCGGCCTCTTCCGGGGTGGCGATCGCCGAGGGCTGGATGGACGTCAGCCTGCCGCTGATGGAGCAGGTGTATGAAGCCTCGACGCTGGACACCGCCTCGGAACGTGAACGCCTGACCGGCGCGCTGGAAGAAGCGGCCAACGAGTTTCGTCGCTACAGCAAACGCTACGCCGCCGGCGCGCAAAAAGAGACGGCGGCGATCTTCGATCTCTACTCGCACCTGCTCTCCGACGCCCGCCTGCGTCGCGAGCTCTTTGCCGAAGTCGACAAAGGCGCCGTCGCCGAGTGGGCGGTCAAAAAGATCATCGAGAAGTTCGCCGAACAGTTTGCCGCGCTGAGCGACGGCTATCTAAAGGAGCGGGCCGGCGACCTGCGCACGCTGGGTCAGCGTCTGCTGTTCCATCTCGACGACAGTATTCAGGGACCTAACACCTGGCCGGCGCGCATTATCCTCGTGGCGGACGAGTTGTCGGCCACCACCCTCGCCGAGGTGCCGCAGGATCGTCTGGCCGGCGTGGTGGTGCGCGATGGCGCTGCCAACTCCCATGCCGCCATTATGGTGCGGGCCCTTGGCATCCCAACGGTGATGGGCGCCGATATTCAGCCCTCGCTGCTGCATGGCCATACGCTGATTGTCGATGGCTATCGCGGTGAGCTGCTGGTGGATCCTGAACCTGTTCTGTTGCAGGAATATCAGCGGCTTATCAGCGAAGAGAACGAGCTCAGCCGCCTGGCGGAGGACGATCTCCAGCGCGCATCGGAGCTGAAAAGCGGCGAACGGGTGAAAGTCATGCTCAACGCCGGCTTAAGCCCGGAGCACGAAGAGAAGCTCGGCAGCTTTGTTGACGGTATTGGTCTGTACCGTACCGAAATTCCTTTTATGCTGCAGAGCGGCTTCCCCTCAGAAGAGGAGCAGGTCGCCCAGTATCAGGGCATGCTGCAGATGTTTAACAGCAAACCGGTGACCCTGCGTACTCTGGACATCGGCGCGGATAAACAGCTGCCGTACATGCCGATCAGTGAAGAGAACCCGTGCCTCGGTTGGCGCGGGATCCGCATCACCCTCGATCAGCCGGAGATCTTTTTGATCCAGGTGCGGGCGATGCTGCGCGCCAACGCCGCCACCGGCAACCTCAGCATTTTGCTGCCGATGGTGACCAGTCTGGAAGAGGTCGATGAGGCCCGTCGGCTGATCGACCGCGCCAGCCGGGAAGTGGAGGAGATGATCGGCTACGCCATCCCGCGTCCGCGTCTGGGGGTGATGCTGGAGGTGCCGTCGATGGTCTTTATGCTGCCGCAGCTGGCCAGCCGGATCGATTTTATCTCGGTAGGCACGAACGACCTGACCCAGTACCTGCTGGCTGTCGACCGTAACAATACCCGGGTCGCCAGCATGTATGACAGCCTGCATCCTGCGGTATTGCGGGCGCTGGCGATGATCGCCCATGACGCGGAGCGCTTTGGCATCGATCTGCGACTGTGCGGCGAGATGGCAGGCGACCCGATGTGCGTGACGATCCTCATCGGTCTCGGTTATCGCCATCTGTCGATGAACGGCCGCTCGGTGGCGAGGGTGAAATATCTGCTGCGCCGCATCGATATCGAAGAGGCGCAGGAGCTGTCGCGTCGCAGCCTCGAAGCCCAGATGACCGCCGAGGTGCGCCATCAGGTGGCGGCCTTTATGGAGCGGCGCGGTCTCGGCGGCCTGATCCGCGGCGGACGGTAGCGGTAGCCCGGGTGAGGCGTAAGCCGTAACCCGGGAATCCTCTGTTCGCACCCTCCGGCAAAATAGGATACCACCGGGAAAACGGCATTCTGTTAGCATCCGTATACATATCTTTTACACGCCGGCGCGGATCGCACACCTGGCTTATGCTATGATTCGCCTCCTTCGGCGTGCCCGTTTTAATCGGGCATGGATCATCACCGCTGTCCACTTTCGGCGGAATAACAAGTCTTTATGGTGACAGATGAATAGTGGCTACCTGCATTTTCCGGAGTTCGATCCGGTCATTTTTTCTCTAGGCCCGGTCTCCCTCCACTGGTACGGTTTGATGTACCTGGTGGGCTTTGTCTTTGCGATGTGGCTGGCCACCCGTCGGGCGAATCGTCCGGGCAGCGGCTGGACGAAAAATGAAGTGGAAAACCTGCTTTACGCGGGATTCCTCGGCGTCTTCCTGGGCGGCCGTATCGGCTACGTGCTGTTCTACAACCTGCCGGTCTTTCTTGCCGATCCGTTGTATCTGTTCCGCGTCTGGGACGGCGGCATGTCGTTCCACGGCGGCCTGATCGGCGTGATCCTGGTGATGATTATCTTCGCCAGACGCACCAAACGGACCTTCTTCCAGGTCTCCGATTTTATCGCGCCGCTGATCCCGTTTGGCCTTGGCGCCGGGCGTCTGGGCAACTTTATCAACGGCGAGCTGTGGGGCCGCGTGGACCCGAGCTTCCACTACACGATGATTTTCCCGGGCTCCCGTGCTGAAGACCTGGCGCTGCTGCCGACCCACCCGGAATGGCAATCGCTGTTTGATACCTATGGCGCGCTGCCGCGCCACGCGTCGCAGCTGTACGAGCTGGCGCTGGAAGGCGTGGTGCTGTTCCTGATCCTGAACCTGTTTATCCGTAAACCGCGCCCGACCGGTTCCGTTTCCGGCCTGTTCCTGATTGGCTACGGCCTGTTCCGCATTATCGTGGAATTCTTCCGCCAGCCCGACGCCCAGTTCACCGGCGGCTGGGTGCAGTACATCAGCATGGGGCAGATTCTTTCGATCCCGATGGTGCTTGCGGGTATCATCATGATGGTTTGGGCTTACCGCCACCGTCCGCAGCAACTGAATTCTTGAGGAACCATGAAACAGTATCTTGATTTGATGCAGAAAGTGCTCGCCGAGGGCACGCCAAAAAATGACCGCACCGGCACTGGCACGATCTCTATTTTCGGCCATCAGATGCGTTTTAACCTGCAGGAAGGCTTCCCGCTGGTGACCACCAAGCGCTGTCATTTACGCTCCATCATCCATGAACTGCTGTGGTTCCTGCAGGGTGACACCAACATCGCCTATCTGCACGACAACAACGTCACCATCTGGGACGAGTGGGCAGATGAAAATGGCGACCTGGGGCCGGTTTACGGCAAACAGTGGCGTTCCTGGCCTGCGCCGGACGGTCGTCATATCGACCAGATCAGCACGGTGATGGACCAGCTGAAAAACGACCCGGACTCCCGCCGGATCATCGTTTCGGCGTGGAACGTCGGCGAGCTGGATAAGATGGCCCTGGCGCCGTGCCACGCCTTCTTCCAGTTCTATGTCGCCGACGGCAAGCTCTCCTGCCAGCTGTATCAGCGCTCCTGCGACGTCTTCCTCGGCCTGCCGTTCAACATCGCCAGCTACGCGCTGCTGGTGCATATGGTGGCGCAGCAGTGCGATCTGCAGGTCGGCGATTTCGTCTGGACCGGTGGCGATACCCATCTGTACAGCAACCATCTCGAGCAGACCAATCTGCAGCTGAGCCGCGAACCGCGTCCGCTGCCGAAGCTGGTCATCAAACGCAAGCCCGCGTCGATCTTCGACTACCGCTTTGAAGACTTCGAGATTGAAGGTTACGATCCGCACCCGGGAATCAAAGCGCCAGTGGCGATTTAACCCCCTCTGCAGATATGACCAACCGGCGTCCGATGACGCCGGTTTTTTTATGCCGTTTTCACCACCTGAATGAGTGGCAGCCCTCGTCGCCATTAGGATAGGAACGCTTCACCCCGCCCCCTGGCCACAGGCGGTTGTGGGCGGGAATGTTGGAAAGAGGCTCGCAAAAAAATGTTCTGCTGTTGATCATACAAACCTTTTTTGCGTGTCTGGCCGGGAAAGCTATTTTCCGTCGTCGCGCCAGGGCTAACCGCCGCGGCATACTCTGCGCCATGAACAGAGAACATGGCTATACCCTGATGGAAACCCTGGTGACGCTGACGTTAATGATGATCCTCAGCGTCGGCGGCCTGTACGGCTGGCAGCGCTGGCAGCAGCAGCAACGACTGTGGCAAACCGCCGTCCAGGTGCGGGATTTCCTGGTCTTCCTGCGCGATGACGCCAACGCCTACAACCGGGACCGCGTGCTTCGCGTCGGCCAGGATGAAGAGGGCTGGTGCCTGAGTGCGCAGGGGGAGGCGCCGGCGTGCGCCTCCGCGTCGACCTTTACGCTGCGCCCGCGCTGGCCGGGGATCTCGCTGGCAGGCGTCACGCCTGGCCTGGGATTCTACGGCCTGCGCAGCACCGCCTGGGCGGGGAATCTGCGGCTGCAGAGCGAGGCCGGCAGCTGGAGCATTGTGATTTCACACTGGGGGCGGATTCGTTTATGCCGCAGCGACAGCGCGGGAGGGTGCCAGTGAGCCGCCGCGGATTTTCCCTCGCCGAGGCGCTTATCGCCATGGCGATAGGCTCGCTGCTGCTGATTGGCGCCTGCCGCTTTCTACCCGCCCTGCAGCGCCATATTCTGCGCCAGGGCGAACAGCTGGCCCTGGAGAACGAACTGTGGCAGCGGGTGCATGCCGTGGGTAAACATCTGCAGCGCGCCGGATACTGCCGGGGAGCGTGCGGCGGAGCCGGACTGGAGCTTGCCGCCGACGGCGAGTGCCTGATTGTGCGCTGGGACGCGAACAGCAATGGGACATGGGAAACCTCCCCTGCGGCAGCGGCGGAGAGCACCGGCTTTCGCCTGCGCGACGGCGCGCTGGAGACTTTGCGCGGAGCCAGCGACTGCCGCGGCAGCGGATGGGAGAAAATCACCAATCCGGCCGCTATCGTGGTGACGCGCTTTGCGGCGCAGCGTCTGCTGACCGAGGGCTTCGCGCCGGAGCTGATCGTGACGCTGGCGGCGCGCTCTGCCCGGCAGGCGGGTCTGGCGGCCGAGGTGGAGCAGCGGGTGACGGGGTATAACCTGTGATCCGCCAGCGTGGAATGTCGTCGCTGCTGATGGTGCTCCTGTTGCTGACTCTCGGTAGCCTGCTGCTTGAGGGGCTTAATCTGCAGCAGCGGGCGCTGCTGGCGCAAACCGCCAGCGAAACGCAGGCGATCCGCGATACGGCTGTGGCCCATTCGGCGCTACAGTGGGGAAAGCAGCAGGCCTGGTCGACACAGGCGCCGCTGGCCTGCCGCGAGCAGGCGCAGCAGGGCTGGCGCGCCTGTCTGCGCATCTTCGACGACGGTTCGCTGCTGCTCAGCAGCGCCAGCGGCGAGGTGCAGGTCTGGCAGTCCGGCGAGGTGCGCGGCGGGCAGGTGCGTTTCTCCGCCCATGGCTGGAGCGATTTTTGCCCGCTCAGGGAGGTGAGCTTATGTCAAATGCCATGAAGCGCCAGCGGGGTTTTAGCCTGCCGGAGACCGTGCTGGCGATGGCGCTGATGGTGCTGACGGTCGCCGCGCTGGGCGGCTATCAGCGCGGAATGGCGCAAGGGGTCCACCAGCTGAACCAGACGCGTCAGCTATGGCGCGACGCCTGGCGCTATAGCCAGCTCTCCGCGCCGCCTCCGCCGGCAGGCGAGCAGGTAAGCCGTATGCAGACATCGACGCAAAGATGTGTCAGCATCACGGTAACGATCAGTATGCCCGTTGCAAAGCGGGCGCAGATGACCCGGCTGCATTGCCCGGTCAGCCAGTAGTCAGGAGCAATTATGTTAAGGGTATACCACTCAAACCGGCTGGATGTTCTCGAGGCGTTGATGGAGTTTATCGTCGAGCGCCAGCGGCTGGATGACCCTTTTCAGGCTGAAATGGTGCTGGTGCAGAGTACCGGTATGGCGCAGTGGCTGCAGATGACCCTGGCCTCGCGCTTCGGAATTGCCGCCAACATCGAGTTTCCGCTGCCGGCGAGCTTTATCTGGGATATGTTCGTGCGCGTCCTGAAAGATATCCCTGGCGAAAGCGCCTTCAGCAAGCAGAGCATGAGCTGGAAGCTGATGACTCTCCTGCCGCAGCACCTGGAAGAAGACGATTTTATCCTGCTGCGCCAGTATCTGAGCGATGACGGCGACAAACGCAAGCTGTTTCAGCTGGCCGCCCGGGTAGCGGACCTCTATGACCAGTATCTGGTCTATCGCCCGGAATGGCTGATGCGCTGGGAGGCCGACCAGCGGGTTGACGGCCTCGGCGACGCCCAGCAGTGGCAGGCGCCGCTGTGGAAAGCGCTGGTGCGCTATACCGCCGAGCTCGGTCAGCCGCAGTGGCACCGCGCCAATCTCTATCAGCGCTTTATCAGCGCCCTGGAAAAGGCAGATGAACCTCCCGCCGGGCTGCCGTCGCGCGTCTTTATTTGTGGAATTTCCGCGCTGCCGCCGGTCTACCTGCAGGCGCTGCAGGCGCTGGGTAAGCATGTCGATGTCTATGTGCTGTTCACCAACCCCTGCCGCTACTACTGGGGAGATATTAAAGATCCGGCGTTTCTGGCAAAGCTACTGTCGCGTCAGCGACGCCATCACCGCGAGGCGCGCGCGCTGCCCCTGTTCCGCGACGCCGGGCAGGCGCCAGGGCTGTTTAATGACGCCGGGGAGCAGGATGTCGGCAACCCGCTGCTCGCCTCCTGGGGCAAGCTGGGACGCGACTATATCTACCTGCTGGCGGGATTGGAGCGCTATGAGGAGCTGGACGCCTTTGTCGATATCGTTCCCGATAACCTGTTGCATAACCTGCAGTCGGATATCCTCGAACTGCGCAACGCGGCGGTGGCCGGGCAGAGCGCAGAGGCGTTCGCTCACAGTCGCGACAAACGTCCGCTGGCGCAGGATGACCGCAGCCTGAGCATTCACGTCTGCCACAGTCCGCAGCGTGAGGTGGAGGTTCTGCACGATCGGCTGCTGGCGATGCTGGAGGCGGATCCGACGCTCACGCCGCGGGATATCATCGTCATGGTGGCGGATATCGATAGCTACAGCCCCTATATACAGGCGGTGTTTGGCGCCGCCAGCGGCGACCGCTGGCTGCCGTGGGCGATCTCCGACCGCCGCGCCCGGGAGTCGCACCCGGTGCTGCAGGCGTTTATCACGCTGCTCTCGCTGCCCGACAGCCGCTTCGCCAGCGAAGATGTGCTGGCGCTGCTGGACGTGCCGGTGCTGGCGGCGCGCTTTAACATCAACGAAGAGGGGCTGCGCTACCTGCGCCAGTGGGTCAACGAGTCCGGGGTCCGCTGGGGAATGGATGACGACAACGTCCGTGAGCTTGACCTGCCGGCGACCGGCCAGCACACCTGGCGGTTCGGCCTTACCCGCATGCTGCTGGGCTACGCGATGGACAGCCGGGAGGGCGAATGGCAGTCGGTGCTGCCCTATGACGAATCCAGTGGTTTGATCGCCGAACTGGTGGGTAACCTCGCATCGCTGCTGATGCAGCTTAACCTGTGGCGACGCGGTCTCGCCCAGCAGCGGCCGCTGGCGGAGTGGCTGCCGGTCTGTCGCGATCTGCTGAATGACTTTTTCCTGCCGGACAGCGAGACCGAAGCGGCGCTGGCGCTGATTGAGCAGCAGTGGCTGGCGGTGATTGATAGCGGTCTGGAGGCGCAGTATGGCGACCAGGTGCCGTTGACGCTGCTGCGCGATGAGCTGGCCCAGCGCCTCGATCAACAACGGATCAGCCAGCGCTTTCTCGCCGGCCCGGTCAACATCTGCACCCTGATGCCGATGCGCTCTATTCCTTTCAAAGTGGTTTGCCTGCTGGGGATGAACGATGGGGTTTATCCGCGAACGCTGCCGCCGCTGGGCTTTGATTTAATGAGCCAGAAGCCGCAGCGCGGCGACCGCAGCCGGCGCGATGATGACCGCTACCTGTTCCTTGAGGCGCTGATGTCCGCTGAAAAGACGCTGTATATCAGCTACATCGGCCGTTCTATCCAGGACAATAGCGAGCGCTTTCCCTCGGTGCTGGTGCAGGAGCTGGTGGATTACATCGGCCAGAGCCACTGTCTCGCCGGCGACGAGGAGCTTGATTGCGACACCAGCGAGGCGCGGGTTAAAGCCCACATCACTCACCTGCATACCCGCATGCCGTTCGACATCGCCAATTTCCAGGAGGACGAGAACAAGAGCTACGCCCGGGAATGGCTGGCTGCCGCCGGCCAGCAGGGTGAGGCGCATAGCGACTTCATTCAACCGCTTACCCCGCCGCCGATAGACAGCCTGCCGTTCGAGCAGCTCCTGCGCTTCTGGCAGCACCCGGTTCGCGCGTTCTTTCAGCAGCGTCTGCGGGTCAATTTCCGTGCGGAAGAGGATGATATTCCCGATGACGAGCCCTTCACCCTGGAAGGGCTGAGCCGCTATCAACTGAACCAGCAACTGCTCAATACCCTTATCGAGGAACAGGACGCCTCGGCCATGTTCCGCCGCTTCCGCGCCGCCGGCGAGCTGCCGTATGGCGCCTTTGGCGAGCTGGTGTGGGAGACGCAGCGTCTGGAGATGCAGGCCCTGGCCGAGCGGGTGAAAGCCGAGCGCCAGCAGGAGCAGAGCATGGAGATCGATCTCCAGTGCGGCGGCGTAAATCTGACCGGCTGGCTGCAGCAGGTGCAGCCGGACGGGCTGCTGCGCTGGCGGCCTTCGCTGCTGAGCGTCTCCCAGGGAATGCAACTTTGGCTGGAACACCTTGTCTACTGTGCCAGCGGCGGCACCGGCGAGAGCCGGCTGTTTGTGCGTAAAGAGGGAGAGTGGCGTTTTCCGCCGCTGGCGCCCGCCGAGGCGCAGGCGTACCTTAATGAGCTGGTGGATGGCTATTTGCTGGGGATGTCGCAGCCGCTGCTGCTGCTGCCGGAAAGCGGTGGCGCCTGGCTGAAAGCCTGTTATGACGCCGAAAAGGATGTCATCGTAATGGACGAAGAGACGCAGCAGAAAGCGCGGAGCAAATTCCTGCAGACCTACGAAGGTAACATGGTGGTCAGCGGGGAGGGCGCCGATATCTGGTATCAACGCCTGTGGCGTTCGCTGGAGCCGGCGCATTACGAAGAAATCATTGCCCAGACGCAGCGTTATCTGTTACCGCTATATCGTTACCATCAGTCCACACAAATTTAAATAGTATAAAAATTGCGCAGTGAATGGCGGTTCATTTATTATGCGCAACGTATCACGGACTGATGGACATAAAAGGCTGCACGCCGTGCAGCGCAAGTTTGTTAATGATGAGGTTCGTGAATGCCCCGCAGTTTATGGTTCAAGGTTTTTGTAGTGCTGGCCGCCCTCTGGGCGCCGTTGAGTCAAGCCGACACCGGATGGCAGCCTGTTCAGGAGACGATCCGCAAAAGCGAAAAAGATACGCGTCAGTATCAGGCGATCCGTCTTGATAACGACATGGTCGTGCTGCTGGTTTCCGATCCGCAGGCGGTGAAATCGCTGTCGGCGCTGGTGGTGCCGGTGGGATCCCTGCAGGATCCGGCCGATCATCAGGGGCTGGCGCATTTTCTGGAACATATGACGCTGATGGGGTCGCAAAAATATCCCCAGCCTGACAGCCTTGCAGAGTTTCTTAAGCTGCATGGCGGCAGCCATAACGCCAGCACCGCGCCCTACCGCACCGCGTTCTATCTCGAAGTGGAGAATGATGCGCTGGACGGGGCCGTAGACCGGCTGGCCGACGCCATCGCCGCGCCGCTGCTGGATAAAAAATATGCCGACCGCGAACGTAACGCGGTCAACGCCGAGCTGACGATGGCCCGGACGCGAGACGGGATGCGCATGGCCCAGGTCAGCGCAGAAACCATTAACCCGGCTCACCCGGCGGCCCACTTCTCTGGCGGCAACCTCGAGACGCTTAGCGATAAGTCCGGCAACCCGGTTCTTGATGCGCTGCACACCTTCCGCGATAGCTGGTACTCCGCCAACCTGATGAAAGCGGTGATCTACAGCAACAAGCCGTTGCCGGAGCTGGCGCGCATGGCCGCTGACACCTTTGGCCGCGTGCCGAATCGTCACATCAGCAGGCCGGAAATAAGCGTCCCGGTGGTAACCGATGCGCAAAAAGGCATCATTATTCACTATGTGCCGGCGATGCCGCGTAAAGTGCTGCGCGTCGAGTTTCGCATCGACAACAACAGCGATCGTTTCCGCAGCAAAACGGATGAACTGGTCTCTTACCTGATCGGCAACCGCAGCCCGGGGACGCTCTCCGACTGGCTGCAAAAGCAGGGACTGGCGGAAGGTATCCGCGCGGATTCTGACCCGGTGGTGAACGGCAACAGCGGCGTGCTGGCGATCTCTGCCACCCTCACCGATAAAGGCCTGGCGCACCGCGACGAAGTGACGGCGGCCATATTCAGCTACCTCAACCTCCTGCGTACCCAGGGCGTCGACAAACGTTACTTTGACGAGTTGGCGCATGTGCTGGCGCTGGATTTCCGCTATCCGTCGATCAACCGCGACATGGATTACGTGGAATGGCTGGCGGATACCATGATCCGGGTGCCGGTTGAGCATGCGCTGGACGTGGTCAACATTGCCGATCGCTACGACCCGCAGGCGATCAAAGACCGGCTGGCGATGATGACTCCGCAGAACGCGCGCATCTGGTATATCAGCCCGCAGGAACCGCATAACAAGACCGCTTATTTTGTCGATGCGCCGTATCAGGTGGATAAGATCGGCGAGCAGACGTTCGCTGACTGGCAGCAAAAAGCGCAGGCGATCAAGCTGCAGCTGCCGGCGCTCAACCCCTATATTCCGGATGATTTCACCCTCATCAAAAGCGATAAAGCCTGGCCGCACCCTCAGCTGATCCTCGATGAGCCGACCCTGCGGGTGGTTTATGCCCCGAGCCAGTATTTCGCCAGCGAGCCGAAGGCGGATATCTCTCTTGTGCTGCGTAATCCCCAGGCGATGGACAGCGCTCGCCGGCAGGTGATGTTTGCCCTCAACGATTATCTCGCCGGCATCGCCCTCGATCAGCTCAGTAACCAGGCGGCGGTCGGCGGCATTTCATTCTCCACCGGCGCCAATAACGGGTTAATGGTCAATGCCAACGGCTACACCCAGCACCTGCCGGCGCTGTTCAGCGACCTGCTGCAGGGATACTTCAGCTATACGCCGACCGAGGAGCAACTGGAGCAGGCCAAATCCTGGTACGCGCAAATGATGGGCTCCGCTGAGAAGGGCAAAGCTTACGATCAGGCGATAATGCCGATCCAGATGGTCTCCCAGGTACCGTATTTCCAGCGCGAAGTACGCCGGGCGCTGTTGCCTTCCATCACCTTGCAGGAAGTGCTCGACTACCGCGCCAACCTGAAAACCAAGGGGCGCCCTGAGCTGATGGTGATCGGCAATATGTCCGCCGATGCCGCCACGACGCTGGCTCGCCAGATCCAGCAGCAGCTGGACGCTGACGGCAACGAATGGTGCCGCAATAAAGACGTGGTGGTGAACCGGCAGCAGCTGGCGATCTTCAACAAAGCGGGCAACAGCACCGACTCCGCGCTGGCCGCGGTGTTTGCGCCGCCCAACGTGGATGAGTTCAGCAGCACCGCCGCCAGCACCCTGCTGGGACAGATTATTCAGCCGTGGTTCTACAACCAGCTGCGCACCGAAGAGCAGCTCGGCTACGCGGTCTTTGCCTTCCCGATGAACGTGGGGCGCCAGTGGGGCATGGGCTTCCTGCTGCAGAGTAGCGATAAGCAGCCGGCTTTCCTCTGGCAGCGGTTCCAGGCCTTCTTCCCCACCGCGGAGGCGAAGCTGCGGGCGATGAAGCCGGAAGAGTTTGCCCAGCTCCAGCAGGCGGTGATAAGCCAGATGCTGCAGGCGCCGCAGACGCTGGGCGAAGAGGCATCGAAACTGAGCAAAGATTTCGATCGCGGTAATATGCGTTTTGATTCACGTGATAAAGTAGTGGCTCAGATTAAACTGCTGACGCCGCAAAAACTTGCCGATTTCTTCCATCAGACGGTGGTGGATCCGCAGGGCATGACGATATTGTCCCAGATTTCCGGTAGCCAGAATGGCAAAGCGGACTACGCCCAGCCGGCAGGCGGCAAAGTGTGGGAAAACGTCAGCGCATTGCAGCAATCCTTACCCCTGATGCGAGAGAATGAATGACCGACACCGCTGAGTCTTTGGATCCCCTGCGCTTGCCCTTGAGGGGCGAGCGCCTGATAGAAGCCTCTGCGGGCACCGGAAAAACCTTTACCATCGCCGCGCTGTATCTTCGGCTGCTGCTGGGGCTGGGCGGCGAGGCCGCCTATCCCCGCGCCATCAGCGTTGAAGAGCTGCTGGTGGTGACCTTTACCGAGGCGGCGACCGAAGAGCTGCGCGGACGTATCCGCAGCAACATCCATGAACTGCGCATCGCCTGTATGCGCGGTGAATCCGACAACCCGCTCTACAGCGCGCTGCTGGCGGAGATCGCCGATAAAGACGATGCCGCGAAGACCCTGCTGTTGGCCGAACGGCAGATGGACGAGGCGGCGGTGTTCACCATCCACGGTTTTTGCCAGCGGATGCTGAGCCTTAACGCCTTCGAGTCGGGCATGCTGTTCGAGCAGCAGCTGATCGAGGATGAATCCCGCCTGCGCTATCAGGCCTGCGCCGACTTCTGGCGCCGTCACTGTTATCCACTGACCCGCGATATCGCGGCGGTGATCCATGATGTCTGGAAAGGGCCGCGCGACCTGCTGAAGTCCCTTGACCGCTGGCTGCAGGGCGAAGCGCCGCAGCTCAAGTCGCCGCCAGCCGCCGACGAGACGCTGGCCGAGCGCCATCAGCAAATCATCGGCCGCATTGACTCGCTCAAGCAGCAGTGGCGCGAGCAGGTGGGGGAGATCGAAGGCGTGCTTGAAGATTCCGGCCTTGACCGGCGGAAGTTCAA
This sequence comes from Klebsiella sp. JB_Kp042, assembly GCF_040065275.1. Taxonomy (NCBI): domain Bacteria; kingdom Pseudomonadati; phylum Pseudomonadota; class Gammaproteobacteria; order Enterobacterales; family Enterobacteriaceae; genus Klebsiella; species Klebsiella sp. JB_Kp042. The sequence goes on from NZ_JBEAJL010000015.1 coordinate 31,657, forward strand.
TCGCGGCAACCAGGGCAAATGGCTTGAGAAAGTGACCGCCTGGGCGCAGGAAGAGACGTTGAGCTATCAGTTGCCCGACGCGCTGGAGAAATTTGCCCAGTCGTTTCTGCTTGAGCGTACCAAAGCCGGTGGCGAACCGCCCGTGCATCCTCTGTTTAGCGCCGTCGAATCGCTGCTGGCCTCGTCGCTGACGCTCACCGATCTGGTGCTGGCGAGAGCGATGGTCGAGATCCGTGATGCGGTCGCGCGCGAAAAGCGCCGTCGCGGCGAGCTGGGGTTTGACGACATGCTCAGCCGGCTTGATGAGGCGCTGCGCGGCGACAGCGGCGAGGCGCTGGCCAGCGCCATTCGCCAGCGTTTTCCGGTGGCGATGATCGATGAGTTTCAGGATACCGACCCCCAGCAGTACCGGATTTTCCGCCGTATCTGGCGCCAGCGTCCGGAGACGGCGCTGCTGCTGATCGGCGATCCGAAGCAGGCCATCTACGCTTTTCGCGGCGCCGATATCTTTACCTATATGAAAGCGCGCGGCGACGTTGCCGCGCACTACACGCTTGACACCAACTGGCGCTCCTCCCCTGGCATGGTGGGCAGCGTTAACCGGCTGTTCAGCCTCAGCGATAACCCCTTCATGTTTCGCGAGATACCGTTCCTGCCGGTGAAGTCGGCGGCGAAGAACCAGGGGCTGCGCTTTACCGTTGACGCGGCGGATGTCCCGGCGATGAACGTCTGGCTGATGCCCGGCGACACCGTTGGCGCCGGCGATTATCAGACGTTTATGGCCCAGCTCTGCGCCACGCAGATCCGCGACTGGCTGAGCGCCGGTCAGCAGGGGCGCGCACGGCTGTGGCGTGGGGAAACTTCGCGCCCGGTGCAGGCTTCGGATATTACCGTGCTGGTGCGCAACCGGCTGGAGGCGGCGCAGGTGCGTGAAGCGCTGCAGACGCTGGGCATCCCCTCGGTCTACCTCTCCAACCGCGACAGCGTTTTTGAGACGCTGGAGGCCCAGGAGCTGCTCTGGCTGTTGCAGGCGGTGTTGTCCCCGGAGCGGGAAAATACCCTGCGCAGCGCGCTGGCGACCTCAATGTTTGGCCTGACCGCGCTGGATATTGAAAACCTCAACCAGGATGAGCAGGCGTGGGACGCGCTGGTGGAGGAGTTCAGCGAATACCGCCAGATCTGGCGTCAGCGCGGGGTGATGCCGATGCTGCGGGCGCTGATGACGGCCCGGCACATCGCCGAGAACCTGCTGGCGACCCGGGGCGGCGAGCGGCGCTTAACCGACATACTGCACATCAGCGAATTGCTGCAGGAGGCGGCCAGCCAGCTGGAAAGCGAGCATGCCCTGGTGCGCTGGCTGACGCAGCATATCGCCGAGCCGGACAGCAACGCCGCGAGCCAGCAGATGCGTCTCGAAAGCGATAAGCACCTCGTGCAAATCGTCACTATTCACAAGTCAAAAGGACTGGAATATCCCCTGGTCTGGCTGCCGTTTATCGCCCGGTTTCGCAAACAGGACCAGGCGTTCTATCACGATCGCGAGACGTTCGCGGCGGTGCTGGATCTGGGCCAGGATGAGGCCAGCCTCGAGCTGGCGGAGGCGGAACGGCTGGCGGAAGATCTGCGCCTGCTGTACGTCGCTCTCACCCGCGCGGTCTGGCACTGCAGCCTTGGCGTGGCGCCCCTCAGCAGTCGAAAGTCCGGCAACAGCGATTTTCATCTGAGCGCCCTCGGGCGGCTGCTGCAGGCGGGCGAAGCCATGGATGCCGCCGGGCTGGCCGCGCGTTTAGCGGACTTCTGCCATGGCGATATTGCATTACAGAGACCTGGCGAGCTGGATCTGACCCCGTGGCAGGCGCCGGCGGCGAGCATTCCCCCGCTGTCGGCGCGCGAGCTGCAGCGCCGCATCGCCGACGACTGGCGGGTGACCAGCTACTCCGGGCTGCAGCAGCATGGTTTCAGCGGCGGACAGGATCTGCTGCCGCGTCTGGATGTCGATGCCGCCGGCGTCGGCGAAGTCGTGGAAGATCCGCAGCTGACCCCGCACCAGTTTCCGCGCGGCGCCGCGCCGGGAACCTTCCTGCACAGTCTGTTTGAGGAGCTGGACTTTACCCAGCCGGTGCCGGACGGGTGGATGGCGGAGAAACTGCAGCTGAGCGGGTTTGACGCGCAGTGGGCGCCGGTGCTGACCGACTGGCTGGGGGGCGTGCTGAAGACCCGTCTGCCGGAGCCGGATATCGCGCTCAATCAGCTGGCGGCGCGGGATAAACAGGTGGAGATGGCATTTTATCTGCCTATCGCCCAGCTGCTGACGGCGGAGCGCCTTGACGCGCTTATCCGCCAGTACGATCCCCTTTCCGCCGACACGCCGCCGCTGGATTTCCGCCAGGTGCGCGGCATGCTGAAGGGCTTTATCGATCTGGTCTTCCGCCATGAAGGCCGCTATTACCTGCTGGATTACAAATCGAACTGGCTGGGGGAAGATCGCGAGGCCTATACCCGGCCCGCGATGGAGCAGGCGATGCGGGCTCACCGCTACGATCTGCAGTATCAGCTGTACAGCCTGGCGCTCCACCGCTATCTGCGCCACCGGCTGGCCGATTACGACTATGACCGCCACTTCGGCGGCGTGATTTATCTCTTCCTGCGCGGCATGGACGGGCAGGAGGGGGGGCAGGGGATCTTCACCACCCGGCCGGTGCGACCGCTGATTGACGGTCTGGATCAGCTTTTTGCCGGAGAAACTCAGGAGGAGGCCTCATGACTTTCGAACAACTACTGCTGGCGGCGGTGGAGCAGCGTCTGCTGCGGCCGCTGGACGTCCAGTTTGCTCTGATGGTGGCGCAAAACGACCCGCCGGCGGTCAAGCTGGCGGCGGCCTTGCTGAGCCGGGACGCCGGCGAGGGGCACGTATGCCTGCCGCTCTCGCGGCTGAGCGGCGACGAGGCGCTCGGCGGGAAAGCGGGGGAAATCCGCGATCGGCTGCTGGCCGAAGCCGGCGCGCCGGAAGACTGGCCCGCGCTGCTGCTCGCTTCGTCGGCGGTGAGCTGCGGCGATGCCCCGGCGCCGATGATCTTATGCGGCGACCGGCTCTATCTGAACCGGATGTGGCGCAACGAGCTGACCGTCGCCCGCTTCTTCAACGAAGCCAACCGGGTGCTGGAGATGGATGAGGCCCGGCTGGCGTCAACCCTGAACGCTCTGTTCCCTGCCACCGGCGAAACCGACTGGCAAAAAGTGGCCGCAGCGGTGGCGCTGACCCGCCGCATCTCGGTGATCTCCGGCGGTCCCGGGACCGGGAAGACCACCACCGTGGCCAAACTTCTGGCGGCGCTAATCCAGATTGAAGACAGTCCGCGCTGTCGTATTCGCCTGGCGGCGCCGACGGGGAAAGCGGCGGCGCGCCTGACCGAATCGCTGGGCGCGGCGTTGAGAAAACTGCCGCTGACCGACGCGCAGAAAGCGTTGATTCCCACCGAGGCCAGCACGCTGCACCGTCTGCTGGGCGCCCAGCCCGGCAGCCAGCGCATGCGCTATCACGCCGGCAACCCGCTGCATCTGGACGTGCTGGTGGTGGATGAAGCCTCGATGATCGACCTGCCGATGATGTCGCGGCTCATCGACGCGCTGCCTGCTCACGGGCGGGTGATTTTTCTCGGCGATCGCGACCAGCTGGCCTCCGTGGAAGCGGGGGCGGTGCTGGGGGATATCTGCGCCTGGGCGAGCTCGGGCTACACCGCCGCGCGGGCGCAGGAGCTGACCCGGCTGACCGGTTCACCGGTACCGGCGGGCGAGGGGGCTATCGCTGGCGCGTTGAGAGATAGCTTGTGCCTGCTGCAAAAGAGCTATCGCTTCGGCAGTCACTCCGGCATTGGGAGCCTGGCGCGGGCGGTGAACGCTGGCGCGCGCGCGGAGGTGAAGGCCACGCTGCGCCAGCCGTTTGACGATATCGCGCTTCATCCCCTCAGCACGACCGAAGAGTACGAAGCCATGCTCGGCGCGGCACAGCAGGGCTATGAGCGCTACCTGCAGCTGCGCCGCGAGCGGGCGGAACCGCAGGCGATGCTGGCCGCCTTCAGCGAATTTCAGCTGCTGTGCGCGCTGCGGGAAGGGCCGTACGGCGTGAGCGGCGTCAATGAGCGGCTGGAGCAGCGGCTCAACCGTCAGCGGGCGATCGCCCTGCCGCGCCACTCCCGCTGGTATGACGGCCGGCCGATTATGATCGCGCGCAACGACAGCGCGCTGGGACTGTTTAATGGCGATATCGGGATAGCGCTGGAGCGCAACGGCGAGCTGAGGGTGTGGTTCCTGATGCCCGACGGCGCCATCAAGTCGGTGCAGCCGAGCCGCCTGCCGGAGCATGATACCGCCTGGGCGATGACCGTGCATAAATCGCAGGGATCGGAGTTCGACCATGCGGCGCTGATCCTGCCGGCGCGCAGCGTCCCGCTGGTGACGCGCGAACTGGTCTACACCGCGATCACCCGCGCGAAACAGCGGTTGTCGCTCTATGCCGACGAGCAGGTGCTCTCCCAGGCCATTGTGACGCGAACCGAGCGGCGAAGCGGCCTGACGGAGATCTTCGCCGGGCACAAAGCCCCCTGAGATGCCGCGTTTGGGCGACGGGTAGCGTGACGACGCTCCTCGACGGCTGGGCGCATATCGGTGAGCCAGCGAGGTAAAGGGTCTACGCGAAAAGCAGAATTCTACCCGCGAGCCGCAGACAGCGTGCCGGCCAGGCGTAGCAGGGGACTGGCCCGGGGAGCGATAAACGCCGTGTTATCCCGGGCCGTTAGCAACAGCGAAGAAGGGCTTAAGCGAGGTCGGCCATCAGCACCTTCGACCGGCGCTGATAGTTATACATCTGCTTTTTACTCTCCGGCAGCAGGTCGATATCCACCGGCGTGAAGCCGCGCTCCTGGAACCAGTGGATGCTGCGGGTGGTTAACACAAACAGCTTGCTCAGCCCCATCTGTCTGGCCTGGGCGGCAATGCGCTCCAGCAGCACCTCTCCCCGCGACGAGCTCCGGTAATCCGGATGCACCGCCACGCAGGCCATTTCGCCGATCTTCTCTTCCGGGAAAGGATAGAGGGCGGCGCAGGCGATAGTGGTGTTATCGCGCTGAATAATAGTGAATTTGTCGATCTCCATCTCCAGCTGCTCGCGGGAGCGGCGCACCAGGATGCCCTGCTGTTCCAGCGGGCTTATCAGCTCGAGAATACCGCCGATATCGTTGATGGTCGCCCGACGGATTTGCTCTGCGCTCTCCATGACGATCTGGGTGCCGATGCCGTCGCGTGAGAATAGCTCCTGCAGCAGCGCGCCATTTTCCTGATAGCTGATCAGATGGCAGCGCCGCACGCCGCTGCGGCAGGCCTTCACGGCCCCGCGCAGGAAGCGCACGGTACCGGAGTTATAATCTTCGTCCGCTTCCAGCTCTTCGACGCGGGCCTGCGCTTCATTGGGGAACAGTTCGGAGACAATTTCCCCGGCCTGGTTGTAAACCCCTTGCGAAGAACAGAAGCCGATCATTTTCTCTGCTTTCAGCTTGATGGCCAACTGGGTGGCGATCTCTTCCGAAGTCAGGTTAAAGCTTTCGCCGGTAACCGACACCGCGACCGGCCCCATCAGCACAATGGCGCCGCTGTCGAGCTGGCGATGAATCGCCTCTTCGTCAATGCGGCGAATGCGGCCGCTGTGGCAATAATCAACGCCGTCATCAACGCCCAGCGGCTGGGCAATGATAAAGTTGCCGCTGACGACGTTGATATGGGCTCCCTGCAGCGGGGTGTTGTTGAGGCTCATCGACAGGCGGGCGGTGATCTCCAGCTGCAGCATACCCGCCGCCTGCTTAACCAGCTCCAGCGTTTTGGCGTCAGTCACTCGCGTCTGCTTATGATAGACCGGCTCGTGATGGTGCTCGGCGAGGTTAGCGTCAATCTGCGGGCGGGCGCCATAGACCACCACCAGGCGAATGCCCAGGCTATGCAATAACCCTATGTCATTGACAATATTTGAGAAATTTTCATGCTCAATGGCTTCGCCGCCCAGCATGATGACAAACGTTTTTCCCCGATGGGCATTAATATAGGGAACAGAATGGCGGAATCCTTCTACCAGTTCAGTGCGACGTTCCTTCACCATGACAAACCCTCAATGCATGATTATTCGTAATTATTGTATTTTTATTCTGTTTTGCCGTTAAACGCAAGCCCCAATTTGAGGCTAAGCCCTGAAAAACATGTGACCCGGCGCAGGGTGTCAATGAATGTTTACCCTTTTATAGATGACAGGTTATATGCCTTTCGTTAAAGTTTCTGGTCAATCTGTTTGTTTTGGGTATAAATGCGTTTTATTGCTTGGGAGTGGCATGTCGGGAAACAACTCTGGATTAAGCCGTCGCCGTCTGCTGCAGGGCGCGGGCGCCATGTGGTTAATGAGCGTGAGCCCCGTTGGGCTGGCCGCCGCCGCGCGGGTGGTTGCCGTTCGCGTCTGGCCTGCATCGACCTACACGCGCGTCACGGTGGAATCGAATCATGTGCTGAAATACCGGCAGTTTGCCCTCAGTAATCCGGAACGGGTGGTGGTGGATCTGGAAGGGGTTAATCTGAACTCGGTGCTGAAAGGCATGGGAGGGCAGATCCGCGATGACGATCCCTTTATTAAGTCCGCCCGCGTGGGCCAGTTTGATCCGCAAACCGTGCGCATGGTCTTCGAGCTCAAGCAGAACGTTAAGCCGCAGCTGTTTGCCCTTGCGCCGGTGGCCGGCTTTAAAGAGCGTCTGGTGATGGATCTTTACCCCGCCAACGCCACCGATGTGCAGGATCCGCTGCTGGCGCTGCTCGAGGATTACAACAAAGGCGATCTGCAGCGTCAGGTACCGCCGGCGCAAAGCGGGCCGCAGCCCGGCAAAGCCGGGCGCGATCGGCCGATTGTCATTATGCTCGATCCCGGCCACGGCGGCGAAGATTCGGGCGCTGTGGGCAAGTATCGCACCCGCGAGAAAGACGTGGTGCTGCAGATTGCCCGTCGCCTGCGGGCGCTGATCGACAAAGAAGGCAATATGAAGGCCTATATGACCCGCAACGAAGACGTGTTTATCCCGTTGAAGGTGCGTGTCGCCAAGGCGCAGAAGCAGCGCGCCGACCTGTTCGTATCGATTCACGCCGACGCCTTTACCAGCCGCCAGCCCAGCGGCTCCTCGGTGTTTGCGCTCTCCACCAAGGGAGCCACCAGTACCGCAGCAAAATATCTCGCCCAGACGCAGAACGCCTCGGATCTGATCGGTGGGGTCAGCAAGAGCGGCGATCGCTATGTCGACCACACCATGTTCGATATGGTGCAGTCCCTCACCATCGCCGACAGCCTCAAATTTGGTAAGGCGGTGCTGGAGAAAATGGGTAACATCAATAATCTGCACAAAAATCGGGTAGAGCAGGCGGGCTTTGCGGTGCTCAAGGCGCCCGATATCCCCTCCATTCTGGTGGAGACGGCGTTTATCAGTAACGTGGAAGAGGAGCGGAAGCTGAAAACGGCCAAATTCCAGCAGGAGGTGGCCGAGTCGATCCTTGCCGGGATTAAAGCGTACTTCGCCGACGGCGCGACGCTGGCCCGGCGTGGATAACCACACAGGAAAAGGATATGGCCTTACTGAAAAGCGCCCATGGCGGCAATATCCGCGAGGCCGCCGCCCTGCTGGGCATTGCTCCCAACGAGCTGCTGGATTTTAGCGCCAACATCAATCCGCTGGGAATGCCTGCCTCGCTCAGGCAGGCGATCGTCGATAACCTCGGCTGCGCCGAGCGCTATCCTGACGTCGAATATCAACAGCTGCACCAGGCGCTGGCGGCCCACCATCAGCTGCCGGCGGGGCATATCCTCGCCGGCAATGGCGAAACCGAATCGATCTTCACCCTCGCCCACGGCCTTAAGCCGAGGCGGGCAATGATCGTCATTCCTGGCTTCGCGGAGTACCGGCGGGCGCTGCAAACCGTGGATTGCGCGGTCGTGGAGTATGCCCTTCGGGAGTGCGATGGCTGGCAGCTGACCGACGCGATCCTCGATGCCCTCACCCCGGCGCTGGACTGCCTGTTTCTCTGCACGCCGAACAACCCCACCGGCCTGCTGCCAGAGCGGGGCCTGCTGGAAGCCATTGCCCGGCGTTGTCAGGCGCTGAACATCAGCCTGATCCTCGATGAGGCCTTCCTTGACTTTATCCCCGACCAGCCGGGGTTTATTCCCCTGCTGGCGCAGTATCCGCACGTCTGGGTTTTGCGCTCGCTCACTAAGTTTTATGCCATTCCGGGACTGCGTCTTGGCTACCTGCTCAATGCTGACGCGCAGGCGGTAGCCCGACTGCGCGAGCGACAAATGCCGTGGTCCATCAATGCGTATGCCGCGCTGGCCGGCGAGATCATCCTCCAGGACCGGGCGTATCAGCGGGCCACCTGGCAGTGGCTGCAGGAGGAGGGGGCGCGTTTCTACGCGCAGCTGCAGGAGATAGCCGGGCTGACCGTGTGGCCCGGGCGCGCCAACTACCTGTTCTTGCGCTGCGACAGACCAGAGCTTGACCTGCAATATGCCCTGTTGCGCCAGCATGTGCTGATCCGCAGCTGCGCGAATTACCCGGGGCTTGATAGCCGCTATTTCCGGGTGGCGATCCGCAGCGCCGGCGAAAACGACCAGCTGCTGGCGGCGCTGCGCCGGGCGCTGGCCTGAGCCCTATTGCAGGGTGACGCCCCCCGGGACCATCGCCAGCAAGTGCTGCAGCGGCCAGTGGGCGGCGATGTCGCTGTCTGCCAGCCGCCATTTTATAAAGTCGACGTCATGACGACGGCGGTCCAGCAGCAGGCCGACGACGCTGCCGCTGTGCGCCACGTTAAGGCCATAGAGCCCTGCGCTTTCCACCAGGTCCAGCAGCGCGTCAAACCCCGGCTTGGGCAACAGCCGCTGGCTGGCGATGGCGCTGATGGTCGCCGCTTCGCCCAGCAGCTGCGGGCTACCGCGCTGGCAGGCCTGCTGCACTTTCTCCCACGCCAGCTGCAGCCGGGAGGCGTTAGCCAGCAGACCCGGCTCGCGCGGCAGCTGGTGGTAGTCAGTGGTGCGTAGCGTCAGCGGGCTCTCCAGCACTAACAGGTCGAGCGCCGGCGGCGCAGGGCAGGCGATTTGCGTGGCGGCGGTATTGTGGTCGAACAACGTCAGCTGGCGGAACAGGGTGCTGTCGGTGGGCTCCAGCGCGACGCACAGGCGCGCCAGCGTCGGCTCATCCAGCGCGTGGCCCAGATGATGGGCGGTAGCCGCCGCGGTGGCGGCGATATCGGCGGTGCTGCTGGCCATCCCTTTGGCGACCGGGATCGTCGAGTGCAGGGTGATGCGGATCTGCTGACTCAGCGCCGCCGGGTAGCCCCAGTGGGCCAGCAGCTGGTCGACCATCGCCCGCGACAGTGGCCGCTCATCGTTTCGCGGCGTGCCGGTCTCGACCTCGACGGTGCTGTACCAGTCCACCGGGCAGGAGACCAGCTTCTCGCTGCCGAGGATCCAGCCCTGGATAAGTTCTCCGCACGAGGCGGGACATTGTGCAACGGCCACGTTTTCACCTTTCCGCTTACCTTCGCCAGGGCGCATAGTGGCACGGCGATTCGCCGGTTACCATGATTCTCCGCAAGGGGAGAGGCGCCGTTTATACCGACACCGCCAGCTCGTGCGCCTGCGGCAGCGCCAGGCGCATCACATCGCGGGCAATCATCAGCTCTTCATTGGTATTGATGACCGCCACTTTGACCATCGCATTTTCGGCCTGAATAAAGGTAGCGTTGTGCTGGTTTTTCTCTTCATCGACCGACAGCCCGAGGAAATTCAGGTTATGGCAGATGGCGCTCCTGGCGCGGGCGGAGTTTTCGCCGATGCCGCCGGTAAAGATCAGCGCGTCCAGGCCGCCCATCTGCATAATATAGCTGCCGATGGTGGCGCGAATGCGCTCGGCAAACAGCGAGAGCGCCAGGGCTGCCTGACGATTACCGCCGTCCGCCGCCTGCTCGACATCGCGATAATCGTGCGAGATGCCGGAAACCCCCAGCAGGCCGGACTCGTTATTCAGCAGCTGATTAAGCTGCTCCGGCGTTTTTCCCTCATGCAGCGCCAGCCACGGTAGAATCGACGGATCGATATCGCCGCTGCGGGTGCCCATCATCACGCCGGACTGCGGCGTAAAGCCCATTGAGGTGTTAACCGAGCGCCCGCCTTTGATTGCGCATACGCTGCTGCCGTTGCCGAGATGGCAGCTCACCACGCGCAGAGCGCTCAACGGTACGCCCAGCTTTTCCGCCAGCGTCGCGCTAACGTACTTGTGGCTGGTGCCGTGGAAGCCGTAACGGCGAATGCCCAGCTCGCTGTAGTAGCGCCAGGGCAGAGGATAGATAAACGCGCGCTCGTCGAGCGTTTGGTGAAAAGCGGTATCAAACACCGCCACCGACGGCGCGTCGGGCAGCAGCTGGCGGAAGACTTTAATGCCCAGCGCGTTGACCGGATTATGCAGCGGGGCCAGCTCCGCCAGGCGCTCGATTTCCGCTAAGGTCTCATCGGTCACCGGCGTCGAATCTTTAAAGCGCTCCCCGCCGTGCGCCACGCGGTGGCCGACGCCATCGATATCCTGCAAACTCTGGATAATCCGATGGTCGAGGAGCTTTTCCAGCAGCAGGGTGACGGCTTCACGGTGATCGGCTACGGGCGCCGTTTCATGCCATTTTTGCGCCGGCGTTTTGAGGGTCACCTGGGCGTTTGCCATGCCGATACGCTCGATCAATCCCTGGCAGAGCATATCGCCCTGAGGCATCTCCAGCAGCTGGAATTTTAACGATGAACTGCCGGCATTAATGGCCATTATTTTGTAAGACATAAAGGTTCCTTCGAATTCAGAAAATCCAGCACGGCATCAAGACCCAGATTATTCAGCGCGCTGGTGATAAAAATCTGCTGGGCGCCAGCCTGCCTGAGCCACTCGCCGATTAGCGATATCCGCTGCGGGTCGGCAAGGTCGGCTTTAGTGACCAGACCAATCGTCGGGCGGTTCATCGGGGCGGTAAAACCCGGAGAAAACGGCGACCACTGGGCGTCGGCGTTCAGCACCAGAGCGATAACGTCGGCCTCGCAGGCGCTGGTCAACAGAGCGCTATAAAGGCAGCGGTTCTCCAGATATTCGCCCGGCGTGTCGATGGCCATCGGCGACCATTCAATCGCCTGGGTTTTCTTGTAATGGAGCGCTTCGCCGCGCAGGCCCTGGGTCAGCGAGGTTTTGCCGCACTGGCTGGGGCCGATCAACATCAGACGTTTCATCGCGCTACGTCCGGGTTATTGAGCAGGTAGTAAACTGCATCATCTCGCCCAGGGTGCGCGTCACCTGCCTGAGGGCGTACTCGACGGCGGAAACGTCGCCGGTCAGCACCACGGCGCCGGTAAAGCGGTCAAGAAAACCGATCTCCACCGCGCCGGATTTGGTGGCGATGTCGCAGGCGATAATCGACGCTTCGCTGGGCGTAATGGTGAGGATGCCGATGGCGGACACCGCATCCTGCAGGCCGAGTTTCTTAAAGAGATCTTTCCCGGGATTGGCAATCAGGTGCGCGAGGGTGACCTGTTTCCCGGGAACGTATTCCTGAATCATGCGATCCGTTGTTGGCTGTCTTTCCATTATCCCTCCACCATCTGTCGCCACATGGCTTCATGCGGTCGCGGGATCACCGAACGATAAACCAGCAGCCCTTTTTCACCCGCGCTTTCGCTGGCTACCGTAACCGCGTTGTTGACGTCGGAAACGTCGCCCGCCACCACCATGTAGCATTTACCGCCGATGCCGAAGGCCATATGCACCCGTACCAGGGTGACGTTGGAGCCTTTCACCGCCCGGTCCGCGGCGCTGATGCAGGCCGCAACGCTCCAGGTTTCAACGATGCCGACTGCCTGGCGTTTGTCTACGCTGTTCAGGCCGCTGATGGCCGGGAGTACGCTGGGATGGATATTCGCCAGCACCAGGCTGTCGACGAGCATTTCGCCGGCCTGCGAAGTGCCGGTTTCAATGGCCTGCTGGATAGCGCCGATATCCCCGCCGAGCATCAACAGAAACTTACCCGGGCAGATAGTCTTGCTGACCAGCAGATTGACGTTGGCGCTTTTCAGCATCGCATCGCCGAGTTCCATTCCTTTGGCAATGCTGGTGAGTTCTAAAATTCCTATAGCCTGAGACATGGTTAACCTCTTACCACCGTGATGGCCTGTTCGCTGATGGCCGCAACCACGCCGTCGATGCTGGCGTGAACCGGCGCGCCTAATGCGCCTGCCGGGATATCGGCAACGCATTGCCCACGCGTCACGCGGTCGCCCACTGCAACGTTCGCTACCGCGCTGGCGCCGATATGCTGGCGCAATTGCAAAGTCACTGTTTCTACTGCCGGTTCGTCTTCCACCAGCGGCGCCTCCTGATACCAGGGGCTCAGCCCCAGTTTGGCGATCAGTCGCTTCACCGGCACGAGGCGATATTTCGCCATTTCGTCGGCCGGATAGAGCGGCCCTTCATAGCGCTGGTTTTGCGCGCGCAGCTCGCGTTTCAGCATGCGGTTGATGCGCATCGGCGAGATCCCTACCGGGCAGGCCACGCTTTCGCAGACGTTGCATTCCGAACAGGTGAGGGCGCTCAGCAGCAGCTGGGGCGTGGCGGCCTGATGAAAGTTCACCGCCCGCACCAGCAGGTGCGGGGAGAGTTCGTGGCCGATCAGATGCCGTGGGCAGAGATCGGTACACAGGCGACACTGTTCGCAGACGGTACGGGCCACGGAAAGCACCGTGCGCTCGTCCTGCATCCGCCGCTGGATAAGCGGATGGCTTTTGGGCAGCACCAGCAGGCCGCCGGTAGTTTTGGTTACCGGGCTATCGAGAGAAGTCATCAGGCCGCCCATCATCGGGCCGCCGTTAATAAAACCGGGGTCGTCGACCGTCGCGCCGCCCGCCAGCGCCAGCACTTTGCGCAGCGACATGCCGATGGGGACGGTGACGGTCAGCGGCCGGGCGACCGCGCCGTTAACGGTCAGCGTGCGGCGGGTCACCGGAAACTGCTGCTCAACCGCACGGGCCATGTTGAGCACCGTTTGTACGTTATTCACCACGACCCCGACGCTGGCCGGCAGCGCGGCGGGCGCGACCCGGCGACCGGTCGCCAACCAGATAGTCAGCACCTCATCGCCTGCGGGATAGACATCCGGCAAAATATGCAGGCGAATACCGGCAGGCAGCAGCGGGGTGAGGGCGTCGATAGCCCGGCGGTACTTCTCTTTCAGGGCGATAACCCCTTCGCGCGCGCCGGTTGCCGTCATCGCGTACTGCACGCCGCGGACCAGACGTGCAGCCTGCTGCCACATCAGCTGCTGGTCGACCTTGAGCATCGGTTCGCACTCGGCGGCGTTAACCAGAAAGATCTCCACCTGCGCCTGCAGCTTCACGTGGGCGGGAAAACCCGCTCCACCCGCGCCGACTACGCCCGCAGCGCGCACGCGCTCGCGGATCTCCTCGGCGCTTCTGGCCATTTCAACAGCGTTGACGGCGGTACTCATCGCAGTTCCTCCAGCAGTTCCTGAATTTCCCCGGCGCTGGCCGGGCGAGGATTCGTACGCAAGGTCACGTCAGCCAGTGCGGCCTGCACCATGGCCGGAATGCGCGCTGAGTACTCGGCACGTCCCTCTTTCAGCGCGACCGCCAGTGACGGCAGCGCACAGCGCTGCTTGAGCCGTTCGATTTGTTGGATCAGCGCATTGATCGCCGTACTATCGCTGGCGTCTGCCGGACAAAAGCCGCAGGCTTTGGCCAGCCGCGCGTAGCGTTTTCCGGCGCGCGGATGACCGGCGTTAAAGCGGATAACCGCGGTTAACAGCAGCGCGTTGGCCAGCCCGTGCGGCAGATGAAACTGCCCGCCAAGCTGGTGGGCGATAGCATGGTTAAGCCCCAGCCCCGCCTGGCTGAACGCCATCCCGGCAAGCGTTGAGGCATTGTGCATTTTCCCGCGCGTCGCCACGCAGTCGCCTTTTTCCACCGCCGTGGGCAGATACTGGAACACCAGTTTGGCGGCTTTTTCCGCCAGCGCGTCGGTAAAGTCGCTGGCGTGCGGAGAGACCCACGCCTCCAGCGCGTGGGTCAGCACGTCCATGCCGGTGTTGGCCGTAATCTGCGGCGGCACGCTGACCACCAGCTCCGGGTCAAGGATCGCCATATCGGGATAGAGCGCATTGTTGAACAGCGGGTACTTGATGCCTTTATCCGGATCGCTAATTACGCAGGCGCTGGTCACTTCTGAACCGGTACCGCTGGTGGTCGGTATGGCCACGCAGGTTTCGATGCTGATGCCGCTCTGCTGACTGAACCAGACGATAGCTTTCGCCGCATCCATTGCCGATCCGCCGCCGAAGCCGATGACCACCTGCGGCTGCAGGGCCTGCATTTGCGCAATGCCCTGCACCACGGTATGGATAGTGGGGTCCGGGGTTATCTCGCTAAAGACGCTAATGTGGTTATCTGCGGGCAATGCATTACGCAGGGTTTCCAGCAGCGGCGAGCGCGCCAGAAAGCCATCGCAGATAATCCAGATGTGCTTGTTGGTAAAGCGCTTGAGCACCGCCAGGCTACCCTGACCGCTGTACAACCGCGTTTGTAGTGAGAAAGTCTTCATCGCGACCTCGGTTAGCGAATGGAAAAGCCGTTGGTCAGCACACAGCGACGGGAGCGGGCAAACGTGCGCGCCGAGGTTGTCCCTTCACCGGTCGGCGTGGCGATAGTAAAGGTGGTAAAGCCTTCGCCGCCGACGCCGATCCCGGCATAAGAGGGGCCGTTCTTGACGAATATCGAGGTTTGCAGGGTGCGGGCCGCGAGGTTCAGGCGCGACACGTTCTGCGAGTGCATAATGGCGGTATGATGCAGTCCCTCTTCAACCTTCAGCGCCAGGGCCAGCGCGCTATCGAAATCGATAACTTTCACTATCGGCAGCATCGGCATCAGCTGCTCGCTGGTAACCCATGGATCGTCGGCGTTAACCAGCGCTATCAGTAGACGCGGCGCTTTCGCCGGAACGGCGATCCCGGCCGCTTCGAGCATGGCTGATGGGCTTTTGCCGACCAGTTTTTTATTCGCCTGGCCTTCCGGCAGGCAGGCGGCGCGGAGCTTGTCGGTATCGGCCGGGCTCAGCAGCAGCGCGCCGAAGGTTTGCATTTGCTGTACCAGACGTTCAGCGACGCTCTCCACCACAATCAGGCTCTTCTCGGCAATGCAGGGCAGGTTGTAATCGAACGAGGCGCCGTTGATGATATCTTCCGCCGCTTTAACCAGATCCGCCGTTTCATCAACGATGCAGGGCGGGTTACCCGCACCGGCGCCAATGACTTTCTTACCGCTCTTCATGCCCATCGCCACAATGCCCGGGCCGCCGGTAATGGCCAGAACCGCAATGCGCGGATGGGCCATCATCTGCTGGGTGGCTTCGAAAGTGGGTTCTGCTACGGTAACCACCAGATTGCGGATGCCGCAGCAGCGGAAAACAATCTCTTCAATCATGCTAATCAGCTTCAGTGAGACCTTTTTTGCTCCCGGATGCGGGCTGAAGTAGACGCTATTACCCGCCGCCAGCATGCTGATGCTGTTATTAATGATGGTTTCCGTCGGGTTGGTGCTCGGTGCGACCGACCCGATAACGCCAAATGGCGAATACTCAAACAGCACCATGCCGCCGTCGCCGGTCAGCGCCGTGGTGGTGAGATCTTCCACGCCCGGCGTGTTGTCCAGCGCAGCTTTGTTTTTCAAAAATTTATCTTCTTTGTTGCCCATCCCCGTTTCATTGGCGCTCTCTTCCGCCAGGGCGGCCAGATGCGGCGTCAGCTCCTGACGCATTGCGCTAATGATGGCGCTGCGGGTTTTTAGCGGGCACTGCTGATAACGTAAGAACGCCTGATTCGCGGCATCAATGGCCTCGCTCACGGACTGAAAAATCCCTTTGCCCTGCGCCGGGTTTGGCGTTTGGGCTGGGGTTAACTGTTCGCTAAGAATGGTGCGAATAAGCGTTTCGAGTTCAGAAGTATTCATTGATGAGTTCCCACGTTAATGGCCGCGATGGCGGTCTGTGCGATATCCATGTCCTGTTCAACGCTGCCGCCGCTGATGCCAAGACCCCCAATTAATGAGCCGTCGCGCCACAGGGCGTAACCGCCGCCGAAGGTCACCACTTTTCCCTGCAAATGCGTTTCGAGGCCATAAAGCGCGGCGCCCGGCTGAACGGCCTCGCTCAGCTCATGGGTCGCCGTTTTCATCGCCACCGCGGTCCAGGCTTTTTTCGGCGCCAGTTCGCTGCTGACCAGCAGGGCGTCCGGCATCCGCCAGGTCACGGTTTCGGTGCCGTGTGCGTCAACGATGCTGATCACCACCGGCACCTGAAGTTGCTGCGCGCGCTCAACGGCGGCGCGGGTGAGCTGGTGCAGATCGTGGAATGAAAGGGCCAGGGGCGTCTTCTCCTTGCTGCGGCTCGGTAGAGTGGCGGCCAGATAGCGCCGGCTCACTTCACGAATGATGTTGTTCTGGTGCGCATCGCTATCTTCCGCGCGCGCCAGGGCGTACAGGCAGTCTGACAAGCGATTGATGTAGCGCATCAGCACCTGGCGCACGTTGACTTCCGCCGCCAGCTCAACCAGTCGCCGTTCGGCCCGGCGGGCCAGCGTGCGGGCAAAATGCAGGCGGCTCGCGGCTTCGCAGCGGCCGGGTAAAATAAAGCTGTGCAGCGGCTCGACGCGGGCCATGGCCCGATCGATGGCGGCTTCCAGAGCGGAAATCTCTTCGCTGCTGATGTAGCGCTGTTTCGGCGACGGCCGTTCGCTGTCGCTGGCCAGTTCTGCGCTAAACCAAAAAAGCTGCTGCTGGATGGCCTCAAGTAAGGCGCGGTGATTTTCATCCGCGGCGGCGCAGGCGCACAGGCTCAGCGCGGCGTTCAGCTCATCCAGCGTGCCGTAGGCTTCAACCCGCGGGTGGGTTTTACTCACCCGCTGGCCGGTAAAGAGTGAGGTGGTGCCAGCGTCGCCCGTTCGGGTATAAATCGCCATATTCGCTCCTTAACGTGAAAGCGTATCGACAATGCCGACAACGGCGAGGTCGATGGCCTCGTTTGGCCCGGAAAAAACGTGCCTGGCGCTGGAGCCGCCGCTGAGCAGAACCAGCTCGCCGATCCCCGCGCCGACGGAATCCACGGCGACTTCATCGCCGGAGGTCGGCGAGGCGGGAAGCTCGCCATCGGCGCTGACCCGCCGCACCAGCAGCAGCTTTTTGCCGATCAGGGAAGGCGATTTTTGCGTGGAGACAACCGCGCCCGTGACTCGTGCCAGATGCATGATTTACTCCTGCTTAATTAATTGAATATGCCGCGCCTGTGCCGCTTCGCGCGCCAGGGCGGTCACGATGCATTTGCGGTGGATAACCAGGCGACCCTGGCCCAGCTGCGCGACGTCGCGATAGCTCAGCACCGATCCTGCGTGCAGGATCAGCGGCAGTCCGCGCTCGTCGGTGAAGATCGTCGGCAGGCGCGCCAGTTTTTTGACCGGGATAACCGGCAGCAGCTGGCTGTGCAGGGTGAGCTGCACGCGGATGCCGAAAGCCAGCGCGTCGTGAATTTTCCGGGCCGCAGGATCGTCGGTTTCCGCCTCCGTCAACTGGCCCAGCAGCGGCAGGTCGACAAGCAGGATGCGCAGCGAGGCGTGCTGGCTGAACAGCCCGGGGCAGTCGGCATCGCGCAGCTGCGCAACGCTCAGCGTCGCCGTGCTATGGGCGCGACGCTGCAGCCTGGAGACGATTTCCTCCACGATGCGCTGCAGAACTTCGCCGTTCATCGCGGGCCTACCAGCCGGGCAAAGGCCTGCGGATTATCGGCGCCGGCGGCGTTGGCTTCATCGGTATCAATGTGCATTTCGAGACGCATATCCGGTGAAACGCGAATCGCCACGTTGTTGAAAACCAGCCCGCGCGCGTCGCCTTCAATGACCACGGAGACCCTATCGCCGTGGGAAACCCGCAGGATCAGCGCATCGAGCGGCGACATATGAATATGCCGCTGCGCGACGATAACCCCTGACGAGAGCGTCAGTTCGCCATAGGGGCTGACCAGACGGATGCCCGGCGTCCCTTTCAGATCGCCGGACATTCTCAGCGGCGCCGCAACCCCCAGGGTTCTGGCATCGGTACGCGATATTTCCACCTGGCTTACCGAACGCAGTGGGCCGAGCAGGCGCACATTTTTAAGCTGCCCCTTCGGCCCTACCAGGGTGACGGTTTGCTCCGCGGCGTACTGTCCCGGCTGCAGCAGCGCTTTTTTCTCGCTGATGGGATGGCCAGGAAACAGGCGTTCATAATCCGACGCCGACAGGTGGATATGACGATTTGAAACCCCCAGCGGAATGGGCCGCAGACGCATCTCGTCGAGGACTTTACTGACCGTTGATTCGAGAAGCTGTTTATCCATTACGCTTCACCTCGCTTGCCGGGATGAATGCAAAGGGTGCGCGGCTCGCCCTTCTGGCGCGGACATTTGGGATCCAGGCACAGGTTGCAGCTGACCACGCCTTGTTGCTGGAGGGGCTCTTCTGCTGGCGCTTCAGAAACGACATTAGCCGTCTCTGACTCTTCAGGCTCAGGTTCCATGACGGAGGGTGGGGGAGCCTCTGCGGGCAGGATCCCTTCTCCGGGTCTGGCGATGACTTTATGAGCCACCAGACCGTTTCGCTGTTCGGCAAACAGTGCACCGGTGGTGATGGCCGCCTGTACTGAGGCCACATCACCGGTAATTTTAATGACCGTCCAGCCTGAACCATTGGTCTTTTCGAGGGCGACCAGCGTGATAGAAGCGGATTTCGCCATGATATCGGCGCAGCTAATAGCCAGTGCCAGACCACAAACTTCAAGTAATCCCAGTGATTGCTTCACGCGGTGCTCCTTATTCGCCATCAATCAGGCTGATTTCGGTAAAATGGCCTCAACGTCGCTGTGCGGACGCGGGATCACGTGGCAGGATTTCACTTCACCTACGACGCTTGCCGCCGCGCTGCCCGCGTCTACCGCCGCTTTGACCGCGCCGACATCGCCGCGAACCATGACGGTCACCAGACCCGAGCCAATTTTTTCGTAGCCGACCAGCTGCACGTTGGCCGATTTCACCATCGCATCGGCGGCCTCAATGGCGCCTACTAACCCTTTTGTTTCAACCAGTCCCAGTGCGTTATTCATACTGCTGTTCTCCTGTTGCTTAGCTATTCAGATCCCGGAACGGGATCCCTTTGACCAGCCGTGCCGCGTTATTACCGGTGTTACGTTGGGCCTGACTGTCCTGATGATGCATCAGCGTAAAAAGCGGCGCCGATGCGGGTAAATTCTTGTAGTGCACGACCAGCGTATGGCGGTCGCAGGCGATGCCCACCAGTAGCGGCGAGCTGCGCGCCGCCTGCCAGGCGCTGTCCACGACATCCCCGGCCGGGTGATGCTGGAGCAGGAAAGGAATGCCTTCCTCTTCGATACCCAGCAGCACGTCGCGCCACAGGCCGTCGCAGCCGTCGATGGCGGCGATCACAATAGCCGGGGCGCTGTGATTACTGTCCATGCGCGAACTCCTTATGCCAGGAGAGAATCAGGCCGGTGGCCACCGCGTTTCTGGGGCCCTCGCTGCCGCGAATATTTCCCCGTCCGGCAACCAGGCGGTAATGCGCCAGCGCATCGGTGACCAGCTGCGGGACTTCGAAATCCAGCGACGAACCGCCGACCAGCACCACGAACGGAATATCGCGAATGTTGCCGGTGGGGCTGACCTGACGCAGTGCGCGCAGGGCGTTGGTGACAAAGACCCGCTCTTTGGCGCTGCGGCGAATGGCGCGTACTTTTTCCAGCGCTAAGTCGCCGGGTAGTGGCACCAGTTCGTCCGGTTTCACCACGCAGACGCGGGCGAATACGGCGGGCGGCAGCGGCGTGGAGAAGAACTGCACGCTGCCGTCCTCGTGGCGTAAATGGAACAGACTTTCCACCTTGGCCAGCGGATACTTCTTGATCTCTTCCGCCAGATAGCGGTCTTCCAGCCCCAGCTCGCGGGCAATAATCATCGTCACCATATCGCCTGCTCCGGCGAGGTGAGTGGCGATGATTTCGCCTTTGGGGTTGATGATGGAGGCATCGGTGGAGCCTGCGCCGAGGTCGAGGATCGCCAGCGGTCGGGTGGTACCCGGCGTGGTCAGCGCGCCCAGAATGGCGGCTTCGGCCTCGGCGCCGCCGATCTGCACGTCGATATTGAGCTTCTGCTCGATTTCGCGGGCAATCATCGCCATCTGCAAACGATCCGATTTCACCATTGAGGCGATGCCCACGGCCTGCTCCAGCGAGAACTCCCCGGCAAGACCGCCGGTGACGCTCACCGGCACCGAGGTATCGACGGCCAGCAGGTCCTGAATGAATATTTCGCTGCTGGGCTTGTTGGTCAGCTCGGCCATGGTCTGGCGCACGTGTTCCAGCATGCCGCCGATATTGGTCCCCGACTCGCCGGTGACGTTATCGAGCTTGCCGCAGCCGTCGACCGCTTTCATGATGGCTTCGGCGCCAGCGGCAACGTCTACGCGTACGCTCCGGCCCTGGGCCAGCAGCTCAAGGTTACCGGCGGGTATCGCGCGCGCTTTGACGTCACCGGATGGCGTTTTGACCACCACGGCGGAACGGTTGCCAATCAGCGCGCGAGCCATCGGGACGATGTTTTTCGTCTCCTCGGCGTTGAGGTGGAATACGGTGGCGATGCCGTAGGGGTTAGAGAGCGTTTCGATGACCTTCCCCGGGACGGCGACCTCAATTGCCGCCAGCATTCCCAGAGGAATGCGGTCGATGTACAGCACTTCGTCAACAATCGGCAGCGGTTTTTCCAGCCGGTTGCTGACCAGCACGCCATCGTCACGTTGCAAAATGACGCCGGTAATCTGATATCCGGCGCGCAGGGAAGCGTTAATCACGCTGGCGATATCGGCAAAATCGAACGCCGACGACACCACCAGGATATAGGGCGCGTCCGCCGGGCGGGTTAACAGCTCCTGCGGTGTAATGGTGATGCCCACGCCAAGCCCCGCGCCGCCGGGCGTTTTCGGGTTATGGCCGATCATGGTCGATTCGGTGATGATGGTCTCGGTAATGGTTTCCATCGCCACATCGCCAATCACCGGCGTGGCTTCGTTAATGCGGATGAGCGAGATATCGCTGACATTGATCCCCGCGCGCTTAGCGACGAGGGCAAGCGCTTCCTGAATGCCGAACACGTTACGTAACGTGCCTTTGATCCCGGTGGTTTCCGCCAGCGCGCTGTGGGTGATTGTCAGCGCGCCAGCCTCATTCAGAGTCGCCAGGGCGACTTCCGTCGATGAGTTGCCGATATCAATGCCAGCTATATATCGCATCACATACCCCTGTAATTAATCGTCGCCTTTGAGTTTTTTACGCTCGACGTACAGCGTGGCCGCTTCGCGAACGAAAGCGGCGCAAATCTTCGCCTGATAGCGGCTTTCGAGATCGTCGGCGATCGCCAGTAGCTCCTCTTTCGTCGAGCGATAGGGGCGGAGGGCGTTGTAGATTTCAAGAATGCGATCGTCCGGTACCGCGGTCAGTTCGGCGGCGCGCTCGAAGTTCATCGCCAGCCGGTCGCGGCCCGCGTCCCTGGCGATAGAAGCCTGTAAGCGCAGGGTTTCCGGGGGGATACGCATATCCTGGGCGGTGACTTTATTGCTCAGCACGTTTTCCAGCGTAAAGTCGTCCAGCGTTTTATTGGTGGCGGTTTTCACCCATTCCGGGTGCTTGTTCGCCAACGGGTAGTCGCTGACCTTTGCGCTACGGGACGCGCCGCCTGCCGCCGGAGCCGCCGTCGGCGCCTCGCCCTGCAGGCTGTTCATGCGGCTTAATACGTCGCGCACCATCGATTCAATTGCGTCGGTATTCATGGAGTTATCCTTTATCAAAGCGCCACGCGCAGTTCCTGCGGGTTTTTGCCCGTCACCACGTACTTGGTCTCTTTAATGTGCAAAATGGCCGATTTCGCCTGGTATTTTGGCCGCGCCATCTGGTCGTTCAGCGTCGGGACCGGTTGCGGCGATTCGCGTTTCGCATAGCGGGCGGCGTTTTTACCAATCTGGCGATAGGTTTCCAGGGTCAGCAGCGGCGCCTGGGGGAACAGCTCCAGGTTAGAGAGCGGCGGCAGCCCCTGCTGGTGAATCACCGTGGTGCCTTTTGACTGGATGCCGATAGAGATGCCGGAACCGCTCAGGCGATTGCCTTCAACGGCGACGAAGGCCACGTCGGAGGATTTAAAGCAGCGAATCACGCGCGCCTTAATGCCTTCTTCTTCAATACCGGCAATGACTTCGCGCAAAATGCTCTTATGCGGTATGCCGACGATATTGACGGTCTGCGCCAGGCCGAAAGCCGGGCCGACGGCGATAATCACTTCGTCCTGCTGGGTACCCTGACGCGCTTCGCCCACTTCCGTCAGGAAGCCGTCGCCGGCGGGCGGCGTGGCCTGGGGCGCCGCGGAGGCCGCTGGCGCAGTAAACGAGACGGGTTTATCGCTGCCCTTCATCTCGCTGAGCACGTCTTCAATTATCTGGCGCAGCAATTTTTCATTAATTTCCATTTCTCACCCCTTAATCAATCTCGTTGGGATCAAGAGCGCCAGGGATGTTTTTAATCTCTTCCCAGCGTTCGCCCTGCAGGCGATAGCCCGTTGCCGGACCGGCATAGTCGTTAACATCGTTGACGGCTGACAGCACCTGCCCATCGCCGACGATAATTGCGGAGGTATGCAGATAGTCTCCGGTCAGCTTGGCTTTCTGGATGTTGAGCATGTCCTGGGCCACGTCGGTGAACCCGCCCTGCGCCAGCGCTTTCACTACTTCCAGGCCGTTGCGGTTTTTATTGATGATTTCCTGGGCGAACTTGATGTCTTCGACGATGTTGCGCTCCGGCATATCTTTCGAACCGTGGGCGTAGGTCGCGGCTTCAACTTCTTCATCGGTAATCGGCGGCAGCCCCATTCCGGCAAAAACGGCCTGCAGCGCGCGGGCAGCCTTATTACGGATGGCGATAACATCTTCTTCGCGAACCGGACGCAGACCGCCGTCCACCTTCAGGTCGCGCTGGATGACGTTGTAGTCGTCAAAGTCTTCGGCATCTTCGTTGGAACCGGCGAACATGTTGTCGTAGTTCGGCACCGCGGAATAACCGGAAGAGATAAAGTCGGTCCCCGGCAGAAACTGCATCAGCAGGCGCGCGGTACGACGCATATCGGAGTGGGTGAAGGTCTGGTCGTTACTGGAGGCGCACTCCAGATCCAGCGACGAACAGATCAGGTTTTCCGCCAGCACCGCGCGAATGCCGGAAGGCACCGCAGACGGCACGCCGATGCAGCTAACGGAACCGTTTTGCAGGCCCTGTACGCCCGCGGCTTTGGTGATGTAGATGCAGCGCGCTTCCAGGTAAAGCATGGATTTGCCTTCGGCGTAGCCCATCTGCACTTCGGAGCCGGAGCCGGAGGTGAAGCGCATTTTCAGACCGCGAGAGGCGTAGGAGGAGGCTAAGAAACCCTTCGACCACGGCGTGTCGTCGCCGTCGGTAAAGACCGGTTCGGTACCGTAGACGGAGATGGTTTCGGCGTAGCAGGTGTGGCCCAGCATGCCGAGCTTCAGCTCGGTGGCTTCTTCCAGCGAGCACTGAGTCAGTACGCCCGGACGGCCTACCTGCGAGCCGACCAGCAGCGCGATGGCGTTGAACGGCGCGTAGCGCGCTACCGCAACGGTGGTTTCCTGTTCGTCAAATCCGCGCCATGCGCCTTCGGCGGCGTCGGCGGCAATCTGTACCGGGTTATCTTTGACGTTGGTGACGTGCGCCTGCTGGGATGGGGTGCGGCGGGCGCGCATTTTCTGCATCGCCATCATCATCTCAACGACGTTCATATGCGAAACCACTTCGACAATTTTTGCCGGCGTCATCGCGGTGGTCAGCGGGACGATTTCGCTGCGTTTAACGTTCGGATCGCACAGCATGTTGGCCAGCTTGACCGAATCCATCGCCATCACTTCTTCGGCGCGATTCAGGTTGATACCGTAGCGGGCGATAAAGTGGTCGATCAGGTCAAAATCGCTCACCGGTTTCCCGTCCAGCTCGGTCACCGCGCCGTTAACGATTTTTATCGACGGTTTCGGATCGTTCGGGCTTTCCATCGCGATAAAGCCTTCTTCGATCCACTCCTTAACGAAGCCGTCCTGATTCACAGGGCGTTTCGCCAGTGCTTCAAATCTTTTCGATCTCATGAATCAGCCTCGTGGGTATCAGATGTAGGACGGGCGATCGTTTTTCGGTTCAGAACCGAGGGTCGCAAGGACGGTTTTACCGATTTCGCGCGCGGAGGTGACTGCCTGGCGGACCGCGCCGGAGTCGCCGGAAATCACCAGGATGGCTTCGTTACTGAAGCTGGTGCCGTGCGCCGGAGAGCTATACGCCACGACTTCCACGTTGGCTGACTTCAGGGCGGTATCGGCCATCAGCACGCCAACGGAGGCCGGTGCGCCGACAATAATGCCGCAGGCGCGGCCAATCGGCGCGCCGAAGGCTTTTTCCAGGGCGTAGCTGGCGCGGGCGGTGTACTGCAGCTCGATATGTCCGGCTTCATTGCCGTAAACATCGCCGAAGGTGCGGTCGAGCTCTTTCAGCGCCACTTCAATCCCGCGCTTAACGTCGGACACGTCGTTGCCGCCTAAAATAATCAGCGAACCGTGGCCCGCGCCGCCTTTGGTATCGCGCGGAAGCTCAATGCTGACCACTTCGGTGTTGGTGGCTTTCACCGCTTCGTCCGCCGCCATAATGTGCGGGCCTGCGCCGGTACGGGCGCCGAGAATGCCGATGGAGCGATAGCGCTTTTCAAGCTTCATCGCGTCCAGCAGGGCGGTATCGACGTTGGCGATAACCAGACCCAGGGTGTCGCCAATGGCGGTCCCGACAAATTCCGTTAAACTGCAGCTTTTTTCTGCCATAGCCGTCTCTCGTATTGGATGGTTTTCAGTAGGGATGGCCTGCTGTTCCGGCGTTGCCACGCGGGCAATCACCTGAGCCATGATCTGTTCAACCAGCTCATTGCTACTCATTGGCTAATTCCCTTCGGTAAGATTTTTTCTACATCGGTGTGAGGGCGTGGGATGACGTGTACGGCTTTCACTTCACCCACGTTACGTGCGGCGGCGGCGCCCGCATCGGTGGCCGCTTTTACCGCGCCAACATCGCCGCGCACGATGACGGTTACCAGCCCAGAGCCAATCTTTTCATAGCCCACTAACATCACATTGGCTGACTTAACCATTGCATCAGCGGCCTCTATGGCTGCGGTTAAGCCTTTGGTTTCTACCATTCCTAGTGCTTCTTGTTGCATAAAGACCTCGCATGGAGTGTTCCGATAGTGGGGACTATAAGAAGATGCGAGGAAAAAGAATGGCTGACTTCAATGTGATGGTGAAAAAATAGTGGGTATTGGATAAGATAAAATTGTCGTTTATTTATTTAACTGTTTGATGTTATTTATTATTTTTATTTGTTCTGATGTGATTATCTTGTTTTGTATATTCCATATTTACAAATTTGTTCATGACGGTTTTAATTTAATCTGCTATGCGCGAGAATCTGATTTGTGATGTTTGTTGGAAAACGATGAACTGGTTTTAGCAATATTTTTGCATGCCATGGCGTTGGCATAATGGCGAAAGCCGCGCGTGAGCAATGCAATTCTGCGTTATTTAATGACAATAATTTGTTATTGATACCCGAATTTTCCGGAGGCTGCCGTCAGCAGGTTGCCAACAATTTGCGGACGGGAGTTCATATAGTGGTGCGCGTTGTACTCTACTGCCAGCAGGATGTTGGCTGGTCAGGACACGAACTCTGCTAAGAAGGTGTCACCATGAATGATTCGTTAAAAGCGCAATGTACCGCCGAGTTTCTGGGCACCGGGCTGTTTTTGTTTTTCGGCATCGGCTGCCTGAGCGCGTTAAAGGTGGCGGGCGCCAGCCTCGGACTGTGGGAGATATGCATTATCTGGGGTCTGGGGATCTCGCTTGCCGTCTATCTGACGTCGGGGATCTCCGGCGGGCATCTCAACCCGGCGGTGACCGTCGCTTTATGGCTGTTTGCCTGCTTTCCCGGACGAAAAGTTTTCCCCTATATCGTTTCACAGGTTGCCGGCGCCTTTGGCGGCGCGGTGCTGGCCTATGTGCTGTACAGCACGATGTTTACCGAGTTTGAATCCGCCCACCATATCGCGCGCGGCAGCGTAGAGAGCCTGCAGCTGGCGAGTATTTTCAGCACCTACCCGGCGGCATCGCTGAGCATCTGGCATGCGGCGCTGGTTGAAGTGGTGATCACCTCCATGCTGATGGGGATGATTATGGCGCTGACCGACGACGGCAACGGCGTGCCGAAAGGGCCGCTGGCCCCGCTGCTGATCGGCCTGCTGGTGGCGGTGATTGGCGCGTCAACCGGGCCGCTGACCGGCTTTGCGATGAATCCGGCGCGTGATTTTGGGCCGAAGCTGTTTACGTGGATGGCGGGTTGGGGCGATATCGCGATGACCGGCGGAAGGGATATTCCGTACTTTATTGTGCCGATTATTGCGCCACTGATCGGCGCCTGTCTCGGCGCGGCCATCTATCGTTATCTGATTGGTAATAATCTACCGTGTAATACCTGTAAATTAGAGGATTAAGGTCACGGCTGAAATAGCCAAAAATTTTCATGAACCGGTATCACGAACTGGCCAAAAACGTCTCCCACGGATGGGAGACTTTTGCTATCGTATTATTCTTTTATCGTTGGCGGCAATGGATGATGAAAGGAAGTAAATATTAAAGAAATGTTTTATTTATAACAAAAAATTAACTGAGAGGTTTTATCATGATTTCTGCGAGCACACTGAACTCAGAACTCATTAATAAAATCGCACAGGATTTTGCGCAGGCCACCAGTCTGGCGGTGGTGGTCGTCAATATTCATGGTGATGAAATATCTGAACTGTTTAACTTCACCCCTTTTTGCCAGCTGATGCGCCAGCATCCCCAGCACAGCACCCGCTGTCGAATGAGCGACCGCTGCGGCGGGCTTGAGGCGTCTAAAACCGATCAGCTCTGTATCTACCGCTGCCACGCCGGGTTAACCGATTTCTCCATTCCTCTGGTCATTGCCGGGCACCTTGTGGGCTTTGTGCTTTGCGGCCAGGTGCGCTTAAGCAACGATGTTGAACTGGTCGATATTCTCAACGTGGATGACCGCTGGCAGGCCGACCCCGAGCTGCTTAAAGCGTTTCGCGACGTGCCGGAAATGGACTACGCCAGAGTGATTGCTTCTGCTGATTTACTGAAGCTTATCGTCGAAAACTGCCTGAAAAAACAGCTCAACTTTGTGGTGATTAAAGATAATCCCCAGCAGCCGGAACCTGCGCGCGCCAGCCGGGTCGCCAGCCCTCATGACAGCAAAATGAAGAAGGCGCTGCGCTACATTGACGCCCATTTATCCGACGAGCTTCGCCTGGAAGACGTCGCCGCTCACGTCTATCTCAGCCCCTATTACTTCAGTAAGCTGTTCAAAAAATATCAGGGTATCGGCTTTAATGCCTGGGTGAACCATCAGCGGATGGTGAGCGCCAAAGAGCTGCTATGCCACAGCGACTGGAGCATCGCCAGCATTGCGCGGAATTTAGGATTTTCGCAAACAAGCTATTTTTGCAAAGTTTTTCGCCAGGCCTATCAGGTGACTCCGCAGGCCTATCGCCAGCAAATTAACGCCAGATCACAAACTGAGTCAGTTT
The DNA here is from genome assembly GCF_040065275.1 of Klebsiella sp. JB_Kp042. NCBI lineage: Bacteria > Pseudomonadati > Pseudomonadota > Gammaproteobacteria > Enterobacterales > Enterobacteriaceae > Klebsiella > Klebsiella sp. JB_Kp042. The sequence goes on from NZ_JBEAJL010000015.1 coordinate 59,574, forward strand.
AAATGACAATAATTTGTTATCGCCAGTTTTTGTTATACCCGCGTATCCTGCTCATTCTAAAATGAAAATATCTCATTCACAGCAATAAATTGTCATAGCGCAACAAAATAATAATGAGAGAACGATAAACTGCACCAGTTTTTATTTATTTGATGGGATAGAGTGATATCCGAAACGGCTTTCAGCGCGCCATCGGCGTAATGAAATAGCTTTGGTATTTAAAAATTAAGCACGACGGAAGCCATTCTGCTTCCGTAAGATGTTCCGGGAATCATTCGAGTGGGTTTCATCCCGCTCGAATCATGACGGACTAAACCGACAGGCGCCAGGGAAGGGGGTGTGAATCCCCCGCAGCCCCCGCTGCTGTGATGCTGACGAACCCATATATACGCTAAATAATTCGCGTTGTAGGAAGGCGGCAAGCGAGTGAATCCCCAGGAGCTTACACAGGTAAGTGACTGGGGTGAACAAGTAAAGCCAACGCACATACAACGTGAAGTATGACGGGTATGACCACTGATCTGCTTAGCGGATTGGGAAGGATGGGAGAGGACGACGCTAAGCCAGAAGACCTGCCTGTCGGTAATAATCAACAACTTCGGTGGGAAGTGGGTTGCTCAGATGCGTACAGTCGAAAGACTGGGAATGCACGCAGCCCTACCACCCGGCACAGGATCGGGGTATGGCAGCCAGGCAGCACGCATTTATTCTCGCAGGTACCGGCAGCGGTTGTGGTAAAACCACCGTTACGCTTGGTCTGCTCAGCCTGTTGAAGCAGCGCGGCATGCGGGTTCAGCCCTGCAAAGTCGGCCCGGACTACCTCGACACCGGCTGGCACACCGCCGTCAGCGGCGTCGCTTCCCGCAACCTCGACAGCTTTATGCTCCCGGAGCCGGTGCTTAACGCGCTATTTTGCGAACAGATGCAGCGGGCGGATATCGCGGTCATTGAGGGCGTGATGGGGCTGTATGACGGCTTCGGTACCGACCCGGGCTACTGTAGCACCGCCGCGATGGCTAAACAGCTCGGCTGTCCGGTCATTTTGCTGGTAGATGGCAAAGCGGTTTCCACCTCCATCGCCGCCACGGTGATGGGATTTCAACACTTCGACCCCAGCCTCAACATTGCCGGCGTTATCGTCAACCGCGTCAACAGCGAATCCCATTATCAGCTTCTCAAAGGCGCCATTGAACGCTATTGCGGGCTGCCGGTGCTCGGCTACGTACCGCGAATGGAAGGGGTGGCGTTACCCGAACGCCATCTGGGGCTGGTTACCGCTCGCGAGTCGCTGGTTAACCAGCAGCCGTGGCGCGATTTTGCCCATACGCTGGCGCGAACCCTGGATATTGAACGGCTTCTTACCCTCAGCCAGCTCTCCATTCTGCCCACCGGGGAGTGGCCGGCGCTGCCGTCCCCTGATGCTGGCGCGGGCCTGACGCTGGCGCTGGCCGACGACGAGGCCTTCAACTTTTACTACCCGGATAACCTCTCGCTGCTTGAACGCTGCGGAGTGAATATCGTGCGCTTCAGCCCGCTGCGCGATAGCGAGCTGCCACCGTGCCAGATGATTTGGCTCGGCGGCGGCTATCCGGAAATTCATGCTGCCGCGCTGGCGGCCAATACGCCGATGCTGGCGCTGCTGCGGGAGGCGCACCGGCGCGGGGTGGCGATTTACGCTGAATGCGGCGGTCTGATGTATCTCGGCAGCTCCCTGGAAGACGCCAGCGGTGATATCTACCCGATGGCCAACCTTATTCCCGGCCATAGCAAAATGGGCAAACGGCTTACCCGCTTTGGCTACTGCGAGGCGCGGGCGATGCGGCAAACGCTGCTGGCGGCGCCCGGCGAAACCCTGCGCGGGCATGAATTTCACTACTCGGATTTTACTCCCGAGTCCCCGGCGGTTCTGGCCTGCCGCAAGGTCCGCGACGGTATGACCCTTCAGCAGTGGTCCGGCGGCTGGCAGGTGGGCAACACGTTCGCCAGCTATCTGCACCTGCACTTTGCGCAGCGCCCCACCATGCTTAACCACTGGCTGGCTGCGGCAAGGAGCGCGCTATGACGCTGCTGGCATGGGGCGTTGCCTGGCTCCTCGATTTTATCATCGGCGATCCGCAGAGCTGGCCGCATCCGGTGCGCTGGATTGGCAGCCTGATCGCCGCCGTTCAGCGCGGCGTGCGCCGCTATTGCCGCAGCGATGTCGCCCTGCGCGTCGGCGGCGGGGTGATGTGGCTGGTGGTGGTCGGGCTAACGTGGAGCGTCTGCTGGGGCGTGCTGACGCTGGCGCAGAGGATTCATCCGTGGCTTGGCTGGCTGGTTGAGGTCTGGATGATTTTCACCGTGCTGGCCGGACGCTGCCTGGCGCAGTCGGCGCGGGACGTCGAGCGCCCGCTGCGCGCGGGGGATCTGGCGGAAAGCCGCGTCAAACTCTCATGGATTGTCGGGCGCGACACGACGCAGCTTGCGCCGCAGCAGATTAATCGCGCGGTGGTGGAAACCGTCGCGGAGAACACCGTTGACGGGATTATCGCGCCGCTCTTCTTCCTGCTGCTCGGCGGCGCGCCGCTGGCGATGGCCTATAAAGCGGTCAACACCCTGGATTCGATGGTCGGCTATAAGCACGAAAAATACCGCGCCATCGGCATGGTCAGCGCTCGCCTCGATGATGTCGCCAACTTTATCCCCGCTCGCCTGAGCTGGCTGCTTATCAGCCTCGCCGCGCTCCTCTGCGGTGAAGCGGGCGGCCGCGCGCTGCGCATCGGCTGGCGTGACCGCTACAACCACAGCAGCCCAAACTGCGGATGGTCGGAGGCCGCCGTCGCCGGGGCGCTCGGCATCCGGCTTGGCGGCCCTAACGATTACTTTGGACAGCGCGTGGAGAAGCCGTGGATTGGCGAGGCGACGCGCGATATTTCCGTAGACGATATTTCCCGAACGATTCGACTGATGTGGGTGTCTTCGACCCTGGCGCTGGCGCTGTTTATGGCGGTCCGGTTCTGGCTGGTCGGCGCTGCCTGAGGACAAATGAATGCACTATATCCAGCAACCGCAGGCGATTGAGGCGAAAAGCTTCGACATTATTGGCGACATTATTGCGCAGACCCGCCCGGACTACCGCTTTGCCAGCCCGCTACACGAAGCCATTATCAAGCGGGTGATCCACACCACCGCCGATTTTGACTGGCTGGATATCCTGTGGTTTTCACCCGACGTGCTTCCTCGCTTAAGCGCCGCCCTGAGCCAGCCCTGCACGCTTTATACCGATACCACCATGGCCCTTTCCGGGATCAATAAAACCCTGCTGGCGAAATTCGGCGGCGAGTGCCGCTGCTATATCAGCGATCCGCGGGTGGCGGCGGAGGCCAAAGCGCAGGGGATGACCCGCTCGATGGCGGCGGTCGATATTGCGGTTGCCGAAGAGGGCGAGAAGGTGTTTGTTTTCGGCAATGCGCCCACCGCGCTGTTTCGTCTGCTGGAGCATGATGTCGCGGTCAACGGCGTGATTGGCGTGCCGGTCGGCTTCGTCGGCGCGGCGGAGTCGAAAGAGGCCCTGACGCAGAGCGGCCTGCCGGGCATTGCCGCGCTGGGTCGTAAAGGCGGCAGCAACGTCGCCGCCGCTATCGTCAACGCCATTCTGTACCACTTACAGGGGGCGAGATGAGCGAGCAATCCTTCGACGCCCCGGTGTGGCACAACGGCAAGGCGCTGCGCAAAGGCTATACCACCGGATCCTGCGCGACGGCGGCGGCAAAGGTCGCGGCGCTGATGGTGATGCGCCAGCACCTCATTCATCAGGTCTCCATTGTGACTCCTTCCGGCGTCACCCTGTGCCTTAACGTCGAATCGCCGCACGTCGAAGGGCAGCAGGCGATCGCCGCGATTCGTAAAGACGGCGGCGATGACGTTGACGCCACCCACGGGATGCTGATTTTCGCCCGCGTGACGCTCGACGACTCCGGCGAGATAACCCTGCGCGGCGGCGAAGGTATTGGCACAGTCACCCGCAAAGGGATCGGCCTGCCCATCGGCAGCCCGGCGATTAACCGCACCCCGCGCCACACCATTGAGTCGGCGGTGCGCGAAGCGATAGGCCCGTCGCGTGGGGCGACGGTAGACATTTTCGCCCCGGAGGGCGAGGCGCGGGCGCAGAAAACCTATAACTCGCGGCTCGGGATCCTGGGTGGTATCTCGATTATCGGCACCACCGGTATCGTGACGCCGATGTCGGAAGAGAGCTGGAAGCGTTCGCTTTCGCTGGAGCTGGAAATTAAGCGCGCGGCGGGGCTGGAGCGGGTGGTGCTGGTGCCGGGCAACCACGGCGAGCGCTTCGTACGCGAGCAGATGGGCATCGACTCGCAGGTGGTGGTCACCATGAGCAACTTCGTCGGCTACATGATTGAAGAGGCCGTCCGCCTCGGGTTCCGCCAGATCGTGCTGATTGGCCATCCCGGCAAGCTGATTAAAGTCGCCGCCGGGATCTTCCACACCCACAGCCATATCGCCGATGCGCGCATGGAAACCCTGGTCGCGCATCTGGCGCTGCTGGGCGCGCCGCTGGCGCTGCTGCAGCTGGTAAGCGAATGCGATACCACCGAAGCGGCGATGGAGCACATCGACGCGTACGGTTTTCAGCATATCTATCACCATCTTGCTGAACGCATCTGCCTGCGGGTGATGCAGATGCTGCGCTTTACCAAAACGCCGCCCGTCTGCGACGCCATCATGTTCTCCTTTGATAACAAGGTCCTCGGCAGCAATCGCCCGATCGCCGAGATTGCGCGGGAGATGTCATGTTAACGGTGGTTGGCATGGGGCCGTCAGGCCTGCATTTGATGACGCCGGCGGCGCGGGACGCGGTCGCCAGCGCGGACGCGCTGGTCGGCGGCAAGCGGCATTTGCAGCAGTTCCCTGAGTTTGACGGCGAACAGTTTGCGCTGGGCGCCAATATTGCCGAACTGCTGGTCTGGCTCGGCGAACGCGCAGCGCAGAAGGTGGTGGTGCTGGCCTCCGGCGACCCGCTGTTTTACGGGATCGGTACGCGGCTGATCGCCCACTTTGGCATCGAGCGCGTGCGCATTATCCCCGGCATCAGCGCGGTGCAGTATCTCTGCGCGAAGGCCGGTATCGATATGAACGATATCTGGTTGACCAGCAGCCACGGGCGGGACGTCTGTTTTGATGAGCTGGCGCGCCAGCGCAAGGTGGCGATGGTGACCGACGGGCGCTGCGGGCCGCGGGAAATCGCCGCCCAGCTGGCGGCGCGGGGTAAAGGGTATCGCTGGATGGTGATTGGCGAAAATCTGGCGATGGATAACGAGCGGATCCACTGGCTACCGGTCAGTGAGGTCGATGCCGAATATGAGATGAACGCGGTGGTGATCCTCGATGAAAGATGAGCTTTTTTTGCGCGGCGAGAAGGTGCCGATGACCAAAGAAGCGGTTCGCGCGCTGGCGCTGGCCAAACTTGAACTGCACCGGGCAAGCCACCTGATTGATATCGGCGCCGGTACCGGCAGCGTGTCGATTGAGGCGGCGCTGCAGTATCCCTCTTTGCAGGTAACCGCCATCGAACGCAACCCCGCGGCTCTCCGGCTGCTGGACGAAAATCGCCAGCATTTCACCTGCGGCAATATTGAGATCCTGCCCGGTGAAGCGCCGATGGTGATTACCGAGCGGGCCGACGCCATTTTTATGGGCGGCAGCGGCGGCCGTCTCGACGAACTGATTGACTGGTCGTGGCAGCAGCTCTATCCCGGCGGCCGTCTGGTGATGACTTTTATCCTGCAGGAGAACCTGAACGCGGCTCTCGACTATCTGCAGCAGCGGGGGATTACACAGATTGATTGCCTGCTGCTGAACGTTTCATCGCTGACCGCGCTGGGCAGCGGCCACTATTTCAAACCGAATAATCCCGTTTTTGTTATCGCCTGTCAGAAGGAAGAAAACCATGGCTGAGACATTTGACCCCCGTAGTGTGTGGTTCGTTGGCGCAGGGCCGGGCGACCGTGAGCTAATTACCCTCAAGGGCTACCGCTTGCTGCAGCAGGCCCAGGTGGTGATCTACGCCGGGTCGCTGATAAACACCGAGCTGCTGGAGTATTGTCCGCCCGGCGCCGAGTGTCACGACAGCGCCGAACTGCATCTGGAGCAAATTCTCGACCTGATGGAAGCCGGCGTTAAAGCCGGGAAAACGGTGGTGCGTTTACAGACCGGGGACGTGTCGCTGTACGGCTCGGTCCGCGAGCAGGGCGAAGAGCTGACCAAACGCGGTATCGACTGGCAGGTGGTGCCGGGCGTCAGCGCGTTTCTGGGCGCGGCGGCGGAGCTGGGCGTCGAGTACACCGTGCCGGAAGTCTCCCAGAGCCTGATCATCACCCGCCTTGAAGGGCGCACGCCGGTACCGGCGCGCGAGCAGCTTGAATCATTTGCCAGCCACCAGACTTCAATGGCGATTTACCTTTCCGTGCAGCGCATTCACCGGGTAGCGGAGCGCCTGATTGAAGGCGGCTATCCGGCAACCACGCCGGTGGCGGTTATCTATAAAGCGACCTGGCCGGAAAGCCAGACCGTACGCGGTACGCTGGCGGATATCGGCGACAAGGTACGCGAGGCGGGGATCCGCAAAACGGCGCTCATTCTGGTCGGGAATTTCCTGGGCGCTGAGTATCACTACTCAAAACTCTACGCGGCGGACTTTAGCCATGAATACCGTAAAGCCTGAATCAATCGCGCTTTTCTGCCTGACACCAGGGGGCGTTCGGCTGGCGAAACGGCTGGCGGCGATGCTGCCGTTAACCTGCTTTACCAGCGAGAAGCTGCTGGAAGAGGGGTTTCTTCCCTTTGAAAACGGTTTTGCCAGCGCCGCGCGGGAGGCCTTCAGCAGCTATTCGGCGCTGATTTTCATCGGCGCCACCGGGATCGCGGTACGCGTGCTGGCCCCGCTGGTGAATGATAAGTTCAGCGACCCGGCCGTGGTGGTGATCGACGAACGCGGCCAGCACGTCATTAGCCTGCTTTCCGGCCATGCGGGGGGCGCGAATGCCCTGAGCCGCTATCTGGCCGGGATGCTCGGCGCCGACCCGGTGATCACCACCGCCACCGACGTCAACGAGTTGGCGGCCCTGGATACGCTGGCATTCCAGCTTAATGCCCGGATGAGCGACTTTCGCGCGGCGGTGAAAACCATCAACCAGATGCTGGTCAGCCATCAGCGCGTCGGTTTGTGGTGGGACGACGAGCTGGATGAAGACGTCCGCCACTGCGACCGGCGGGGGTTTATCACCGTGACCGATCTGCACCAGCTTCCCGAGCTGGATGCGCTGGTCTGCGTCACGCTGCGCAACGAACTGCCGCCGATCGCCGTCCCGCACTGGAAGCTGGTGCCGCAGCGGGTGGTCGCCGGCATTGGCTGCCGCCGCGATACGCCATTCCCGCTATTAGCGGCGCTGCTGGCGCGCCAGCTTGAGGCGCAGCGCCTGGATCCGCTGGCGCTGAAAGCTATCGGCAGCGTCACGTTGAAGCAGCACGAGCAGGGGCTGATTCAGCTGGCTTCCTGCTGTCGCGTACCGTTCGAAACCTTTCCCGCTGATGCCCTGCGCGAGCATGAGCATCACTTTCCCGCTTCATCGTTCGTCAGAAAAACCGTCGGCGTGGGGAGCGTATCCGGTCCGGCGGCCTGGCTGCTGAGCCATGGGCAACTGTTAGGCGAAACCCTGCGCGAACAGGGCGTCACTATTACTTTGGGAGTTTCACACTGATGTTAAGCGTAATCGGAATCGGCCCTGGCTCGCAGTCCATGATGACCATGGAGGCCATTGAAGCGCTGCAGGCGGCGGAAATCGTCGTTGGCTATAAGACCTACACGCACCTGGTGAAAGCCTTTACCGGCGATAAGCAGGTGATCAAAACCGGGATGTGCAAAGAGATTGAGCGCTGCCAGGCGGCGATTGAGCTGGCGCAGGCCGGGCACAACGTGGCGCTGATCAGCAGCGGCGACGCCGGTATTTACGGCATGGCCGGCCTGGTGCTTGAACTGGTCAGCAAGCAGAAGCTGGATGTGGAAGTCCGCCTGATCCCGGGAATGACCGCCAGCATTGCCGCCGCCTCGCTGCTGGGCGCGCCGCTGATGCACGACTTCTGCCATATCAGCCTCAGCGACCTGCTGACCCCGTGGCCGGTGATTGAAAAACGCATTGTCGCCGCCGGGGAAGCCGACTTCGTCATCTGTTTTTACAATCCGCGCAGCCGCGGCCGCGAGGGCCATCTGGCGCGCGCCTTTGAGCTGCTGTCGGCCAGTAAAAGCGCGCAGACCCCGGTGGGGGTCGTGAAATCCGCCGGACGTAAAAAACAGGAGAAATGGCTGACCACCCTGGGGGAGATGGATTTTGCACCGGTCGATATGACCAGCCTGGTGATCGTCGGCAACAAAGCGACGTATATCCAGGATGGCCTGATGATCACGCCGCGAGGCTACGTGCTGTGAGCCACGGCGAGGTGCTGGTGATGGGCGGAACCAGCGACGCGAGGGCGCTGTGTCAGCAGCTTGACGCGGCGCAGATCCCCTACACCCTGTCGGTGGCGACGCCCACCGGCCAGCAGCTGGCGGGGGATATTCGCGGCCAGGTGCGCTGCGGGCGCCTCGAGCTGGAGGAGATGATCGCCTGGCTGAAAGCTAACCGGACCCGCTGGGTGATCGATGCTTCGCACCCCTACGCCGAAGCGGTAAGCCGCAATATCGTCCGGGCCTGTGAAACCGCCGGCGTGCTGCTGAGCCGCTATCAGCGCCCGGAGCAGCTGAGCGGCCTGACGCATCCGCTGCTCTATACCGTGGAGAGCATTGAACAAGCCTGCGAGGTGGCGCGGCATTTCGGCCAGCGCGTGCTACTCACCACGGGAAGTAAAGATCTGGCGCGCTGGCGGGCGGGATTAGGCGACAAAACGCTGCTGGCCCGGGTGTTGCCGGTCGCCGATGTCATCGCCCAATGCGCCGCGCTGGGGTTTGGCGTTGGCGAGATTTTCGCCCTGTGCGGGCCGTTCAGCGCCGAATTCAACGCCGCTTTCTACCGCCAGTGCCGGGCCGACGTGGTGATCACCAAAGCCTCCGGCGCCGAAGGCGGCTATCAGGAAAAAGTACAACCCTGTCTGGATGCCGGTATCCCCTGCATCGTGATTACGCGCCCGGCGCCGCTGGTGACGGGTGAAGAGTTACTGGAAAGTCAGGCTGCCTTTGCCCGGCGCTTAGCGCGCTGGCTGGCCGCTGCTTAAGGAGTCCGAAATGAAAAAAGCGCTTCTGGTGGTCAGTTTTGGCACCAGCTATCACGACACCTGTGAAAAGAATATCGTCGCCTGCGAGCGCGAGCTGGCGGCCAGCTGCCCGGACCGCGACACCTTTCGCGCCTTCACCTCCGGGATGATTATCCGCAAGCTCAAGCAGCGCGACGGTATCGAGATTGATACGCCGCTACAGGCATTGCAGAAGCTGGCCGAGCAGGGCTACCAGGATGTGGCGATTCAGTCGCTGCACATTATCAACGGCGATGAGTATGAAAAGATCGTCCGCGAAGTGCAAAGCCTGCGCCCGCTGTTCCTCCGCCTGACGCTGGGGGCGCCACTGCTGAGCAGCCATAACGATTATGTCCAGCTGATGCAGGCGCTGCGCCAGCAGATGCCGCCGCTTGCTGCCGATGAAACGGTGGTCTTTATGGGCCACGGCGCCAGCCATCACGCTTTCGCCGCCTACGCCTGTCTGGATCATATGATGACGGCGAAGGGATTTCCGGCGCGGGTCGGCGCGGTCGAGAGCTATCCGGAAGTCGATATTCTTATCGATAGCCTGCGCCAGCAGGGGGTGAAGGGCGTGCACCTGATGCCGCTGATGCTGGTGGCCGGCGATCACGCCATTAACGATATGGCCTCGGACGAAGAGGACTCCTGGAAAACGCTGTTCAACGCCGCCGGTATCACGGCGACGCCCTGGCTGAACGGGCTGGGAGAGAATCCGGCGGTGCGCGCAATGTTCGTCGCTCACCTGCAGCAGGCGCTGAGCCTGGCAATGGAGGAGGCGGCATGAGCGGCAAACTGTATGCCTTAAGTACCGGCCCTGGCGCCGCCGACCTGATCACCGTGCGCGCGGCGCGGGTGCTGGGCAAGCTGGACATTCTCTACGCGCCCGCCGGACGTAAAGGCGGCGACAGCCTCGCGCTCTCCATCGTGCGCGAGTATATCGGCGAACGGACCGAAGTGCGCTGCTGTCATTTCCCGATGAGCGCCGACAGCGCGGAAAAAGAGGCGGTGTGGGATGAGGTTGCCGCGGCGCTGGTTCAGGAAGTGGAAGCGGGCAAGCAGGTCGGGTTTATTACCCTCGGCGACGCCATGCTGTTCAGCACCTGGGTGTTCTTACTCCAGCGTATCGGCTGCCCGGAGTGGCTGGAGATTGTTCCTGGCGTCACCTCTTTCGCCGCCATTGCCGCGCGTTCAAAAACGCCGCTGGCCATGGAGCAGCAATCGCTGGCGGTGATCTCCTGCACCGCGCCGGAAACGGAAATCGAGCAGGCGCTGCGCCAGCATGAAAGCCTGGTGCTGATGAAAGTGTACGGGCGGTTTCCCCGCATCAAAGCGCTGCTGGCGAAAAACGGTCTGCTGGATGCCGCGCTGATGATGTCCGAAGCCACGCTGCCGGGCGAGCAGTGCTGGCGCCATCTCCGTGACGTCAGCGACGACCAGCCGCTGCCCTATTTCTCGACCATTCTGGTCAATAAACAGTGGGAGTATGCAGAATGAAACTTGAACAACAGCTAAAACAGCTGTCTTTCAGCGGGTTAGCTGCGGCGCTATTGCTGATAGTGGTTCCCGAAAAGGCTTTCGCGATGCACATCATGGAGGGGTTTTTACCGCCGATGTGGGCCCTGGCATGGTGGCTGCTGTTTTTACCCTGCCTGTGGTACGGGCTGGTGCGCCTGCGCCGCATTGTGCAGGAAGATAACAATCAGAAGGTGCTGCTGGCGCTGTGCGGGGCGTTTATTTTTGTCCTCTCGGCGCTGAAAATTCCTTCCGTAACCGGCAGCTGTTCCCACCCGACCGGCGTCGGCCTGGCGGTGATTCTCTTCGGGCCTGGCGTGGTGGCGATCCTTGGCGCCATCGTACTGCTGTTCCAGGCGTTGCTGCTGGCGCACGGCGGGCTGACGACGCTCGGCGCGAACGGCATGTCGATGGCGGTCATCGGGCCGGTGGTCGGCTATATGGTGTGGAAAATGGCCTGCCGCGCGGGCATTCGCCGCGACGTCGGGGTGTTTCTCTGCGCGATGCTGGCGGATCTGGTGACCTACTTTGTCACCTCCGTACAGCTCGGCTTGGCCTTTCCGGATCCCGCCGCCGGCGCGAGCGGATCGATCGTCAAGTTTATGGGGATCTTCTGCCTGACGCAGATCCCGATCGCCATTGCTGAAGGGCTGTTAACCGTCATGATCTACGACCAGTTGACCAAACGTCAGCTGATTACCGCACAGGGGCATTAACATGAAAAAGACGCTGATATTGTTCGCCATGGTGGTGGCGCTGGTGATCCTGCCGTTCTTTGTCGATCACGGCGGCGAATTCGGCGGCTCGGACGGCGAGGCGGAGAGCCAGATTCAGGTGGTCGCGCCGCATTATGAGCCATGGTTCCAGCCGCTGTACGAACCGGCGAGCGGAGAAATTGAGAGCCTGCTGTTTACGCTCCAGGGCTCTCTCGGCGCGGCGGTCATTTTCTATATTCTGGGCTACAGCAAAGGCAGACAGCGCCGTGATGACCGGGTTTGACCGACTCAGCTATCAGAGCCGCTGGTTTCACGTCGCACCGGAGCGCAAGTTCCTGTTCTGGCTGCTGCTGATGGTGCTGGCTTTTACCCTGCCTCCGCTGGGGCAGGGTATCGAAATGGCGCTGATTGCCGCCTTAACCTGCTGGCTGCTGCGGGTCTCGCCGTGGCGCTGGTGCCGTTGGATGGCGCTGCCGTTTGGCTTCCTGCTGATCGGTGTGCTGACCATTGTGTTCAGCGTCAGCCGCAATCCGCAGGATCTGCTGGTGAGCCTGCCGCTGGGCAGCGTCTGGCTGGGCATCACGTCGGAGGGGTTGACGACCGCCAATCAGACCTTCTGGCGCAGCCTGGCGGCGCTGGCGTCCACCTTCTGGCTGGTGCTGAATCTGCCGTTCCCGCAGCTTATTGTGCTGCTCAAGCGCGGGCGGGTGCCGCGGCTGCTGACCGAGCAAATTCTGCTGACCTGGCGCTTTATTTTTATTCTGTTAGACGAAGCGCTGGCGATTCACCGTGCGCAAACATTACGTTTTGGCTACCGTAGCGTGCCGAAGGGCTATCGTTCGCTGGCGATGCTGGTAGGACTGCTGTTTACCCGGGTGATGATTCGCTACCAGCAGATGAGCACCACGCTGGATATCAAACTGTATCAGGGTGATTTTCACCTTTAAGGATAAGTATGCTTGCCACGACCGATCTCTGGTTTCGCTATCAGGACGAGCCGGTGCTGAAGGGGCTGACGCTGGATTTTTCCCATCACGCCGTGACCGGACTGGTAGGGGCGAACGGCTGCGGAAAATCCACGCTGTTTATGAACCTGAGCGGTCTGCTGCGCCCGCAGAGCGGGGCGGTGCTATGGCAGGGAAAATCGCTGGACTACAGCAAGCGCGGCCTGCTGGCGCTGCGTCAGCAAGTGGCGACCGTTTTCCAGGACCCTGACCAGCAGATTTTCTATACCGATATCGACAGCGATATCGCCTTTAGCCTGCGGAACCTGGGCATAGCGGAAGAGGAAATTGCCCGCCGGGTGGACGATGCCCTGACTCTCGTCGATGCCCAGGGGTTTCGTCACCAGCCGATTCAGTGCCTGAGCCACGGGCAGAAAAAGCGCGTGGCGATAGCCGGCGCGCTGGTGCTGCAGGCGCGCTATTTACTGCTCGACGAGCCGACGGCGGGTCTCGATCCTTCGGGACGCGCGCAGATGATCGACATCATTAAGCGTATTGCCGATCGGGGCAACCACGTGGCGATCTCCAGCCACGATATCGATCTGATCTATGAAATCAGCGATGCGGTTTACGTCTTACGCCGCGGCGAAGTGCTGGCGCACGGCGAACCCGGGGAGGTGTTTGCCCGCAGCGAACTGATGGCCCAGGCCGGGCTCACCCAGCCGTGGCTGGTGAAACTGCACGGGCAGCTCGGGCTGCCGCTGTGTAAAACCGAAGAAGAATTTTTTACGCGGATGCGAAGCAACGCGATGAAGGAGGCGTCATGACGCTGGCAATTATGTTACAGGGCACCGCTTCTGACGTCGGCAAAAGCGTGCTGGTCGCGGGGCTGTGCCGCATCTTTTATCAGGACGGGCAGCGCACCGCGCCGTTTAAATCGCAGAATATGGCGCTTAATTCCGGTATCACGCCGGATGGCAAAGAGATGGGCCGCGCGCAGATTTTCCAGGCCGAAGCGGCGGGTATTATCCCGGATGTGCGCATGAACCCGGTGCTGCTTAAGCCAACCAGCGACCGTAAAGCGCAGGTGGTGCTGATGGGCAAAGTGGCGACCGATATGGACGCGGTGAGCTATCACGAATATAAACCGCGCCTGCGGGAACAGATCCTCGCGGTTTATAACAGCCTGGCCGCCGAACATGATGTGCTGGTGCTGGAAGGGGCGGGCAGTCCGGCGGAGATCAATCTGCGCGATCGCGATATCGTCAATATGGGCATGGCCGAGATGGCCCAGTGCCCGGTGATCCTCGTGGCGGATATCGATCGCGGCGGCGTCTTCGCCTCTATCTACGGCACGCTCGCGCTGCTGCACGATCGCGAGCGCGCGCGGGTCAAGGGCGTGATTATCAATAAATTTCGCGGCGACGTGGCGCTGCTGTATTCCGGGATCGAGCAGATAGAAGCGCTCACCGGCGTCCCGGTGCTCGGCGTCATGCCGTGGCTGGACGTCGATCTTGAAGATGAGGACGGCGTCGCGCTGCAAAAAGGGAAATATCTGCGCACCGACAGGCGCGATATTGAGATTGCCGTGATTCAGGTGCCGCACATCTCTAATTTTACCGATTTCAACGCGCTGGCGGCGCAGCCGGACGTCCGCGTCCGCTATGTTCGCCAGCCGCAGGAGCTGGCGGGCGTGGATATGGTGATCCTGCCGGGCAGTAAAAATACGCTCGGCGACCTGGGCTGGCTGCGCGAGAGCGGCATGGCGCATGCGGTACTGCAGGCCCGGCGTCAGGGCGTACCGGTGCTGGGGATCTGCGGCGGCTATCAGATGCTCGGCGAAACCATTATCGATGAGGTGGAGTCGGGGCTTGGCACCCAGCCGGGGCTGGGGTTGCTCAATACCGTCACCCACTTTGCGCACAGCAAAACGACGACCCAGGTCACGGCGACTCTGGCTCCGGCGCTGCCGGCGTGGCTGGCGGCAACGGCGGGGCTGGCGGTAAGCGGCTACGAAATTCATATGGGCGAAACCGAGCTGCGCGACGGCTGTCGTTCGCTGATGCAATTACATAAAGGCGGCCTGAGCGTGGCGGACGGCGCGGTCAGCGATGACGGCCTGGCGTTTGGCACCTATCTGCACGGCCTGTTCGATAGCGATGCCTTTACCCGCGCGCTGGTTAACGGCCTGCGCCAGCGTAAAGGGCTGGCGGCGCTGGATAGCGATTTCGAGTATGCGCAGTATAAATCGCGCCAGTTCGATCTGCTGGCGGACGCGATGCGTCAGCATATTGATATCGAAAAAATCTACGCCATCATGCGCCAACATCAGGAGCCCGTATGCTGACTTTAGTGACCGGCGGGGCGCGCAGCGGTAAAAGCCGCCATGCCGAAGCGCTGATCGCCCATGCGCCGCAGGTACTGTATATCGCCACCTCGCAGGTTTTTGATGACGAGATGGCGGCGAGGATCCAGCACCACCGCGACGGCAGGCCCGCGCACTGGCACACCGCCGAGCGCTGGCGGCAGCTTGATGAGCTGATCACCCCGGATATCGCCCCGGAGGAGGCGATTTTGCTGGAATGCATCACCACCCTGGTGACCAACCTGCTGTTTGCGCTGGGGGGCGACAGCTCGCCGGACGGCTGGGATTATGCGGCGATGGAGCGGGCGATCGACGCCGAAATCGCGGTACTGATTGCCGCCTGCCAGCGCTGCCCGGCCCGCGTGGTGCTGGTGACCAACGAGGTAGGGATGGGGATTGTGCCGGAAAACCGTCTTGCCCGCCATTTCCGCGATATCGCCGGGCGCGTCAACCAGCGCCTGGCGGCGGCGGCGGACGAGGTGTGGCTGGTGGTGTCGGGCATTGGCGTAAAAATCAAATAGGCCAGGCGCGCCGTAACGGGCGTTATTCTTCCTGCTGGCTCTGCCATGAGCCAGCCAACAAGACGAGAACCTCTATGCAAAGCTTAACCTCTCTACTGGGCGCGATCCCGGCGCCTGATGAAAACGCGATGGCGCGCGCCCGGCTTCATATTGATGGTCTGCTGAAACCGCCCGGCAGCCTTGGACGCCTTGAAGATCTTGCCGTGCAGCTGGCGGGCATGCCCGGTCTTGAAGGTGTGCCGCAGGTGAAAAAAAAGGCGCTGCTGGTGATGTGCGCCGACCACGGCGTGTGGGACGAAGGGGTCGCCATTTCGCCAAAAGCGGTGACCGCAATTCAGGCGGCGAATATGAAGCTGGGCAAAACCGGTGTTTGCGTACTGGCGGCGCAGGCGGGCGCGAAGATGTACGTGATTGATGTTGGAATCGATGCCGAGCTGATACCGGGCGTCATCAACATGCGCGTGGCGCGCGGCTGCGGCAATATCGCCGTCGGTCCGGCAATGCGCCGCAGCCAGGCGGAAGAGCTGCTGCTGGAGGTGATGCGCTATACCCGGGGGCTGGCGGAGGATGGCGTCACCCTGTTTGGCGTCGGGGAGCTCGGAATGGCCAATACCACCCCGGCGGCGGCAATCGTCAGCGTCCTGACCGGCAGCGATGCCCAGGAGGTGGTAGGCATTGGCGCTAATCTGCCGTTGGCGAAGGTCGGCAATAAAGTTGAGGTGGTACGACGAGCCATCGCCGTTAACCGCCCCGATCCGCATGATGGTCTGGACGTGCTGGCGAAAGTGGGCGGTTTTGATTTATTGGGGATGACGGGGGTAATGCTGGGCGCGGCCTCCTGCGGTCTGCCGGTGGTGCTCGATGGCTTCCTCTCCTACGCCGCGGCGCTGGCGGCGTGCCGAATGGCGCCGCAGGTGAAACCCTATCTTATCCCGTCGCACTATTCGGCGGAGAAGGGGGCGCGTATCGCGCTGGCGCACCTGGAGCTGGAACCGTATCTCAACATGGGGATGCGCCTGGGCGAAGGCAGCGGCGCGGCGCTGGCGATGCCGATCGTGGAAGCGGCCTGCGCGATGTATCACGAAATGGGGATGCTGGCGGCGAGCAATATTGTGTTGCCGAAGGGCTGAGAAGGTGGGGGAGCGGCGCTGCGCCGTTCCCGGAATTCTGTAGCAGATTCGCGGAGCGCAGAAACAAAAAAACACCCTGGAGGGTGTTTGTAATGTTGGTTGCGGGGGCCGGATTTGAACCGACGACCTTCGGGTTATGAGCCCGACGAGCTACCAGGCTGCTCCACCCCGCGTCACCGTACTGCTTTACTTCATCAAATTTTAATTGGTTGCGGGGGCCAGATTTGAACTGACGACCTTCGGGTTATGAGCCCGACGAGCTACCAGGCTGCTCCACCCCGCGTCCGTGGAAGCGCACTATACTCCGCTAGCGAGATGATGCAACCTTTTTTCGACCAAATCGACATTTTTGTAAGAATTGGCTTATAAAACGCCATGTTGTGGTGTTTTTTTACACAAATCTGTGCCATCGATGAGATCGCGCATTTCAATAGCCCCGGCGCTTTGTTATCTTCAACACGCACTAAGGCTTCGCAGCAAAAGATGAGACACCATGAAAGGACGTTGGGCAAAATATGTAGCGACGGGGGCAATGCTGGCCATGCTCGCCGCCTGTTCCTCAAAACCGACCGACCGCGGTCAGCAATATAGCGATGGCAAGTTCACCCAGCCGTTTTCACTGGTAAACCAGCCGGATGCCGTCGGGGCGCCGATCAATGCCGGCGACTTCTCCGAGCAGGTTAATCAAATTCGTAACGCTTCGCCGCGCCTCTATAACAGCCAAAGCAACGTCTATAACGCGCTGCAGGAGTGGCTGCGCGCCGGCGGCGACACCCGTACGCTGCGCCAGTTTGGCATCGACGCCTGGCAGATGCAGGGCACCGACAACTATGGCAACGTCCAGTTTACCGGCTACTACACGCCGGTGGTGCAGGCGCGCCACACCCGCCAGGGCGAATTCCAGTACCCCATTTACCGGATGCCGCCGAAGCGCGGCAAGCTGCCGTCCCGCGCCAGCATTTATGCCGGCGCGCTGAGCGATAACTATGTGCTGGCGTACAGCAACTCGCTGATGGATAACTTCATCATGGACGTGCAGGGCAGCGGTTATATCGACTTTGGCGATGGTTCGCCGCTCAACTTCTTTAGCTATGCCGGGAAAAACGGCTGGCCCTATCGCAGCATCGGCAAAGTGCTGATCGACCGTGGGGAAGTGAAGAAAGAAGATATGTCGATGCAGGCGATCCGCGAGTGGGGTGAAAAGCACAGCGAAGCGGAAGTGCGTGAGCTGCTGGAGCAGAACCCGTCGTTCGTGTTCTTTAAACCGCAGTCTTTCGCGCCGGTGAAAGGGGCCAGCGCCGTGCCGTTGATCGGCCGCGCCTCGGTGGCCTCCGACCGGTCGATTATTCCGCCGGGAACCACCTTGCTGGCCGAGGTGCCTCTGCTGGATAATAACGGCAAGTTTAACGGCCAATACGAACTGCGACTGATGGTCGCCCTCGATGTCGGCGGGGCCATCAAAGGCCAGCATTTCGACATCTATCAGGGCATTGGGCCTGACGCAGGCCACCGTGCCGGCTGGTATAACCACTATGGCCGCGTATGGGTGCTGAAAAACGCCCCGGGCGCGGGCAACGTCTTTAGCGGCTAGTACTCACGTTCTTTTCCCCGGTCGCGCTGCGCTTACCGGGGCTACGGTAGCCCGGGTAAGGCGCTTGCGCCGCGACCCGGGAATGTCCACTAATTCTGAGGTTATATGTCTGTTGTAATCAGCGATGCCTGGCGCCAGCGTTTTGGCGGTACGGCACGTTTATATGGTGAAAAAGCGCTGCAATGTTTTGCCGACGCCCACGTCTGCGTGGTCGGCATCGGCGGGGTCGGCTCGTGGGCGGCGGAAGCGCTGGCGCGAACCGGCATCGGGGCGATCACCCTTATCGATATGGACGATGTCTGCGTGACCAACACCAACCGCCAGATCCACGCCCTCAGCGGCAACGTCGGGCTGGCGAAAGCCGAAGTGATGGCGGAGCGTATTCGCCTGATCAACCCGGAGTGTCGGGTGACGGTAGTGGATGATTTCGTGACCCCGGAAAACGTGGCGGAATACCTGGGCGCCGGCTTCAGCTACGTCATCGACGCCATCGATAGCGTCCGGCCGAAAGCGGCGTTAATCGCTTACTGTCGTCGCCATAAGGTGCCGCTGGTCACCACCGGCGGCGCGGGCGGACAAATCGATCCGACGCAAATCCAGGTCGCCGATCTGGCGAAAACCATCCAGGATCCGCTGGCGGCCAAACTGCGCGAGCGGCTGAAAAGCCAGTTTGGGGTGGTGAAAAACAGCAAAGGCAAGCTCGGCGTGGACTGCGTCTTCTCTACCGAAGCGCTGGTCTACCCGCAGGCGGACGGCAGCGTCTGCGCGATGAAGAGCACGGCGGAAGGGCCGAAGCGGATGGACTGCGCATCCGGGTTTGGCGCGGCGACGATGGTGACCGCGACCTTTGGCTTTGTCGCAGTATCCCATGCGCTGAAGAAAATGCTGGCGAAGGCGGAGCGGCAGACGGCGTAAATTCCCGGGTCGCGGCGCAGGCGCCTTACCCGGGCTACAAGACAATTCCCCGGAGGCACCGGTCCGGGCGACAAAACCGCACGAACCCGTAGCCCGGGCAAGGCGCGTCAAGCGCCGCCCCGGGATGAGCTTAAACCTCAACCTCGCGGGCGGCGGCGAGCACCGCTTCGCTCAGGGCGCTGAGCCCCTGGCTGCGCGAGGCGCTCAGCTGGCCGCGCAGCCCCAGCTCGTCGAACAGCGCCAGCGGATCCTCGGCCAGGATCCCGGCGCGGGTTTTTCCTTCCACGGCGGTTAAGAGTACGGCCAAAAGACCGCGCACAATCCGTCCTTCGCTGTCGCCAAAGAAGTGCAGCCTGCCTTCGGCATCCTCCTCATAGCCCAGCCAGACGCGGTTTTCACACCCGGCAATCTCCCGGGCCTGCGCTTTGCGCTCATCGGTCAGCGTCGGCAGCTTTTTGCCCAATAAAATCAGCTGCCGATATTTATCCTCCCACTGGTTCAGCGGGGCAAAGGTCTGGCGCAGCGTGGCGTCGGTAATGGTCGTGCCGAAGGGATGCAGAGTTGTCATTAATCCACCAGAATTTCCAGAGCGCGATCCACCGCGTGGACCAGCGCCGCAACATCGTCTTGGGTATTGTAGGGGGCGAAAGAGGCCCGCAGCGTGCCGCTGACCCCTAAGGCCGCCAGCAGCGGCTGGGCGCAGTGTTGCCCGGCGCGCAGGGCAATGCCGGACTCCGCCAGCAGCGTCACCAGATCGCTGTGATGAATACCGTCGAACTCAAAGGCGAGCAGGCTTGATTGCTGGCAGCGGAAAGAGCGGAAGCCCGGCCGTTTCGCCAGCGCCTCTTCCGCCAGGCTCGCCAGACTGCGGCTCCAGTTTTCCGCCTGGCCGATATCGCTCTGCGCCAGCCACTCCAGCGCGGCGCTCAGGCCAATCACCCCGGCGACATTGGGCGTACCGGCCTCAAGGCCATAGGGTGCCGGCTGCGGCGTAAAGCCGTCAAAGCTGACCTCGGCGATCATCTTCCCGCCGCCGAGCCAGGGCGACATCGCCGCCAGCAGTTCGCTTTTACCGTACAGGGCGCCGATCCCGGTCGGGCCATACAGCTTATGGCCGGAAAAGGCGTAAAAATCGATATCCAGCGCCTGCACGTCCGCGGGGAAATGCACCGCCCCCTGGGCGCCATCGACCATCACCACCATTCCGGCGGCGTGAGCAAGGCGGATGGCCTGCGCCAGGTCCGGGCAGCCGCCGGTGACGTTGGACATCTGCCCGATGGCCAGCACCCGGCTGCGCGGGGTGATGAGCGCGCCGAGGCTGGCGATATCCGGCAGCCGGTCGGCGCCAAGCGGCAGCTTGACCACTCTGGCGCCGGTCTGCCCGGCCACCATCAGCCAGGGCACGAGGTTGGCATGATGCTCGGCTTCGCTGACGATAATTTCATCGCCAGGCTGCAGCCGCGGCCGGACGTAGCTCTGCGCCACCATATTGATGGCCTCCGTGGTCCCCCGCGTCCAGACGATATCTTTGCCGGAGGGGGCGTTCAGCCATGCCGCCACGCGCTCGCGGGCCGCCTCATAGCGCTCGGTCAGCCGCTGGGCGGCGGCGAATTGACTGCGGTGGACGTTGCCGGCGCTCAGGCGATAAAACTGGTCGCTGGCCTCAATGACCGCCAGCGGTTTGAGCGCCGTCGCCGCGCTGTCGAGATAGACGCCGGCGTCGGCCAGAGCCGGAAACTGCGCGCGAAAGTGCGCAGGGTTGAATGCGTTCATGGAATTCCTCGTATCAATACCGCGATCGTCGCGCAATTTGCCGGGCGTGACAAGGCCTCTGCGTCCTGTGGAATTGTCCGAATGTGACTCCACATGGGGCAAAGAGGGTTATGCTGAAAAGTGTTGGGTTTGTGTTTTAACCTATTACTTAACGAGTCACGAATAGTATAAATAGCCGTAAGGAGAGAAAAATGAAAATGACTAAGGCCGCTGCGATTATCTCTGCCTGTATGCTGACTCTGGGCCTGAGCGCCTGTTCCTCTAACTATGTGATGCATACCAATGATGGGCGGACCATCGTCACCGACGGGAAACCGCAAACCGATAATGATACTGGCATGATCTCGTATAAGGACGCGTGGGGCAACAAACAGCAGATCAATCGCTCTGACGTGAAACAGCTGGGTGAGCTGGACGAGTAAGGCAGTAAAAAGGCAAAAAAAAGCACCGCGCGTTGCGGTGCTACATTAAATCACTATGGACAGACAGGGTAAATGTACAGGAAGTGAAAAGGGGTAGCCTTGCTACCAGGGTCTGCAAAGACAGACCAATTGCAAACACAACAACACAACATCACAACCGTAAGCCAAAAGCTTGATGGAACACGCATTCCAAAAAAAGCTTCTCGTTCCGGCTCAGGAAGTGCCGCCACTATAGGTATTTGCTGGTAGAACCTCAACGGACAATTTATAATGGCTCAGATAAAAAAAACTAATAGGTTAACCGTTGTTTCCTATTTGTTAAATTGAGTTAACATCTAAGCCAGAATAACCATGTCGAAGCGATTACCTCCTCTGAATGCATTACGTGTTTTTGATGCAGCCGCACGCCATCTCAGCTTCACTCGGGCAGCCGATGAGCTTTTTGTGACGCAGGCCGCAGTCAGCCACCAAATCAAGTCTCTCGAGGATTTTCTGGGCCTTAAGCTGTTCCGTCGGCGCAATCGTTCGCTGCTGTTAACGGAAGAAGGGCAAAGCTATTTTCAGGATATTAAAGAGATTTTTTCGCAACTGACGGAAGCGACGCGTAAACTGCAGGCGCGCAGCGCCAAAGGGGCCTTAACGGTCAGTTTATTGCCGAGTTTCGCCATCCAGTGGCTGGTGCCGAGACTCACAAGCTTTAACTCAGCTTATCCGGGAATCGACGTCAGGATCCAGGCGGTGGACCGTCAGGAGGATAAGCTGGCGGACGATGTCGACGTGGCGATTTTTTACGGTCGCGGCAACTGGCCGGGCCTGCGTGTGGAAAAACTGTACGCCGAGTATCTGCTGCCGGTCTGTTCCCCGCTGCTGCTCACCGGCGACAAGGCATTGAAAACGCCTGCCGATCTGGCGCAACATACGCTGCTTCACGATGCGTCCCGCCGCGACTGGCAAACTTATACCCGCCAGCTGGGTCTAAGCCATATTAATGTGCAGCAGGGACCGATTTTCAGCCACAGCGCGATGGTGCTGCAGGCGGCCATTCATGGGCAGGGCGTGGCGCTGGCCAATAACGTCATGGCGCAGTCCGAAATTGAGGCCGGTCGCCTGGTGTGTCCGTTTAATGATGTTCTGGTCAGTAAGAATGCGTTTTACCTTGTTTGCCATGACAGTCAGGCAGAACTGGGTAAAATAGCCGCTTTCCGGCAGTGGATTCTGGCGAAAGCGGCAAGTGAACAAGAAAAATTCCGCTTTCGTTATGAACAATAATTACTTGTAGGGTAACAACATGACCAGCCGTTTTATGCTGATATTCGCCGCGATTAGCGGCTTTATCTTTGTGGCTCTGGGTGCCTTCGGCGCGCATGTCTTAAGTCAATCGCTCGGCGCGGCGGAGATGGCCTGGATCCATACCGGCCTGGAGTATCAGGCCTTCCATACCCTGGCGATTTTTGGTCTGGCGGTGGCGATGCAGCGTCGGATCAGTATCTGGTTCTACTGGAGCAGCGTGTTTCTGGCGTTAGGGACCGTGCTGTTCAGCGGCAGCCTCTACTGCCTGGCGCTCTCTCATTTACGCCTGTGGGCGTTCGTGACCCCGGTGGGCGGCGTGAGCTTCCTCGCCGGCTGGGTGTTAATGTTAATTGGTGCAATTCGTCTGAAACGTAAGGGCGTTGTTCATGAATAAGGTTGTCCTCTATTGTCGCCCTGGGTTTGAGAAAGAGTGCGCAGCAGAAATTACCGATAAGGCAGCCCGCCTTGAGGTGTTTGGTTTTGCCCGGGTCAAAGAAGACTCTGGTTATGTGATTTTTGAAGGCTATCAGCAGGATGATGGCGAGAAGCTGGTGCGCGATCTGCCGTTCAGCTCGTTGATCTTCGCCCGCCAGATGTTTGTGGTCGGCGAACTGCTGCGCGACCTGCCGCCGGAGGATCGCATCACGCCGATCGTCGGCATGCTTCAGGGCGTGGTGGAGAAGGGCGGCGATCTGCGCGTCGAGGTGGCGGACACTAACGAAAGCAAAGAGCTGATGAAGTTCTGCCGCAAGTTTACCGTGCCGCTGCGCGCGGCGCTGCGCGAAGCGGGCGTCCTGACCCGCTATGAAACGACGAAGCGTCCGGTGGTGCATGTGTTCTTTATCGCCCCGGGCTGCTGCTATACCGGCTACTCGTACAGCAACAACAACTCGCCGTTCTATATGGGCATTCCGCGGCTGAAGTTTCCGTCCGACGCCCCGAGCCGCTCCACCCTCAAGCTGGAAGAGGCGTTCCACGTCTTTATTCCGGCGGACGAGTGGGACGAGCGCCTGGCGAACGGCATGTATGCCGTCGACCTTGGCGCCTGCCCGGGCGGCTGGACCTATCAGCTGGTGAAGCGCAACATGTGGGTCTCTTCGGTCGATAACGGTCCGATGGCCCAGAGCCTGATGGATACCGGCCAGGTGACCTGGCTGCGCGAAGACGGTTTCCGCTATCGTCCGAACCGCAACAACATTTCGTGGATGGTCTGCGATATGGTGGAGAAGCCGGCGAAAGTGGCGGCGCTGATGGCGCAGTGGCTGGTCAACGGCTGGTGCCGGGAGACCATCTTCAACCTCAAGCTGCCGATGAAAAAGCGCTACGAAGAGGTGTCGCAGAACCTGGCCTATATTCAGGCCCAGCTGGACGAGCACGGGATTAACGCCCAGATCCAGGCGCGTCAGCTGTACCACGATCGTGAAGAGGTGACCGTTCACGTGCGTCGCCTGTGGGCCGCCGTCGGCGGACGTCGCGACGAGCGTTAATCTCTCACCCTCAGGCCGGAGACGCGTGCTTGTCCTCCGGCCTTCGCCGCATGCTTAAGGCTGCGGCGCATCCGACACAATATGCGTCACGTCATCCAGATGACCAATTCTCGCCTCGCCGGAACGGTTGAACTTACTTTTATCGATCAGCAGCAGCGACTGCGCCGCCCGCTTAAGCAGGATCGATTTGAAGTCGGCATTGAACGCATTGGAGTCCCACAGCGCGCCCTGCGGGTCGATGCCTTCGCAGGAAAAAATAAACAGATCGATCTCCAGCGATTTCAGCTGGGAAATCAGCGCCGGGTTAACGTAGCAGCCATATTTCCGCTGCAGGGTGCCGCCGGAGCAGGTGAGGGCGATCTGGTCGCGTTTGGCCAGCTCCTGGCAGATGGGCTGGCTGTTGGTAAAAACGTGCAGCGGGCGGTCCGGCAGCTGGCGGGCGAGGTACCAGCAGGTGGAGCTGGCATCGAGGGCGATGACCATGCCTTCGTCAATCCAGGCCAGCGCTTCGCGGGCGATGTCGGCTTTATGCGCGTAATGGCTTTTCAGGCGCATGTGGAAAGGGTCGCCGCTGTCCTGGCTGCGCTGGTGGATCACTTTGGCCCGGCCGTGGTTGCGCAGCACTTTGCCCTGCGCCTGCAGCTCGCTGAGATCGCGGCGAATGGTTTCCCTGCTGACGTTGAGCTGTTTTGACAACGTTTCGGTGGTCAGGCTGCTGTGGTTGATCAGGAGATCGACGATCGCCTGCTGGCGGGCCGCTTTCATTTATTCTCACCCCATCATTGATTGAGCGTCTGCATCAGGCAGACGCTCCGGCATGAGATTACGGCGTGACTCCTTTTTTTAAAAGGATATTTCCGTACTTAGCGCACTCTCCTGTGATAACGATCGCAAAGGCTTTTTGCGCCCGCTCGTAGAAGGCGAAGCGGTCAATCCGCACGATGTCCGGGCAGGGGGCCTGCGCCGAGAGCGCCTGCCGATAGCGCTGTTCCACCGTCGGGTCGAGGGCATCGCCTTCGACGGCAGCCATCATCACCAGCGGCGGCGCGTAGCTGTCTAACTCGAACAGCGGGATAATCGCCTGCAGCAGGTCGCTGACCCGCAGGCCGTCGGCGCGGATCACCTGCGGACCCATGCTGTGCGCCGGGAAGTGGGCATCGGAAAAAATAATTTCATCCCCATGGCCCATTTCGGCCAGCACTTTCAGCAGTTCCGGCGATATCAGCGGGGAAATGGTTTTGAGCATCTCAGGCTTCCTCTGTGAATTCAGGTTCAGTTTGCGGCCAAAAATAGCGGTAGCGGTACGCGACCTGCGCCCTGGCCTGCTCCGGCGAAGAGAACTCGCCCACGCCATACCAGCCAAACATCGCCGCGCCGGCCACCGTGGTTTCGGCATCGTCGAGCACTTTGATCGGTATTCCCAGCCGGTCGGCCTTGATCTGGTTCCACAGCGCGTTGCGGCTGCCGCCGCCGACCAGCAGCAGCTCTTTCGCCCGGAAGCGGCCGATGTTTTCCAGGGTTTGCAGATGCTGCGCCAGCTGGTCGCTTAACCCCTCCAGCGCGGCACGGTAAAAATGGCCGCGGGTGGTGTTGAGCGTGACGCCCTGCCAGCCGGCGTGCTGGCTGGCGAGCAGGTCGCACTGCATCCTGACGCCCTCGGCGCCGGGCGGGATCGCCTGGGCTTCGTCAATCAGGGTTTGCCACGGCGTGTCGGCGCTCCACAGCAGCTTACGCACCCATTCGAGCACGCCGGAGGCCAGCCACTGCATCCCCGGGTTATAGCGCCCCGGCTGGCTGTCCAGTTCGCAGGTGGAGCCGCTGTAGTCGCCGAGCAGCGAGGTGTCGACCTGCGCGCTGCGCACCATCAGGATCTCCCAGGTCCCGGAGGAGAGCACCGGCTCATCCTGCCCGGCGCCGGCGCCAAACAGGGCGAACTGGGTGTCGTGCCCGGCCGAGATAACCGGGATCCCGACGGGAAGGCCCAACAGCGCAGCGGCCTTCGGCAGCAGGGCGCCGATCGGCTGGCCCGCTTCAACCAGCCGTGGGAACAGGCGGCGCGGCAGGCCGGTCGCCTGCAGGATCGGCGCGCTGAAATCGCGCTGCCGGAGATCGAGCATCTGGCTGGTGCCCGCCATGGTAAGGTCGGTGGTGAACTCCCCGGTCAGCCGATGGTTGATCAGCGACGAAATGAACAGCCAGGCATGGGCCTGCGCCAGCAGCTGCGGGTGGTTCTCTTTCAGCCAGATCAGCTTATACAGGGTGTTGAACGCAAAGGCGCCGACGCCGGCGATTTGCTGCAGCTGGCGCGCGGGCATATACCGGCTGATGGTGTCCATCACCGCCGCGGTGCGCGGGCATTTCCAGCTGATGATCGGATACAGCAGCGCACCCTGCTCATCCACCAGCGCGCCATCGACGCCAAAGGTCGTGACGGCGATGCCGCGTACCGTGCAGGAGGCCAGCGGGTCGTGGATCTGCCGACAGCAATCGGCAAAGCGCTGCATAATGGCCTCCAGCGACCACTGGTGCCAGTCGCTGCGCTCGGCGGCGATGTCGCTGGCGTTTGCCGTGGCGGCGCGGGCGACAATGTTCCCCTGTCGGTCAACGGCCATCGCCCGCACATTGGTGGCGCCGCAGTCGAGGACCAGGATAACGTCTTGCTTCATAGTGACTCCCGAAACAACATTGCCGAATGGCGCGGCGCTTATCCGGCCTACAAACAGCGCGCGTCTGTAGGCCCGGTAAGCCTGCGCCACCGGCTAAACCCACCTGTTAACGCTTATACAGCGGCCCGTAGTTCTGGCAGGTGCGATAGTCCTGGCCTTCGATGTCCATGCCGTGCGCGGCCCAGGCGGAGGGGCGGTAGATTTTCGCCGCTTCCACGTTGTGCATGCAGACCGGAATGCGCAGCATGGCGGCGAGAGTAATGAAATCCGCGCCGACATGGCCGATGGTCAGCACGCCGTGGTTGGCGCCCCAGTTGGCCATGACCGAGTACACATCGCTGAACGGGCCCTTGCCGGTCAGGCGCGGGGCAAACCAGGTGGTGGGCCAGGTGGAGTTGGTGCGGGCGTCGAGCTGGTCGTGCATCGCTTTGGGCAGCGCCACGCTCCAGCCTTCGGCAATTTGCAGCACCGGTCCCAGACCTTTGATGATGTTCACCCGGGTCATGGTGAACGGCACGCCGCCTTCGGTCAGGAAGCGGGAAGAGAAGCCGCCGCCGCGGAAGTATTCATGGATCGCCGGGCACCATTCGGTGGCCGCGAGGCAGGCATCCGCCTCGTTCTGTTCAATCTCCCAGTGAGGTTTCATCGTCGGGTTGCCCTGCGCGTCGCGCTGCTGGCAGGAGCCGTCCAGCGCCGCGGAGCCGGAGTTAATCAGGTGAATAATGCCGTGCTCCGCCCGGCCGGTGAGCGGCTGCCCGGTGACGCGCTCAACGGCGTCCGGCGACCAGTAGGTGCGCACGTCGGCAAACACCTGGGCGGTGCCGGTGAGCTGGTGGCCCATCAGCATGGCCACGCCGTTGAGGCTGTCGTTTTCGGTGGCGACGACGAACGGCTCGCGCACGCCGTTCCAGTCAAAAGAGCTGTTGAGCAGCGCTTCGGCGGTATCGCCATTGGGGTATTGATCGGTCCAGTGGCGCTGGCCCTGGAAACCGGCGGCGATGGCGTTGTAGCCCAGCGACTCCTCCACCAGCCCTTTTTCCGCGAGCTTCGCGTTGCCCTGCATCATATCGCGGATGCACATCGCCATCAGCAGGCTCTCTTTCAGCACCGCGCGGCTCTGCGTTTCATTGCGCTTATACTGCTCGGCGTTCTGATCTTCGCCGTAGCGGAAATGTTTATCCGCCCACGCCAGCGCCATCTCCAGCTCGGTTTCATCATAGATTTTCTGATCGATTCGCCGGCGCAGCTCCGTCATGTCGACTGCCTGAACCTTCATCCCGAGCCAGGATTCAAAGAAGTTGTGGTCGACGATGGAGCCGGCGATGCCCATTGAGACGCCGCCCAGCGACAGATAGCTTTTCCCCTTCATACTGGCGACGGCCAGGCCGGCGCGAGCAAAGCGCAACAGTTTTTCTTCGACGTCCGCCGGGATGGAGGTGTCATCGGCATCCTGCACGTCATGCCCGTAGATAGAGAACGCCGGGATCCCTTTCTGGCTGTGGGCCGCCAGCGCGGCGGCCAGATAGACCGCCCCCGGACGTTCGGTGCCGTTAAAGCCCCAGATGGCCTTCGGGCGCAGCGGATCCATGTCGATGGTTTCACTGCCGTAGCACCAGCAGGGGGTGACGGTGATGGTGACGCCAACGTTCTGGCTGCTGAATTTCTCTTCACAGGCGGCCGACTCGGCCATGCCGGCGATGCAGGTATCGGCGATCACGCACTCCACCCGGGCGCCGCAGGCATGGCGCAGCTTCTCGCTGATAAGCGCGGCGGTGGCTTTCGCCATGTTCATGGTTTGCGCTTCCAACGATTCGCGGACCCCCATGCGACGACCATCGATTACCGGGCGGATACCGATCTTCGGTAAGCTGATTTTTTTCATTACAGATCCCTCAGGTTATGCGGATAACAGGTTTAGTTCGTCGCCGCTTGCGAGCGGAAACGGGCAAAAATAAAGATGATGGCGAAGCACAGCGCCGGGACCAGCTCAGCGGTCGGGATATTGCCGGCGGCATCGCTGACAAAGCCCATCACCGGGGTGACGATCCCGCCGCCGATGATGGTCATGACGATAAAGGACGAGCCATATTTGGTGTCCTGGCCCAGCTGCTTAATCCCCAACGAGAAGATGGTCGGGTACTGAATGGACATAAAGGCGCTGCACAGGGTCAGGGCCAGCAGGCCGACGTGGCCGCCGCTGAAGGCGGAGAGCAAACAGAGCAGCATGGCGATAAGCGCATAGACAGCCAGTACGTTATGCGGCGCGAAGCGGCGGATAAGCCAGGTGCCGGTGAAACGGCCAATGAAGAAACAGACCATGGTGCCGGTGAGGTAGTTGGCGGCGAAACCGGCCGTCATGCCCGGGATCTCTTCGACAGCGTAGCGAATCAGATAGCTCCAGCAGGCGGTCTGCGCGCCGACATAGCAGAACTGGGCCAGAACCGCCCAGCGCCAGTGGCGGATGCGCATCAGGCGCGACAGCGAGGCGAGAAAAGTGCTCTGCGCGCTGTCGCCGTGGTCATCGCTTTGCAGCGACGGGAAGCGGGTGCAGACGATCAGCAGGGCGACCAGCAGCACGATAGCCACGATAATCATATAGGGGGTTTGTACCGACAGAACCAGGCTGTGCTTCCAGGCGGCGAGCTGTTCTGGGGTCATGCTATCCAGCACCTCCTGCGGCTGATGCGGCACGTTGGACAAAATAAGGCTCTGGCCAAATACCACGGCGATAATGGCGCCAAATGAGTTAAAGGTCTGGGCCAGATTAAGACGGAAGTGACCGCCGCTTTCCGGACCGAGAACGGTGACAAACGGGTTGGCCGCGGTTTCCAGACAGCCAAGCCCGGCGGCGATAATAAATAATCCAATCAGAAATAGGGTGTAATTCATCACTTCGGCGGCAGGCCAGAACAGCGCGGCGCCGCAGGCATATAAAAACAGGCCAGTAAGAATGCCTGCTTTATAGCTGAATTTTTTCATCAGCATCCCGGCGGGGATGGGAATAACAAAATAGCCAAAATAAAAAGCTGACTGGATTAATCCGGCCTGAAAGTTAGTCAACGTAAAGGCCTGTTGAAATTGCGGCAATAAAATATCATTAAGATTATTGGCCACGGCCCACAGAAAAAAGAGGGAGCATAGCAGAGCAAAAGGAATAATATAGCTCTTACTCTGCCCGCTCTCCATGGCGCGGTAACTTTGCGTTGGTATCGTTGTGTTTCCCATAGCGTCCTCATCAGTTCAGAAGCAGTTACAACAGCATTCAGGGCGCAGTCTGGTGCTGCAGCAGACCGCAAAATTATGTGAGCTCAGGTGACGCGCCGGTGAGTGAAATGAAAGTCACGGCGGAACTCATGGCTTCATTTTCAAATAAAAACCGCCTGTTAATATGATGAGGGTCACACTTAACGCTCTGCGGACCATTTTATGTGATAATTGTCACTTTAATTTTTCAAAATCGCTGACCGTTTGAGAAAATAAATTCACAAAACCACAACGCCAATGACCGATTGAATATATATCGTGGAAAACGGGCAAATGTTACAGGAAAATAAAATGCCCGCTTGATGGAATATTTTTAAGAACGGGCATTTTAAATGGTCGATTAACCAGTCTGATCCCTTTTTTTAGGGCGGAATAATTGACGTGGTTCACAAAATATGGCGATGAAAATTCCCCTGTGATTATTCAGGCTGAAGATGGAGATCATTATTCAACCTATCCCACGGTAGCCGACAATAATTGCGTTGCCCTGCCGTTGACGGATGATGAGTCGCCAAAAGAGGAAAGCAATGGAAAGAAACAGACTGGCCCGGCAGATTATCGATACCTGCCTGGAAATGACCCGCCTGGGGTTAAATCAGGGGACCGCCGGCAATGTCAGCGTGCGCTATCAGGGGGGGATGCTGATCACGCCCACCGGCATCCCGTATGAAAAACTGACGGAAGAGAAGATCGTCTTTATTGATGCCGACGGCCAGCATGAGCAGGGAAAACTTCCCTCCAGCGAATGGCGTTTCCATCAGGCGGCCTACCAGACGCGGCCCGATGCCCAGGCGGTGGTCCACAATCACGCTGTGCATTGTACGGCGGTGTCGATCCTCAACCGGCCCATTCCGGCCATCCACTATATGATCGCCGCGGCGGGCGGGAATTCGATCCCCTGCGCGCCCTATGCCACTTTCGGCACCCGCGAACTGTCTGAGCATGTCGCGGTGGCGCTGAAGCACCGCAAAGCCACGCTGCTGCAGCATCATGGCCTGATCGCCTGCGAGGCCAGCCTGGAGAAAGCGCTCTGGCTGGCGCATGAAGTGGAAGTCCTGGCCCAGCTCTATCTCAGCACGCTGGCGATTACCGACCCGGTACCGGTGCTGGATGACGAGGCGATCGCCATCGTGCTGGAGAAGTTCAAAACCTACGGATTACGCATTGAAGAGTGATGCCGCAACGCTAACAGGAGAGACGCGATGGCAAACCGAATGATCCTCAACGAAACGGCGTGGTTTGGCCGGGGGGCGATAAACGCATTAACCGATGAAGTGGCGCGGCGCGGCTATCGCAAAGCATTGATCGTCACCGACAGCACCCTCGCCCGGTGCGGCGTAGCGGCAAAAGTCACTGACAAACTGGACGCCGCCGGGCTGGCATGGAACATGTTCAGCGACGTGATCCCCAATCCCACCATCGCCGTGGTCCAGCAGGGGCTGCAGGCCTTTCAGCGCAGCGGGGCGGATTACCTGATCGCCATCGGCGGCGGTTCGCCGCAGGATACCTGTAAGGCGATCGGTATTATTCAGCGTAACCCGGCGTTCGCCGATGTCCGCAGCCTGGAGGGGCTGTCGCCCACCCGTCAGCCCAGCGTGCCGATCTTCGCGGTGCCGACCACCGCGGGTACCGCGGCGGAGGTGACGATTAACTATGTCATCACCGATGAAGAACAGCGGCGTAAGTTTGTCTGCGTCGACCCGCACGATATTCCGCAGGTGGCCTTTATCGATGCCGATATGATGGACGCCATGCCGCCGGCGCTGAAGGCGGCGACCGGCGTCGACGCCCTGACGCACGCTATCGAAGGGTACCTCACCCGCGGCGCCTGGGCTTTGACTGATGCGCTGCACCTCAAAGCCATCGAGATCATCGCCGGCGCGCTGCGCGGCTCGGTTGCCGGAGACGCCGGAGCGGGGGAAGCCATGGCGCTCGGCCAGTATGTGGCGGGGATGGGATTTTCCAACGTCGGGCTTGGCCTGGTGCACGGCATGGCGCATCCGCTCGGCGCTTTCTACAACACGCCGCACGGTGTGGCGAATGCCATCCTGCTGCCGCACGTGATGCGCTTTAATGCTGAGGCGACCGGGGAAAAATATCGCGATATCGCCAGGGCGATGGGCGTCAGGGTGGAAGCGTTAAGCCTGAGCGCCGCGCGCCTGGCGGCGGTGGAGGCGGTCTGCCAGCTCAACCGTGATGTCGGTATTCCCGGCCATCTGCGCGAGGTGGGCGTCAGGAAAGAGGATATTCCGGCGCTGGCCCAGGCGGCGCTGGCGGATGTGTGTACCGGCGGCAACCCGCGCGAGGCGAGCCTGGCCGATATCGTCGGGTTATATCAGGCGGCCTGGTGAGGGGCCGGCCCGGCCGAAGCAGGCGGTGCCGCCGCGCCGGCGCCGCGCTCGGGTAGGGTCAGCGCGTCAGCCGCAGCTGCTGCAGATTGCCGTCCAGCTGTAGGTCGGTCTGCAGGCGGGCGACTTCCCGGCAGGTGAAGGCCATGTCCTGATGCGTTGCCAGCTTTTTGCGCCACTTTTCCGGGACCTCGGCCAGGCGGGCATACAGCCCCTCCAGGTCCTGGAACTCGTTCAGCAGCTGGGCGGCGCTTTTAGGGCCAATGCCCGCTACGCCCGGCACCTTCGAGCTGCTGATCCCCGCCAGCCCCCAGTAATCCGCCAGCTGCTCCGGGGTGACGCCGAACTCGCTGGCGATGAAGGGGGCGTCCAGCCAGCGCTTCTGAAAGTAGTCGCGGATGCGGATGGTGGGCGACAGCAGCTGGCAGTAGCCTTTGTCAGTGGAGACAATGGTGGCCTGATGGCCCGCCTGGGCCACCTTCACCGCCAGGGTGGCGGCGAGGTCGTCCGCTTCGCTGCCCGGCGAGGCCCAGCAGCAGATCCCCCGCTGCTCGAAGGCGGCCCGCAGCGCCGGCATCTCGGCGACCAGGGTCTCCGGCATCGGCGCGCGGCCGGCTTTGTACTCCGGCAGGCGCTGGTGGCGCCAGCCGTGGGCGCGATCCTCATCATCAAACACCGCCACCGCGTGGGTGGGCTGACTATGGACGATCAGCTGCTCCAGCGCATGCAGGCAGGTATCGACGCAGGGCGAGCCCTGTACCGCGTGGATGCGGCGGATCAGATTTAACGCGTCGACGATTAACAGATGAACAGCCACAGATACCCCCTTATTCTCAGCGCCTTTAGGGTAACATCGGTGGTGATTCGAGGCCATTGGTAGAGCGAGGATCGGGAATCACACTCGCAAATCAGGCAGGATTCCGCTCAAAAGCTGGCCCGCCGCGGCGACGCGCGGCGGGCCAGCAGGTTAATCGCAGGCGACAATCTTCATCGCCAGCCCCCCGCGAGAGGTTTCCCGGTACTTGGCGTTCATGTCTTTGCCGGTTTCGTACATGGTCTCAATGACTTTATCGAGGCAGACGCGCGGCTCGCTGGTCCGGCGCAGCGCCATTCGCGCGGCGTTGACCGCTTTCACGGCGGCGATAGCGTTGCGTTCGATGCACGGCACCTGCACCTGGCCGGCGACAGGGTCGCAGGTCAGACCGAGGTTATGCTCCATGGCGATCTCTGCCGCGATGCACACCTGGCCCGGGCTGCCGCCCAGCAGTTCAGCCAGACCGGCCGCCGCCATCGAGCAGGCGACGCCCACTTCACCTTGGCAGCCCACTTCGGCGCCGGAGATCGAGGCGTTCATCTTATAGAGCGAACCAATCGCGCTGGCCACCAGCATATAGCGCGCCAGGGAGTTGCTGTTCAGCTTGCGGATAAACTTGTCGTAATAGGCCAGTACTGCCGGCACGATACCGCAGGCGCCGTTGGTCGGCGCAGTCACCACCCGGCCGCCGGCGGCGTTCTCTTCGTTCACCGCGAGGGCGAACATATTGATCCAGTCGACCACCGCCATCGGGTCGCTGTTGGTGGTGTCCTGGCTCACCAGCATGCGGCGCAGCGCGGCAGCCCGGCGCGGAACGCGCAGTTTGCCCGGCAGGACGCCTTCGGTGGTGATGCCGCGCTCAATACCGGCGCTCATCACTTCCCACACCGCGGCGAAGTGTTGCTCCAGCGCCTCTTTACTGTGCAGCGCCAGTTCGTTCTGCATCATCAGGCCGGAGAGCGACAGCCCGGTTTCGCGGCAGTGACGCTGCAGGTCGGCGGCGTTTTTATAGGGGTAAGGGACGGCCACCGGCGCGTCGGTGGTCTGGCCGAAGTGCGCTTCATCGACGATAAAGCCGCCGCCGATGGAGTAGTACGTCTGGCTGTAGAGCGCCTGGTCGCCGGCCAGGGCGGTGATGCGCATGCCGTTCTCATGCAGCGACAGGTTGTCGGCATGGAAATTCATGCACTGATCGACCGGGAAGTCCACTTCGTGCTGGCCGTTGGCCAGCATCAGGCGACCATGGGTGTTAACGTCCTGAATAAAGCCAGGGATAGCGTCGATGTCGACGGTGTCCGGCAGGTTGCCGGCAAGCCCCATGATAATCGCGATATCGGTATGGTGGCCTTTACCGGTCAGGGAGAGGGAGCCGTAGACGTCGACGACCACTTTGGTCACCTCGGCCAGCAGGCCGCGCGCGATCAGGTCGTCAGTGAATTGTTTGCCCGCTTTCATCGGTCCAACGGTATGGGAGCTGGAAGGGCCAATGCCGATTTTAAAGATATCGAATACGCTGATCATATGTATTCCCGTGCTGTCGGAAAGCGCGCCCCCGTTCAGCGGCGCGGGGGGAGATGTTGACTGAATTAGCTGAACAGCGAGTAGAAGATCGCGGAGATGGCAATCAGACCCATAATCACCACGAAGACGTTGCTGACGTGGCCGCTGTATTTACGCATCGCCGGCACTTTCTGAATCGCGTACATCGGCATCAGGAACAGGATCATCGCGATAATCGGGCCGCCAAGGGTCTCGATCATGCCGAGGATGCTCGGGTTCAGCGTCGCGACAATCCAGGTGGTCACCAGCATGAACAGCGCGGTCAGCTTGTTCAGTTTGTTGATTTCGATAGATTTGCCTTTACCGCGCAGGGACTTAATCACCATGCCGTTAAAGCCTTCGCGGGCGCCCAGGTAGTGGCCGAGGAAGGATTTGGTGATGGCGATCATCGCGATGATCGGCGCCATCCAGGCAATGATTGGCGCGTTAAAGTGGTTCGCCAGGTAAGACAGAATCGAGATGTTCTGCTCTTTCGCCGCCGCCAGGTCTGCCGGAGAGAGGCTCAGGACGCAGCTGAAGACGAAGAACATCACGGTCAGCACCATCATGATATGAGCGCGAGCCAGGATGCTGGAGCATTTTTTCTCGGCGCCTTCGCCGTACTCTTCACGCTTGGCAACCGCGAAGGAGGAGATGATCGGCGAGTGGTTGAAAGAGAAGACCATGACCGGGATCGCCAGCCACAGGGTCATCAGCAGGCCGTTGCCGGTGACGGAGGCGCCGCTCAGGGAGAGGGTCTCCAGCGCCGCGCCGTTCCACTGCGGGATCAGGTACAGCGCCAGAATCATCAGGGCGATAACGAACGGAAACACCAGAATGCTCATCGCTTTCACGATCATCTGCTCGCCGAAACGCACGATGGTCATCATGCCGACGATCAGGATCAGCGACAGAATCGCACGCGGCGGCGGCGTCATGTGCAGCTGGTGCGCCATGAAGCTTTCGACGGTATTGGTGATCGCCACGCTGTAGACCAACAGGATTGGGTAGATAGCGAAGAAGTAGAGCAGGGTAATCAGCTTACCTGCGCCTACGCCGAAGTGTTCTTCAACCACTTCAGTGATGTCTTCGCCCGGGTTTTTGCCGGAGAGCACGAAGCGGGTCATACCGCGGTGGGCGAAGAAGGTCATCGGGAAGGCCAGAATCGCCATGATAATCAGGGGGATCATGCCGCCGACGCCGGCGTTGATCGGCAGGAACAAGACGCCCGCGCCGATCGCTGTACCGTACAGGCCCAGCATCCACATGGTGTCGGTTTTACGCCATCCGCTGCGGGTTTCGCCCGAAACGATGGTGCTGGTTTGAGTGGTTTCCATCTGTATCTCCTGGAGGAATCAACAAAATCTAATGAACAAATACAATTGCGTAACACGAAATTCGTTTAATTACGGTTTTTTTAGAAATTTTCTCCGTAATAATTGGGCCGGAAAGATACATTTATATGGTTTATGCATCAGTGATCGCGATCTCAAATGCAATAATCCACTTTCAATGTGCGTATTTTTAGTCCAACAGCCTGTTTCTGGTGGTCAGCCAGCGATTTGTGGCGCGCAGGCTACCATTTGCAGCATATGAGATAAAAGCTGGGGGGCGTAATAACGAGGGATTTACTGTAAAAAAGAGAAGTGGTCGACGTTTTTGCGCTTAAAACCATTTTTTGCAGTGATAATTGTCGCAGTTTTTACCAACGCAAACGATTGGCTATGTAAAAATAATTTAGCTGTTTGATGAGTAACAGAAAGATTTTTAGCGCGTTTTGGAATTCAGAGAAAGCGTGCCCGCCGGGGCAACAGGCGCTGCCCCGGCGGGACGGAAATCAGGCGATGATTTCGTAGCAGGGAATATAGGCGGTGCCGCCCGGGAGCTTCATGCGGTGCTGGGCGACGAAGCCCTGCAGCAGATCGTCCATGCGGCGCATCATCTCCGGGTCGCCGTGCAGCTTATAAGGACCGTACTGCTCGATGGCCTGGATGCCCACCTCTTTGACGTTACCCGCGACAATGCCGGAGAAGGCGCGGCGCAGGTCGGCGGCCAGCACTTCCACCGGCTGGTCCGGGGAGAGTTTGAGGTTGGCCATGTTTTCATGGGTCGGATCAAACGGCATCTGCAGGTCCGGCGAGATACGAATCGACCAGTTGAAGCTGTAGGCGTCGTCGGTCTCGCGACGGCTCTCTTTCACCAGCGGCATCGCTTTTTTCATCTGCCGCGCCACTTCCGCCGGGTCGTCGATGATGATCCGGTAGTGGCGACGGGCGGATTCGCCCAGAGTATGGGTGATAAATTCGTCCAGCACGCGGAAGTAGTCAGCGCTCTCTTTCGGTCCGGTGAGGATCAGCGGCAGCACCTGCGCTTTGTTATCCGGATGCATCAGAATACCCAGCAGGTAAAGCAGCTCTTCGGCGGTGCCGACGCCGCCCGGGAAGATGATGATCCCGTGGGCGATGCGCACGAAGGCCTCCAGACGCTTTTCGATGTCCGGCATGATGATCAGTTCATTGACCAGCGGGTTTGGCGGTTCCGCGGCGATAATGGACGGTTCGGTCATGCCGATAAAGCGGCTGTCTTTGTAGCGCTGCTGCGCGTGGCCGACGGCGGCGCCTTTCATCGGCGCTTCCATCGCGCCAGGCCCGCAGCCGGTGCAGATATTGAGTTCCCGCAGTCCCAGCTGCGTACCGACGCGGCGGGCGTAGAGGTATTCGTTTTCGTTGATCGAATGGCCGCCCCAACAGACGATCATGTTCGGCGCTTCGCCGACGTGCAGCGCGCGGGCGTTGCGCAGGATCGAGAACACCAGGTTGGTGATATGGACCGAACTTTCGAGATCGAGGTTCGGGAAGCGAACGGTATTGTGGATCTGGCCGTACACGAACAGGATATCGCGCAGCACGGCAAACAGGTTGGCCTGCAGGGAACGAATAATGCGCCCGTCAACGAAGGCCTCTTCCGGCGGGTTGATCAGTTCCAGCTTCACGCCGCGTTCGCGACGCAGCACGTTAATATCGAAATTTTCAAAACGGGACAGAAGCTCCTTGCTGTTATCGGTCAGGCTCCCCGAGTTGAGCACAGCAAGCGAGCAGTTGCGAAAGAGTTGATACAGATCGCTGCTGGCGGTGCGCTTAAGCATATCCACTTCCAGCTGCGACAGCATATCCATTGAACCAAGCGGGCTAACATGTGTAATCAAGTGAACTCCTTACAGGACGCTTATGGTCTTCCTGTGATTACAATAGCCCTGCGAGCGGCGTTTCCACAACCTTGCGCGCGTCTAAACGCACGCAAATTGTGAAAATGTTTATTATTGTCGGGCAAGGCGGCCGGTGGCAGGGGAAAAGTCGCCGTTGCTGCGCCAGGGGTTGATATCCAGACCGCCGCGTCGCGTATAGCGGGCGTAAACGGAAAGCGATTCCGGCTGGCAGAAACGGAGAATATCGTTAAAGATGCGCTCGACGCACTGCTCATGGAATTCGTTATGGTGGCGGAACGAGACCAGATAGCGCAGGAGCTGCTCGCGGTCGATTTTCGCCCCACGATACTGGATCTGCACCGAGCCCCAGTCCGGCTGGTGGGTGATCAGGCAGTTGGACTTCAGCAGATGGCTGACCAGCGTCTCTTCCACGATTTTGCCGCTGGCGGCGCCCTGCAGGTAGTCGGCGCTGAACTGATAGTTATCGATCTCGATATCCTGATCGTCGATGCAGGCGCCGTGGAGGTGAGCAATCGGCTGGCCTTCCAGTTCATCCAGCCGATACAGCGAGACCTTGACCTCGCCCTGGGCGCAGGCGCTCAGATCGCGGGTCAGCGTCTCTTCAACCTCCTGCCAGCTGGCGAAACGCGTCTGGTTAAAGCTGTTGAGATAAAGCTTAAAGCTTTTTGACTCCACCAGATTAACGCTGGTGTCGGGCAGTTCGACGTGGCCGACGGCCACCTGCGGCAGGCCTTTGCCGTTCAGCCAGGAGAGTTCGTACAGCGTCCAGATATCGGCGCCGTGAAACGGCAGGTTGTCGGCATGCAGGCCAAGCGGGTCGCGGTTAAGGCTGCGCGGAACGCCCTGCAGCAGCGAGGCGTCATAGGTATCGCGGTAATCGGTTGATTTACCGAGCGTCAGGCCGGCCAGCGCCTGATGATTATCGTAAGAAGACATGTTTCACCATAGTAAAGCGGGTACACTATGACCCCAGTGTATCCTGTCTAACATGAAGAGAGAAACCGGTGGACCATCAGACCGCAGAAGCGCTGCATGCTTTTACCCAACGTTATTGCGCCGCCTGGCAGCAGCAGCGCCACAGCCTGCCGCGCAGTGAAGAGCTTTATGGCGTCCCGTCGCCTTGCGTCGTCGACACCCAGGGCGAGGCCGTGTTCTGGCAGCCGCAGCCGTTTTCGCTGGCGCAAAATATCAGCGCGGTTGAACGCGCCCTGGATATTGTGGTACAACAGCCGCTTCATTCTTATTATACCACTCAGTTTGCCGGCGATATGACCGGCCGGTTTGCCGGCGAAACGCTAACGCTGCTGCAGACCTGGAGTGAAGAGGATTTTCAGCGGGTGCAGGAAAACCTCATCGGGCATCTGGTGGTGCAGAAGCGGCTGAAGCTGGCGCCGACGCTGTTTATCGCCACCCTCGAGAGTGAACTGGATGTCATTTCCGTCTGTAATCTCAGCGGTGAAGTCGTCAAAGAGACCCTCGGCACCGCCAAACGCATCACCCTTTCCCCCTCGCTTGCGGGTTTCCTCAACCAGCTTGAGCCGGTTCTGTAATCCAGTCTGCCTGGTCATTTGTGAGAGATCTCTTACAAAACCTGTAAGAGATCATCATCATTTAAGGCAAATTTAATCCAATCTTTTTTTGTTAACTTATTGGTATTAAATTGGATTTTTATTTTTTCGTCCTTTTGAGTGGGGACTAATCTTAAGAGATTGTCTCAAGAAGGGTTGTAAGAAGAGGCAGAATCAGTGATCCTATGTCTGTCGACAGGAAGTCGCGAAATGAAGCGAACATCAGGATGATGGCGCTTCTGCAGGACCCGCCAGGATGGCGTTGCAAGGACAGGCTTCAGGATGAAGCAAGGATAACGCAGGATCGCGTAATGGACACCTCCAGGATGGAGAATGAGAGCCGCTCAGGATGAACGGTGGATCTGGAAGATCGGGACAAACTTAAGGATAAGTCATTTCGCATCGGGGTGGTGTGAAAGCAGGATGCACGAGTTTATGGATGAACATGGTCAGGAGACCTCAGGAAAAGTTTTCAAGGACGAGCAGGGAGCACCAATGTAGCGGGAATGCTGCAAAACGAACCGGGAGCACTGTTTATACAGTGCTCCCTTTTTTTATTTCTCCTGCGGATTTGCTATCCTGCGCCCGGTTTTTAACTCATCGAGGTTTCCCCCATGACTCTTGACGATAGCGTGCGCGATCGCCTGCGCGCCATTGAAGCCCTGCTGCGCGAAACAGAGCACTGGCAGGAGACGGCGCCGGACAGCAGCGCCTTCGCCAGCGATAAGCCGTTTTGCCTGGATACCCTGGAGCCGCTGGAGTGGCTGCAGTGGGTCCTGATCCCGCGTATGCATCAGCTGCTGGAGAGCGGCCAGCCGCTGCCGCAAAATTTCGCCGTTACGCCGTATTACGAAATGGCGCTGGATCAAGCCCACCCGGTTCGCGAATCCATGCTGGCGGAGCTGCTGCTGCTGGACGCGCTGTTTGCCAGTGAGCAGGCCTGATGCTGGAGATAATCTACCAGGACGACTGGCTGGTGGCGGTCAACAAACCGTCGGGCTGGCTGGTGCATCGCAGCTGGCTCGATCGCGATGAGAAAGTGGTGGTGATGCAGACCGTGCGCGACCAGATCGGCCAGCACGTTTTTACCGCCCATCGCCTCGACCGGCCCACCTCCGGCGTCCTGCTCATGGGACTGTCAAGCGAGGCGGGGCGCCTGCTGGCGCAGCAGTTCGAGCAGCATCAGATCCAGAAGCGCTACCATGCGATCGTCCGCGGCTGGCTGATGGAAGAGGCGCTGCTCGATTATCCTCTGGTGGAAGAGCTGGATAAAATCGCCGATAAGTTCGCCCGCGAAGACAAAGGGCCGCAGCCGGCGGTGACCCATTACCGTGGTCTGGCGACGGTGGAGATGCCGGTGGCGACCGGGCGTTATCCCACCACGCGCTACGGGCTGGTGGAACTGGAGCCGAAAACCGGCCGCAAGCACCAGCTGCGCCGCCATCTGGCCCACCTGCGTCATCCGATCCTCGGCGACAGCAAGCACGGCGATCTGCGGCAAAACCGCAGCGCCGCGGAGCATTTCGGCTGTCACCGCCTGATGCTGCACGCCAGCGAACTGTCGTTAACCCATCCCTTTACCGGTGAGCCGCTGACCCTGCGCGCCGGTTTTGACGACGTCTGGATGCGTGCGCTGTCGCAGTTTGGCTGGCGCGGGCTTCTCCCGCTAAATGAAAGGGTTGAGTTTGCCGACGACTGCGGTCAGGATGAAGAGAATAAGGTCAATCCAGGGAGATAATAGCATGGCGGAAGTCGGAATTTTTGTCGGCACCATGTACGGCAACTCGCTGCTGGTCGCGGAAGAAGCGGAAGCGATCCTCAGCGGACTGGGACACAAGGCTACCGTGTATGAGGATCCGCAGGTCAACGACTGGGAATCCTACACGGGTAAGTATGTGCTGGTGGTCACCTCCACCACCGGGCAGGGCGATCTGCCGGACAGCATCGTCCCGCTGTATGAGGGCATTAAAGATATGTATCAGCCTCACCTGCGCTACGGCATTATCGCGCTGGGCGACAGCACCTACGCCAACTTTTGCGGCGGAGGCCTGAAGTTCGATCAACTGCTGCAGGAGCAGGGCGCGAAGCGCATCGGCGAAATGCTGAAGATTGACGCCAGCGAAGATCCGGAGCCGGAGAGCGTCTCTAATCCATGGGTTGAGCAGTGGGCTACCCTGCTGGAATAAAAGCGCTGCCCTCTCCCTACGCAGAGGGCGCCCTTTCAAGATGTCGCGGCCAGATACGCGGACAGCAAAAGTGTATCCCTTTCCGGGCGGCACGCCTTCAGGCAAATGCACAATATCCTTAGCAATATCATGGGTTAAGCCAGCCGGTTTCACCGGGTCAAGAGAGGTATTTCACACTCCGGCTCTTATTGCTGCGCTTTTGACCACCCACGGCGCTGGTTTTTCATTTCCGTGAACTTCCCCCCATTCTTTCAGGCATACGCCATAAACCACCTGCAATAGCGGCGTCAAAGCTGTGTAGATGCACGGTGAGCCGCGGTGTGCCTCTTCATATACTGCTCCAGCCAGTGATAAATGCAGTGCCAGATATAACGACAACTATCAAAACACGACCACGTCATTCTGATTACCCTACAGGTTGTGCTGTTCAGAATGAACGTAGCTAAACGCTATGATTCAGGAGTACAACAATGAGTTCATTAAGTCAGGCGGCGACGGCGGCTGAAAAGCGCACCAACGCCCGCTACTGGATAGTGGTGATGCTGTTTATCGTCACCTCTTTTAACTATGGCGACCGGGCGACGCTGTCGATCGCCGGTTCGGAAATGGCCAAAGATATCGGCCTGGATCCGGTGGGAATGGGGTATGTCTTCTCCGCGTTCTCATGGGCTTATGTCATCGGCCAGATCCCGGGCGGCTGGCTGCTCGACCGCTTCGGTTCGAAGCGCGTCTATTTCTGGTCGATTTTCATCTGGTCGATGTTTACCCTGCTGC
This sequence comes from Klebsiella sp. JB_Kp042, assembly GCF_040065275.1. NCBI lineage: Bacteria > Pseudomonadati > Pseudomonadota > Gammaproteobacteria > Enterobacterales > Enterobacteriaceae > Klebsiella > Klebsiella sp. JB_Kp042. The sequence goes on from NZ_JBEAJL010000015.1 coordinate 101,910, forward strand.
AGGGCTTCGTCGACATCTTCAGCGGCTTTGGCATTATCGTCGCGCTGTTTACCCTGCGCTTCCTCGTTGGCCTGGCCGAATCGCCGTCATTCCCGGGTAACAGCCGTATCGTGGCCGCCTGGTTCCCGGCGCAGGAGCGCGGCACGGCGGTGGCGATCTTTAACTCCGCCCAGTACTTTGCCACCGTTATCTTCGCGCCGATCATGGGCTGGCTGACGCATGAGGTGGGCTGGTCGCACGTCTTCTTCTTTATGGGCGGCCTGGGGATTGTGATTAGCTTTGTCTGGCTGAAAGTGATCCACGATCCGAACAACCATCCGGGGGTAAACAAGAAGGAACTGGAATATATCGCCGAAGGCGGCGCCCTGATCAACATGGATCAAAAGAGCAGCGCGCAGAAGGTGCCGTTCAGCGTCAAAATGGGCCAGATCAAGCAGCTGATCGGATCGCGGATGATGATCGGCATCTATATCGGTCAGTACTGCATTAACGCCCTGACCTACTTCTTTATCACCTGGTTCCCGGTTTACCTGGTGCAGGCGCGCGGCATGTCGATCCTTAAAGCAGGGTTTGTCGCCTCCATTCCGGCGGTGTGCGGCTTCGTCGGCGGGGTGCTGGGCGGAGTGATCTCTGACTGGTTAATGCGCCGCACCGGCTCGCTGAACATTGCCCGCAAAACGCCGATTGTGCTGGGGATGCTGCTCTCCATGACCATGCTGATGTGTAACTATGTCAACGTGGAGTGGATGGTGATTGGCTTTATGGCGATGGCCTTCTTCGGCAAAGGGATCGGCGCGCTTGGCTGGGCGGTGATGGCGGATACCGCGCCGAAAGAGATTAGCGGTCTTTCCGGCGGTCTGTTCAACATGTTTGGCAATATCTCCGGTATCGTCACCCCGATCGCTATCGGCTATATCGTCGGCACCACCGGCTCGTTCAACGGGGCGCTGGTTTACGTAGGTATCCATGCCCTGGTGGCGGTGCTGAGCTATCTGGTGCTGGTGGGCGACATCAAACGCATCGAACTGAAACCTGTGGTGGGGCGTTAATCATGACTACTCAATCCAGCCCGATTATTACAGAGATGAAGGTCATTCCGGTGGCCGGACACGACAGCATGCTGCTGAACATCGGCGGGGCGCATAACGCCTGGTTTACCCGCAATATCGTGGTATTGACCGATAACGCCGGCAACACCGGCGTGGGAGAAGCCCCTGGCGGAGAGGTCATCTACCAGACGCTGCTGGCGGCGATCCCGCAGGTGGTGGGTCAGGAGGTCGCCCGTCTCAATCGCGTGGTGCAGCAGGTGCACAAAGGCAATCAGGCGGCGGATTTCGACACCTTTGGCAAAGGGGCATGGACCTTCGAACTGAAAGTCAACGCGGTAGCGGCGCTGGAGGCCGCGCTGCTCGACCTGCTCGGCAAGGTGCTCAATGTGCCGGTCTGCGAGCTGCTGGGCCCGGGTAAGCAGCGTGATGCCGTCACCGTGCTGGGCTACCTGTTCTATATCGGCGATCGGCAGAAAACCGACCTGGGTTATCTGGACCATACGCCGGGCGATCACGAATGGTATCGCCTGCGCCACCAGCAGGCGCTGAGCAGCGAAGCGGTGGTGCGCCTGGCGGAAGCCGCTCAGGATCGCTACGGTTTCAAAGACTTTAAGCTGAAGGGCGGCGTGCTGCCCGGCGAGCAGGAAATTGACACCGCCCGGGCGCTGAAAAAGCGCTTTCCGGACGCGCGCATCACCGTCGATCCTAACGGCGCCTGGCTGCTGGATGAGGCGATCGCCCTGTGCAAAGGGCTGCAGGATGTTCTGACCTACGCCGAAGATCCGTGCGGCGCCGAGCAGGGCTTCTCCGGCCGGGAGGTGATGGCCGAGTTCCGCCGCGCCACCGGGCTGCCGGTCGCCACCAATATGATCGCCACCAACTGGCGCGAGATGGGTCATGCGGTGATGCTCAACGCCGTCGATATTCCGCTGGCGGACCCGCACTTCTGGACGCTCTCCGGCGCGGTACGAGTGGCGCAGCTGTGCGACGACTGGGGGCTTACCTGGGGCTGCCATTCCAACAACCATTTTGATATTTCCCTGGCGATGTTTACCCACGTCGGCGCCGCCGCGCCGGGTCATCCCACCGCCATCGACACCCACTGGATCTGGCAGGAAGGCGACGCGCGCCTGACCAAAAATCCGCTGCAGATTATTAACGGCAAGATTGCCGTGCCAGACGCGCCGGGACTCGGCGTGGAACTTGACTGGGAGCAGGTGCGCAGAGCCCATGAGGCCTATAAAGCGCTGCCGGGCGGCGCGCGCAACGACGCGGGCCCGATGCAGTACCTGATCCCCGGCTGGACATTCGACCGCAAACGTCCTGTTTTCGGCCGCCACTAATTACAAAAGGATGATGCTATGACGACTTTCTCTTCCACGCCCGTTGTCACCACCATGCAGGTGATCCCGGTTGCCGGCCATGACAGTATGCTGATGAATCTGAGCGGGGCCCACGCCCCGTACTTCACCCGCAATATCGTGATTATTAAAGATAACGCCGGCCATACCGGCGTCGGTGAAATTCCGGGAGGCGAAAAAATTCGCCAGACTCTGGAGGATGCCATTCCGCTGGTGGTGGGCAAAACGCTGGGCGAGTATAAAAACGTGCTCGGCGCGGTGCGTAATCAGTTCGCCGACCGTGACGCCGGCGGCCGCGGCCTGCAGACCTTTGACCTGCGCACCACCATCCACGTGGTGACCGGGATCGAAGCGGCGCTGCTGGACCTGCTGGGCCAGCACCTTGGGGTCAACGTCGCCTCGCTGCTCGGCGATGGGCAACAGCGCAGCGAAGTTGAAATGCTGGGCTATCTGTTCTTTATCGGTGACCGCCACGCCACGCCGCTGGCCTATCAGAGCCAGCCGGATGAACAGTGCGAGTGGTATCGCCTGCGCCATGAAGAGGCAATGACGCCGGATGCGGTGGTCCGCCTCGCGGAAGCGGCCTATGAAAAATATGGTTTCAACGACTTTAAGCTGAAGGGCGGCGTACTGGCCGGTTTTGAAGAAGCCGAAGCGATCAGCGCCCTGGCGAAGCGCTTCCCGAATGCCCGCGTGACCCTCGATCCGAACGGCGCCTGGCTGCTTGAAGAAGCCATTCAGATTGGCAAGCAGCTGAAGGGCGTGCTGGCCTATGCTGAGGATCCGTGCGGCGCTGAGCAGGGCTTCTCCGGCCGTGAAGTGATGGCGGAGTTCCGTCGCGCGACGGGCCTGCCGACCGCCACCAATATGATCGCCACCGACTGGCGGCAGATGGGCCATACGCTCTCCCTGCAGTCGGTGGATATCCCGCTGGCGGACCCGCACTTCTGGACCATGCAGGGGTCGGTTCGCGTGGCGCAGATGTGTCATGAGTTCGGCCTGACCTGGGGTTCGCACTCCAATAACCACTTCGACGTGTCGCTGGCGATGTTCACTCACGTCGCGGCTGCGGCGCCGGGCAAGATCACCGCTATCGATACCCACTGGATCTGGCAGGAGGGCAACCAGCGTCTGACCAAACAACCGTTTGAAATTAAAGGCGGAATGGTGCAGGTGCCGAGCACGCCGGGTCTGGGGGTTGAGCTGGATATGGACCGCGTCATGCAGGCAAATGAGCTATATAAGAAACATGGCCTTGGCGCCCGCGACGATGCGATGGCGATGCAGTACCTGATCCCGGGCTGGACCTTTGACAACAAGCGTCCATGCATGGTGCGCTAAAAGGCCGCCGGCCTCTGCGGGGGCCGGCATTGCGCGATAGCGACAGGGGTTAGCTCAAAGTAAGGACTGCAGATGAAAATAGTGATCGCACCGGATTCCTGGAAGGAGAGCCTGACCGCGCTGGAAGTAGCCAGTGCGATAGAGCAAGGCTTTCGCGAGATTTATCCTGACGCGGAATATGTCAGGCTGCCGGTTGCCGACGGTGGGGAAGGGACGGTGGTAGCCATGGTGGCGGCGACCGGCGGGCATCAGGTGCCGCTGACGGTGACCGGGCCGCTGGGGGAGCCGGTAGAGGCATTTTATGGGCTGTCCGGCGATCGCCAGTGTGCCTTTATCGAAATGGCGGCGGCCAGCGGGCTGGAAAGCGTTCCCCCGGCGCAGCGTAACCCGCTGCTGACCACCTCCTGGGGCACCGGGGAGCTGATTCGCCATGCGCTGGACGCTGGCGTGCGGCAGATCATTATTGGCATTGGCGGCAGCGCGACCAATGACGGCGGCGCCGGCATGGCGCAGGCGCTGGGGGCGAAATTGCTGACCGCCGACGGTCAGCAAATCGCGCCAGGGGGCGGTGCGCTGGAGACGCTGGCGCGCATCGATCTTGGCGAGCTTGATCCACGGCTGGCAGATTGTCGGATTGACGTGGCCTGCGATGTCACCAACCCGTTGACCGGCCCGCAGGGCGCCAGCGCGGTATTCGGCCCGCAAAAAGGAGCGACGGCGCAGATGATCGACCGGCTTGACAGCGGCCTGCGGCACTATGCCCGGATCATCGCCCGTGATTTAGATTGCGACGTGCTGAGCCTGGAAGGCGGCGGCGCGGCGGGCGGGATGGGCGCGGCGCTGTATGCGTTTTGTGGCGCGCAACTGCGCCCGGGCATTGAGATTGTCACCGATGCGCTGCAGCTGGCGGAGCGGGTGGCGGATGCTGATTTAGTGATCACCGGCGAAGGACGTATCGACAGTCAGACTATCCACGGCAAGGTGCCGGTGGGAGTGGCCCGGGTGGCGAAGCGATTTAACGTACCGGTGATCGGGATTGCCGGCAGCCTTACCGCCGATGTCGGCGTCGTGCATCAGCACGGGCTGGATGCGGTATTCAGCGTGTTGTACACCATCTGCACGCTGGATGAAGCGCTGGCCAATGCCGCCGCCAACCTGCGGATGACGGCGCGAAACGTCGCCGCGGTTTTGCAGATGGGCGGTAAGCTGTAATCGAGGTATCCCGGCTGGCGCGGCCTCCCGGGAATGTCTAAGCGATGTTGAAGTCGCCAGCACCGGCAGTTTCCGCAGCGCAAGCGGGTAAATTAACGGCAGGCTGCACGGACCGTAGGCCGGGCAAGGCGTCGCCGCCGCCCGGCATAAAAGCGGTTCCGTGTCCGCTCTTCTTGCCCGGCGGCGCGATGCCTGGCGAGCCGGGTGCAGGCCGGGAAGCCCTCTGGTTTTAGCCCCCCATCCGGCAGGCTTCGCGCGCCACGTTATCCATCTCATCCAACAGCTCAAGCAGCTCCGGCTCCAGATCCTCGGCGGCGGTGCCTGCGCGCAGCTGGCTCTCCAGAGTGTGGCAGAGCTTTTTCAGCCGCGGCACGCCGCTGTAGCTGCAGCTGCCGTGCAGTTTGTGGATCAGATCCACCAGCCCTTCCGGCTGCTCGCCGACCAGTTGCTCTTCCACTTTGTTACGCACCTCCGGCATAAAAGCGATCAGCATCTGCAGCATCTCCCTCGCCAGGTCCGGCTTCATCGCCGCCTGACGCAGCGCCAGCTGCCAGTCGAGCGTCTGGTTATGGTCGATGACCGGCTCTGCGGGCGGTATCGCCGCCGGGGCGATGCTGTGTACTCCAGGCTGATAGCGCAGCAGCAGGGCGTGCAGTTTCTCTTCTTCGATCGGCTTCGCCAGATAGTCGTTCATGCCGGCGCTCAGTAGCTTCTCGCGCTGGCCCTCCAGGGCGTGCGCGGTGACGGCGATAACCGGCGTTTGCTGGTGATGCGGCAAATGATGGATAAGCTCACAGGCGCGGATGCCGTCCATATCCGGCATCTGAATATCCATCAGGATCAGATCCATCTGCAGTTGCTTGGCCTTGTCCACCGCCTGCTGGCCGCTGTCGCAGAGGATCACCTGCTGCACAAGGTCATCCAGCAGGGCGCCAATGAGCTTCAGGTTTGCCGGGTTGTCGTCGACGGCCATCACGGTCATCGGCAGCTTATGGCTGTCGGCCTGGGTCAACGGCGCGGAGGCCGTCGCATGATGGGTGGCCACCAGCGCTGGCAGCAGACGGGTGGTGGTGAGCGGTTTCAACAGGCAGGCGGCGATGCCATCGCGCTTCAGGGCTTCGGCGCTGACCTGGGCATGACATGGCAGAGCCAGCAGTACGTTGTCTGACATCGCGCAGGCTTTGGCTAATTTTTCCCGGTGCGGCGACAAATCGCGCATTGAGACCGGAATACCGACCAGCAGAATGTCGTACTGGGCTTCCGCCAGCGAAGAGAAGGTGGGGCTGTAAATCACCTCCAGCGGCGTGGCGGCCAGCATCTCCAGCGTGCACTGCGCCGCCGTCGCGTTGGCTTCCACATAGGCCAGACGCTTGCCCGCCAGCCCGTCGGTATTCAGCGTATCCGGGATGGCGTTCGGGTTGAGATCGAGGCTGATATGGAACCAGAAGGTGGAGCCGCGGTTTGGCTGACTGTGGAACGAGATATCGCCGCCCATCTCCTTAACCAGACGCTGGGTGATCACCAGCCCGAGCCCGGTGCCGCCGTGGCGGCGTGAAATACTGGCATCGGCCTGACGGAAGGCCTGGAACAGCCGGGACTGGTCGCGCTCGGGGATGCCGATGCCGGTATCGTGGATCTGAATTTCGATCTGCACCCGCGAATTACTGATGGCCCGCTGCTCCACCAGCACATCGATATTACCGTGCTCGGTAAATTTGATGGCGTTGCCTACGAGGTTGGTCACAATCTGCTGCAGACGCAGCGGGTCGCCGATGACGTTATCCGGCACGTTGTTCTTAATGTTCAGCGTCAGCTCCAGCCCTTTATCGTGCGCGGAATGCGCCAGCAGGGTGACCACCTCATCAAGCGAGGTGCGCAGCAGGAACGGAATGCTCTCCAGGATCAGCTTCCCGGCTTCCAGCTTGGAAAAGTCGAGCACGTCGTTGATGATCGCCAACAGATTATTGGCCGAGCGTTCGATGGTGGTCAGGTGGTCGCGCTGCGTGGCGTTGAGATCGGTTTTCAACGTCAGACGGGTAAAGCCGATCACCCCATTGAGCGGGGTGCGCAGTTCGTGGGACATATTGGCCAGGAATTCAGACTTAATGCGCGCCGCCTCCTGGGCGCGCTTTTTCGCCAGGTCCAGCTCGACGTTCTGAATCTCCATCTGCTCAAGGGTTTCCCGCAGATCGGAGGTCGCCTGGTCGACGTTGTGCTGCATCTCCTCATGGTACGCCGCCAGCGACATGGCCATCGAGTTGATGCCGTTTTTCAGCATATCCAGTTCGCCGAGCATAAAGCCCTCGACGCGGCTGTCCAGCTGTCCGCGGCGGATGCGGTCGACGGTGTTGACCATATTGCGGATAGGGCCGGTGACGTCGCGCATCAGGCGCCAGCCGAAGATCAGCGCGATACCGATGCAGAACAGCATCATCACGCTGGAGATAAAAATCTCTTTGTACTGCTGGAGGCGCACCGATTTGAGATCCAGCTCCAGCGCGACGTAGCCCAGCATATTGCCCGGCATTTTGGCATCGGATTCGGGGGATTCATCCGGGGAATAACTTTCCGAGACGATCGGCGTGCGCAGGATCATCATGTCGCCGTCGCGGATGACGCTCAGACGACGGGGAAACGCTTCGCCTTTCGGGATCTGCAGGTCGCTGGGGTTGAGCTGGTAATTGGAGGTGACAAACAAGCGGTTATGCGAATCGTACACCGAGATGGCCCGCACGATCTCCGAGTGGCGACGATGCAGAACGCTGATCAACTGGCCGATAGATTCGCGGTTTTGCAGATTCATGCCATATTCGCTGGAGACCGCCAGCGGCTCAATAATGCTGGTGCCGGCGTCCTCCAGCTGACGTTGCAGGTCGTTATAACGGTGAGCGACAAAGAAAACACTGAGCAACAGCCCTATCAGGACGGTTGGCGCCAGAATCAGAATCATCATGCGAGCACGCAGGCTGTAGTTGGTCATGCGGTTCCATTATGGGAGAATATAGACATCATCGTTCGGTGCGCGTCGGTGCGCCTCGCGGCGCTGCCGCTCTGAACGAGCTCGTTTTATTTGATTGAGACAACTCTCTACGATGGCGCAATTCTACTCTGCAAAACGGCGTGTGACGACGCGCCAGATCATAACCGTTACAGTCAACGACCTCGATCCCTTTGGCCAGGGCGTGGCCCGCCACCAGGGGAAAGCGCTGTTCGTCGGCGGCGTGCTGCCGCAGGAGCAGGCAGAGGTGGTGCTGGTGGAAGACAAAAAGCAGTACGCCCGCGCCCAGGTGAAACGCCGTCTGACCGACAGCCCGCAGCGCCAGGCGCCGCGCTGCCCTCATTTTGGCGTTTGCGGCGGCTGCCAACAGCAGCATGCCAGCATCACGCTTCAGCAGCAAAGTAAACGCGCCGCGCTGGCGCGCCTGATGAAGCGCGAGGTGGATGAGATCATCGCCGGCGAGCCGTGGGGCTATCGCCGGCGCGCGCGCTTAAGCTTGAATTATCAGCCAAAGACCCAACAATTGCAGATGGGTTTTCGTCAGGCCAGTGATAAAGCGATCGTCGATGTGGTGCGGTGCCCTGTTTTGGTGCCCCAACTTGAGGCGCTGCTGCCCGCCGTGCGCGAGTGCTTAAGCGCGCTGAGCGCATTACGCCATCTTGGTCACGTCGAGCTGGTGCTGGCGGACAACGGCCCACTGATGGTGCTGCGCCATACCGCTGCGCTGCCGGCGGCTGACAGGGAAAAACTGGAACGTTTTTCGCAAACTCACGGTCTTTCCCTGTACCTCGCGCCGCAAAGCGAGATACTGGAACATATTCACGGCGAAGCGCCATGGTATACCTCAGACGGACTACGCTTAGTGTTCAGTCCGCGGGATTTTATCCAGGTCAACGACGGCGTGAATCAGCAGATGGTGCGTACCGCGCTGGCGTGGCTGGATCTGCAGCCTGAGGACCGGGTGCTGGATCTGTTCTGCGGGATGGGCAATTTTACCCTGCCGCTGGCGACTCGCGCCGCCCACGTGGTTGGGGTGGAAGGGGTGCCGGCGCTGGTGGCGAAGGGGCGGGAAAACGCCGCCCTCAATGGTTTATCAAATGTCACCTTCTTCCATGAAAATCTGGAAGAGGATGTCACCCGCCAGGCCTGGGCGAAGCATGGCTTTGATAAAGTGCTGCTGGACCCGGCCCGCGCCGGCGCGCCGGGCGTGATGCCGCATATTATAAAACTGGCGCCGCGGCGGGTGGTGTATGTTTCCTGCAACCCGGCGACGCTGGCGCGAGACAGCGAAACCCTGTTGCAGGCTGGATATCAGATTCAACGCCTGGCAATGCTGGATATGTTCCCGCATACCGGTCATCTGGAATCAATGGTGTTGTTTGAGCGCAGGCTTACATAAGGTCATTCACAACGTCGCAGAAGAGCCGCCCCGGCCATCAATGCTGACGCGACCTGCAGGATGACATGTAGAAAGTTGAGGCTTGCCGACTTCGGCAGGCCGGTCCCTTAAGGAGAGGACAATGGTTGCGGTAAGAAGTGCACATCTTAATAAAGCTGGTGAATTTGACCCGAAGAAATGGATCGCGAGTCTGGGGATTTCCAGCCAGCAGTCGTGTGAGCGCTTAGCCGAAACCTGGGATTATTGTCGCGAAAAAACGCAAGGACACCCGCTGGCGGACCTGCTGCTGTGGCGGGGCGTCGAAATGGTGGAGATCCTCTCCACCCTGAGTATGGATATCGATACCCTGCGCGCGGCGCTGTTGTTCCCGCTGGCCGACGGCGAAGTCGTCAGCGAAGAGGTCATGCAGGAAAGCGTGGGTAAATCGGTCGTGACCCTGATTCATGGGGTACGGGACATGGCCGCCATCCGTCAGCTGAAAGCCACTCATACCGACTCGGTATCTTCCGAGCAGGTGGATAACATTCGCCGCATGCTGCTGGCGATGGTTGACGATTTCCGCTGCGTGGTTATCAAGCTTGCCGAACGTATCGCGCATCTGCGCGAGGTCAAGGACGCGCCGGAAGATGAGCGGGTGCTGGCGGCGAAAGAGTGCACCAATATCTATGCTCCCCTGGCTAACCGCTTAGGTATCGGCCAGCTGAAGTGGGAGCTGGAAGATTACTGCTTCCGCTACCTGCACCCGGCAGAGTACAAGCGCATTGCCAAACTGCTCCACGAACGCCGTATCGACCGCGAGCATTATATCGACGAGTTCGTCGGCCACCTGCGGGCAGAAATGAAAGCCGAAGGGGTCAAGGCCGAGGTCTATGGTCGGCCGAAGCATATCTACAGCATCTGGCGCAAAATGCAGAAAAAACACCTCGCCTTTGACGAGCTGTTTGACGTACGCGCGGTGCGCATCGTGGCCGAGCGGTTGCAGGATTGTTATGCCGCGCTGGGGATCGTTCATACCCACTACCGTCACCTGCCGGATGAGTTCGATGACTATGTGGCCAACCCGAAACCCAACGGCTACCAGTCTATCCATACCGTGGTGCTGGGGCCGAGCGGCAAGACCGTGGAGATTCAAATCCGCACCCGGCAGATGCATGAAGACGCCGAGCTGGGCGTGGCCGCGCACTGGAAGTACAAAGAGGGCGCGGGAGCGGGGACCAGCGGCGGCCGCGGCTATGAGGACCGTATCGCCTGGCTGCGCAAGCTGATTGCCTGGCAGGAAGAGATGGCCGACTCCGGCGAAATGCTCGACGAAGTGCGCAGCCAGGTCTTTGACGACCGGGTGTATGTCTTTACGCCGAAAGGCGACGTGGTGGACCTGCCGGCGGGGTCGACGCCGCTCGATTTTGCCTACCATATCCACAGCGACGTCGGTCATCGCTGCATCGGCGCCAAAATTGGCGGCCGCATCGTGCCGTTTACCTATCAGCTTCAGATGGGCGATCAGATCGAAATCATTACCCAGAAGCAGCCGAACCCGAGCCGCGACTGGCTCAACCCTAACCTCGGCTATGTCACCACCAGCCGCGGACGCTCCAAAATTCACGCCTGGTTCCGTAAGCAGGACCGCGACAAGAACATTCTTGCCGGCCGACAGATCCTTGACGACGAGCTGGAGCATCTGGGCATCAGCCTGAAGGATGCGGAAAAGCACCTGCTGCCGCGCTACAACTTCAACGAGCTCGATGAACTGCTGGCGGCCATCGGCGGCGGCGATATCCGTCTCAACCAGATGGTCAACTTCCTGCAGGCGCAGTTCAATAAACCGAGCGCCGCCGAGCAGGATGCGGCAGCGCTGAAGCAGTTGCAGCAGAAAACCTATGCTCCGCAGAACCGCACCAAGGACAATGGCCGGGTGGTGGTGGAAGGGGTTGGCAATCTGATGCACCATATTGCCCGCTGCTGCCAGCCGATCCCGGGCGATGAGATCGTCGGCTTTATCACCCAGGGGCGCGGGATTTCCGTGCATCGCGCCGACTGCGATCAGCTCGCTGAACTGCAGTCGCATGCCCCGGAGCGCATCGTCGATGCGGTATGGGGCGAAAGCTACTCGGCCGGATATTCGCTGGTGGTCAGGGTGGAGGCGAACGATCGCAGCGGGTTACTGCGCGATATCACCACCATCCTCGCCAATGAGAAGGTGAACGTGCTGGGCGTTGCCAGCCGCAGCGATACCCGTCAGCAGCTGGCCACCATCGATATGACCATCGAGATTTACAACCTGCAGGTGCTGGGCCGGGTGCTCGGTAAGCTGAACCAGGTGCCTGATGTCATTGACGCGCGCCGTCTGCACGGCGGTTAATTCGTCTCCAGGCCGGATAAGGCGAAGCCGCCATCCGGCAATTTCGCCACGTCGGATAAGGTCGAAACGCCTTATCCGGCCGCCTATTTTTTAAATTTCCAGGATTGTCACATGACCCAAATCGACCGCTTGCTCGGCATCATGCGCCGCCTGCGCGACCCGGAAAACGGCTGCCCGTGGGATAAAGAGCAGACCTTTGCCACCATCGCCCCCTATACCCTCGAAGAAACCTATGAAGTGCTGGACGCCATTTCGCGAGAGGATTTTGACGACCTGCGCGGTGAGCTGGGCGATCTGCTGTTCCAGGTGGTGTTCTATGCGCAGATGGCGCAGGAAGAGGGACGTTTTAACTTTGACGATATCTGCGCCGCCATCAGCGACAAGCTGGAGCGCCGCCATCCCCACATCTTCGCTGATGCCACCGCGGGAAACAGCAGCGAAGTCCTGGCCCGCTGGGAGCAGATCAAAAGCGCGGAGCGGGCGGAAAAAGCCCAGCACTCAGCGCTGGACGACATTCCGCATAGCCTGCCGGCGCTGATGCGGGCGCATAAAATCCAGCGTCGCTGCTCGGCGGTCGGTTTTGACTGGACCTCGCTGGGCCCGGTGCTCGACAAGGTGCATGAAGAAATTGATGAAGTGATGCATGAAGCGCAGCAGGCGGTGGTGGATGAAGCGAAACTGGAAGAGGAAGTGGGCGATCTGCTGTTCGCCACGGTGAATTTATCCCGCCATTTAGGGGTCAAAGCCGAGGTGGCGCTGCAGAAGGCGAACCTCAAATTCGAGCGCCGCTTCCGCGAAGTCGAGCGCATTGTCGCGGCCCGCGGCCTGGAAATGACCGGCGTCGACCTCGATACCATGGAAGAAGTATGGCAACAGGTAAAACGCCAGGAAACTGATCTCTAACGAGTTTTCGTGATCAAGCGCGATTTGTGTGATTTTATAAATAACAAGCGCTTGATTTACGTCAAAAACATTTCGCCAAAAGCGTCTATTTTCTCTTTCCGTTATGTCGTTGAAACACCATGTAGCCTGCCTCTTCGAGTTGTTCGGGTCGCAACACAGGTGCAACTTGAAGAACGAAGGGGAGGGGAAGAATGAAAGTTTGTGGCGTCACGCATGTTCGGGTATACTACTTTCCCGTCCTGGTTATTCCATCGTTTTACCCTAACTTCTCAGGTTCAGCATGACAACGAACTATATTTTTGTGACCGGCGGGGTCGTATCCTCTCTGGGTAAAGGCATTGCCGCAGCCTCCCTGGCAGCCATTCTTGAAGCCCGTGGTCTCAACGTGACCATCATGAAACTGGATCCGTATATCAACGTCGATCCGGGCACCATGAGCCCAATCCAGCATGGGGAAGTGTTCGTTACTGAAGACGGCGCAGAAACCGATCTGGACCTGGGCCACTACGAGCGTTTCATCCGTACCAAGATGACTCGCCGCAACAACTTCACCACCGGCCGTATCTACTCTGACGTGCTGCGCAAAGAGCGCCGTGGCGACTACCTGGGCGCGACCGTTCAGGTTATCCCGCACATCACCAACGCTATCAAAGAGCGTGTGCTGGCGGGCGGCGAAGGCCATGACGTGGTGCTGGTGGAGATCGGCGGTACCGTAGGCGATATCGAATCCCTGCCGTTCCTCGAAGCCATTCGTCAGATGGCGGTAGAGATTGGCCGCGAGCATACCCTGTTTATGCACCTGACTCTGGTGCCGTACATGGCCGCCGCGGGCGAAGTCAAAACCAAACCGACTCAGCACTCCGTGAAAGAGCTGCTCTCTATCGGTATTCAGCCTGACATCCTGATCTGCCGCTCCGATCGCGCTGTTCCGGCCAACGAACGGGCGAAAATTGCTTTGTTCTGTAACGTTCCGGAAAAGGCTGTTATTTCTCTGAAAGACGTCGATTCCATTTATAAAATTCCAGGCCTGTTGAAATCTCAGGGGCTGGACGATTATATTTGTAAACGATTCAGCTTAACTTGTCCGGAAGCAAACCTGGCCGAATGGGAACAGGTAATCTATGAAGAAGCCAATCCGGCAGGCGAAGTCACCATCGGTATGGTCGGTAAGTACATTGAGCTGCCGGACGCCTACAAGTCGGTGATTGAAGCGCTGAAACACGGTGGTCTGAAAAACCGCGTTACCGTCAACATCAAGCTGATCGATTCGCAGGATGTGGAAACGCGCGGCGTCGAAATCCTCAAGGATTTAGATGCTATCCTTATCCCGGGCGGCTTCGGCTACCGCGGTGTGGAAGGTAAGATCGCCACCGCGCGCTATGCGCGTGAGAACAATATTCCTTATCTGGGCATTTGCCTGGGTATGCAGGTTGCGCTGATTGAGTTCGCGCGCAACGTAGCGGGTATGGAAAACGCCAACTCGACGGAATTTGTGCCAGACTGTAAATACCCGGTTGTGGCCCTGATTACCGAATGGCGTGACGAAGATGGCAACGTCGAAGTCCGCTCCGAGAAGAGCGATCTGGGCGGCACCATGCGCCTGGGCGCGCAGCAGTGCCAGCTGGATGATGATTCTCTGGTACGCCAGCTGTACGGCGAGCCGACCATCACCGAGCGCCATCGTCACCGCTACGAAGTCAACAACATGTTGTTGAAACCGATTGAAGCTGCCGGTCTGCGCGTTGCGGGCCGTTCCGGGGATGATCAGTTGGTCGAGATCATCGAAGTGCCGAACCATCCGTGGTTTGTGGCCTGCCAGTTCCACCCGGAGTTTACTTCGACGCCGCGTGATGGACACCCGCTGTTTGCCGGCTTTGTGAAAGCCGCCAGCGAGTACCAGAAACGCCAGGCGAAGTAAAAAGAGTTAGAACGGCAATGCACCCATTCGGGTGCATTGTTTGTCTGGAGTTTTAGTTTAACTTGTACTGAGGAAAACCTAATGTCCAAAATCGTTAAAGTCATCGGTCGTGAAATCATCGACTCCCGTGGTAACCCGACTGTTGAAGCCGAAGTACACCTGGAAGGTGGTTTCGTCGGTATGGCAGCTGCTCCGTCAGGTGCTTCTACTGGTTCCCGCGAAGCGCTGGAACTGCGCGATGGCGACAAATCCCGTTTCCTGGGTAAAGGCGTAACCAAAGCTGTTGCTGCGGTAAACGGCCCGATCGCTCAGGCAATCCTGGGCAAAGATGCCAAAGATCAGGCTGGCATCGACAAGATCATGATCGACCTGGACGGTACTGAAAACAAATCTAACTTCGGTGCGAACGCAATCCTGGCCGTTTCTCTGGCGAACGCCAAAGCAGCAGCTGCCTCCAAAGGCCTGCCGCTGTACGCGCACATCGCTGAACTGAACGGCACTCCGGGCAAATACTCCATGCCGGTTCCGATGATGAACATCATCAACGGCGGTGAGCACGCTGACAACAACGTCGACATCCAGGAATTCATGATTCAGCCGGTTGGCGCGCCGACCCTGAAAGAAGCAGTACGCATGGGTTCTGAAGTGTTCCATCACCTGGCGAAAGTGCTGAAGTCCAAAGGCATGAACACTGCCGTTGGTGACGAAGGCGGCTACGCGCCGAACCTGGGTTCCAACGCCGAAGCGCTGGCTGTTATCGCTGAAGCGGTTAAAGCTGCAGGCTACGAGCTGGGCAAAGACATCACCCTGGCGATGGACTGCGCAGCGTCTGAATTCTACAAAGACGGTAAATACGTTCTGGCCGGCGAAGGCAACAAAGCGTTCACCTCTGAAGAGTTCACTCACTTCCTGGAAGAGCTGACCAAACAGTACCCGATCGTCTCCATCGAAGATGGCCTGGACGAATCTGACTGGGAAGGTTTCGCTTACCAGACCAAAGTACTGGGCGACAAAATCCAGCTGGTTGGTGACGACCTGTTCGTAACCAACACCAAGATCCTGAAAGAAGGCATCGAAAAAGGCATCGCTAACTCCATCCTGATCAAATTCAACCAGATCGGTTCTCTGACCGAAACTCTGGCGGCTATCAAGATGGCGAAAGACGCTGGCTACACCGCTGTCATCTCTCACCGTTCTGGCGAAACTGAAGACGCGACCATTGCCGACCTGGCTGTGGGTACCGCTGCAGGCCAGATCAAAACCGGTTCTATGAGCCGTTCTGACCGCGTTGCTAAATACAACCAGCTGATTCGTATCGAAGAAGCGCTGGGTGAGCAAGCGCCGTTCAACGGTCGTAAAGAGATCAAAGGCCAGGCTTAATCCTGTCTTTGTGAAATAACCATGCCAGCCTTCGGGCTGGCATTTTTTTTATGCCTGCGGCCATTATTTAAAGTCGACAGCCATTTGCTGAGGGATCGACAGCCCGCGAGTGGTTTCCACGCAGCGGTCGATGTAATCGGTAAAGCGCGGCGGTTTTGGCATCCCCATGCTCAGCAGCTTGTCGTTGCTAAAGCGCACGTTCAGCGTGGCGAACGCGCCATATAAGCGCATCGCTTTCAGCATCAGTCGCTCATTGCACGGCCCAAAAATTCCTTTCAGTTCGCGACGCATTTTGACCAGCGTTTCATAGCTCACCTGGGCGTACTTGTCTCCCACCGGCGCCTGCTCCAGCGCCAGGGCCATCGCCCGGTCGATTTCGGCAAACTTCACGCTGTTCTCCTCGCCGGCAGAGATATGCACCACCTCGCCGCGGGCCAGCGGCTGGTTAAGCAGCATCAGCAGGGCATCGGCGCAGTAGTCCACCGGAATAACATCGATCCGATCCTCCATCGCGCACATAAATTTCTGCAGCATCAGCCCCATGCTGAACACCCAGAAAATACTGCTGGAAGGCCGGCAGCCATGATGGGTATGGCCCACCACAATAGAAGGGCGGGCAATGACCAGCGGTAGCGTAGGGCAGTGCTGCTGCATCAGTTGCTCGATGGCCGATTTCGAGTGGGTATATTCCACCAGATGCTCGGCGCGCTGCCGAAACTCCGCGCTCTCGGCGACCAGCGAATCCGGCTCCGGTGAGCAGGACATAGCGGTGCCGACGTGCAGAAAACGCTGCAGACCCGCCACCTGCGCCATCCGTTGCGCCAGACGCAGCGTACCCGCAACGTTAACCTTCCAGATGAGCGGGTTGCTGCCAAACGAGGCGACAGCGGCGCAGTTGAGGACATGGGTGACTTGCTCAAGCCGCGGGTCGTTAAGAAAATGCTCCGGAGAGGCGAGATCGCCCAGCAGGATCTGCTGCGGGCGCAGCATCGCCAGTTTCTCCTCGGCGATGTTGAACTTACGCATGTTCTCCTTGACCCGCTCCAGGCCTGCGTCGGGACTGTCGGCACGCACCAGCAGCAGCAGATCTAACTGGCTATCCTGATGGAGTATTTTCTCTAACGCCGCGCCGCCCAGAAAACCGGTGACGCCGGTAATGAATAATGTGGTCATAAACGCTATCTCATTATGGTTGGTCTGCGGGATTCTAGGAGGGACAAAGTAAACGACGATTAAATAAAAAATGGCGGGCAACAGGACTTTATTAAGAGGGGCTTAAGCTTATTTTCGGCGGTGGATAGGATTCGACTCTCAGACCAGATAAATAATTCACTCTTTCATGTATCAGTTTGTACACTTCTGTATTTAAAGGTGTTTTTGTGTTTATGCTGACATTTAATATATTCTGGTTTATAACGCGAAAAACATCTTCTGTTACATCTTTCTTTACGGTGGCATGGCGCGACGTTTATTTTAATCCTTACCACACTAATGAAATAAACGAAAACAGAAGCATGCTTTTAATTAACAATGAATAACCTCCGGGGAGAGAAAGCGACGCCGTGAAGGAAAAACGATCGCAGCGCAGGACAAGACCTGGACAGTGAAATCTGCGATAATAAGCGTTTATCACCCTAAACAGAGATGACTATGCAGTACCCGATTAACGAGATGTTCCAGACCCTGCAAGGCGAGGGTTACTTCACCGGCGTGCCTGCCATTTTTATTCGTCTGCAGGGATGCCCGGTAGGATGCGCGTGGTGTGACACCAAGCATACCTGGGACAAACTGGCCGATCGGGAAGTGTCGTTGTTCAGCATCCTGGCGAAAACCAAAGAGAGCGATAAGTGGGGGCCGGCAAGCAGTGAAGATCTGCTGGCGATTATCGGTCGTCAGGGGTGGACTGCCCGCCACGTGGTCATTACCGGCGGTGAGCCCTGCATTCATGATTTAACGCCGTTAACCTCGCTGCTGGAGCAAAACGGCTTTAGCTGCCAGATTGAAACCAGCGGCACTCACGAAGTTCGCTGTACGCCTCATACCTGGGTGACGGTATCGCCGAAGGTGAATATGCGCGGCGGGTATGACGTGCTGTCTCAGGCCCTGCAGCGGGCGGATGAGATCAAACATCCGGTAGGGCGCGTCCGCGACATCGAAGCGCTGGACGAGCTGCTGGAAACGCTGAGCGATGACAAACCGCGGATCATCGCCCTGCAGCCAATCAGCCAGAAAGAAGACGCGACGCGCCTGTGTATCGACACCTGCATCGCCCGTAACTGGCGCCTGTCCATGCAGACACATAAATATCTGAATATCGCCTGATAAAAAAGCCCGGCAGCGTACTGACCGGGCTTTTTTTCGCTTACTCGCCGCGATAGACGCAGCCAGCGGTGCAGGTCTCTTTCACCATCACCGCGCTCAGCAGCGGTACCCGCGGTTTCATCTCATCCCAGATCCATTTGGCCAGCACTTCGCTGGTAGGGTTTTCCAGACCGGGGATATCGTTCAGATAATAGTGGTCCAGGCGATCGTAGGTCGGCTTGAAGGCGGCCTTCAGCTCGGCAAAATCCATGATCCACCCGGTATGGGGATCGACTTCACCGGTTATCTCCAGACGCACCATAAATGAGTGGCCATGCAGGCGACCGCATTTGTGTCCTTCCGGGACGTGCGGCAGGTGGTGGGCGGCTTCGAAGGTGAAATCTTTAAACAGCGTGGTGGACATCATTGACTCTCAACAGGACGAAAAAAACCGCCGTAGGGTACCGGAAAGTACATTTTTTCGCATTAACTAAAACGGCCCTGAACAGAAAATCGACACATTTATCTGGGTTAAGTGAATTAAGTTGTGATATTTCAAATAGTTATTTAATCGATTTTGTTGTTAATAACTACAACTAAAACAGGTTAGTCCATTTGGTTATTTATTATTTCCATCCCTTCTTTAATTGTTACTATGCCCGCCGTTAACCTTCTATTCTCTTCTGTTTTTGTCGCGCTGACAGGGTGCGAATAACAGCTTTGCTTACTGGAACAAACGACGCATGACGACACAGGCCCCACCTTCCAACTTGCTGCCGCTCAACCCGGAGCAACTGGCGCGCCTTCAGGCGGCCACCACTGACTTCACGCCCACTCAGCTCGCCTGGGTGTCTGGCTATTTCTGGGGCGTGCTGAATCAGCAGTCCGGCGCGGCAGCCGCCGCTCCCGCCCCGGCCGCCGAGGTCCCGACGATCACGCTGATTTCCGCCTCGCAAACCGGCAACGCTCGCCGCGTCGCCGAAGCGCTGCGCGACGATCTGCTGGCGGCGAAGCTGAACGTGAAGCTGGTGAATGCAGGCGATTATAAATTCAAACAAATTGCTGCTGAAAAACTGCTGGTGGTCGTGACCTCCACCCAGGGGGAAGGTGAGCCGCCGGAAGAAGCGGTCGCATTGCATAAGTTCCTGTTCTCGAAGAAAGCGCCGAAGCTGGACGGGACCGCATTCGCCGTCTTTGGCCTCGGCGATACCTCTTATGAATTCTTCTGCCAGTCCGGCAAAGATTTCGACAGCAAGCTGGCCGAACTTGGCGCGGAACGCCTGCTCGATCGCGTCGACGCCGACGTTGAATATCAGGCCGCGGCCGCTGAATGGCGCGCGCGCGTCGTTGAGGTGCTTAAGGCCCGTGCGCCGGTCGCCGCGCCCGCTCAGCTGTCCGCCAGCGGCGCAGTGAACGACATTCACACCAGTCCCTACACCAAAGAGGCTCCGCTGACGGCGACCCTGTCGGTCAACCAGAAAATCACCGGCCGCGATTCAGAAAAAGATGTACGCCATATCGAAATTGACCTCGGTGATTCCGGTCTGCGCTATCAGCCGGGCGACGCCCTGGGCGTCTGGTATCAAAACGATCCTCAGCTGGTGAAAGAGCTGGTGGAGCTGCTGTGGCTGAAAGGCGACGAGCCGGTGACCGTCGAGGGCAAAACCCTGCCGCTGGCGGAAGCCCTGCAGTGGCATTTTGAGCTGACGGTTAACACCGCGACTATCGTCGAAAACTACGCCACCCTGACCCGCAGCGAATCGCTGCTGCCGCTGGTGGGCGATAAAGCTCAACTGCAGCAGTATGCCGCCGCGACGCCGATCGTCGATATGGTCCGTTTCTCCCCCGCGCAGCTGGACGCCGAGGCGTTAATCGGTCTGCTGCGCCCGCTGACGCCGCGTCTGTACTCTATTGCCTCCTCGCAGGCGGAAGTGGAGAGCGAAGTGCATGTCACCGTGGGCGTGGTGCGCTATGACATCGAAGGCCGCGCCCGGGCTGGCGGCGCCTCCAGCTTCCTCGCCGACCGCGTGGAAGAGGATGGCGAAGTCCGCGTCTTTATCGAGCACAACGACAACTTCCGTCTGCCGGCTAACCCGGAGACGCCGGTGATCATGATTGGCCCTGGCACCGGTATTGCGCCGTTCCGCGCCTTCATGCAGCAGCGCGCAGCGGACGGGGCGCCAGGTAAGAACTGGCTGTTCTTCGGCAACCCGCACTTCACCGAAGATTTCCTCTATCAGGTGGAGTGGCAGAGCTATGTGAAAGAGGGTCTGCTGACCCGTATCGATCTGGCCTGGTCCCGCGATCAACAACAAAAAATCTATGTGCAGGACAAACTGCGTGAGCAGGGGGCTGAGCTGTGGCGCTGGATCAATGATGGCGCCCACATTTATGTCTGCGGCGACGCCAATCGTATGGCGAAAGACGTGGAACAGACTTTACTGGAAGTGATTGCCGAATACGGCGCGATGGACGCCGAAGCGGCGGACGAATTTTTAAGTGAGCTGCGCGTTGAGCGCCGTTATCAGCGAGATGTCTACTAATGAGCGAAAAACATCCGGGGCCTTTAGTGGTCGAAGGTAAACTGACCGATGCCGAGCGTATGAAGCTCGAGAGCAACTACCTGCGCGGCACCATTGCGGAAGATTTAAACGACGGTCTGACCGGCGGTTTTAAAGGCGATAACTTCCTGCTGATCCGTTTCCACGGTATGTACCAGCAGGACGATCGCGATATCCGCGCGGAGCGCGCCGCTCAGAAGCTGGAGCCGCGTCATGCGATGCTCCTGCGCTGCCGTCTGCCGGGCGGGGTGATCACCACCACCCAGTGGAAGGCGATCGATAAGTTTGCCGCCGAGAACACCATTTACGGCAGTATTCGCCTGACCAACCGGCAGACTTTCCAGTTTCACGGCATTCTGAAAAAGAACGTCAAGCCGGTGCATCAGATGCTGCACTCGGTGGGGCTGGACGCGCTGGCCACCGCCAACGATATGAACCGTAACGTGCTGTGCACCTCCAACCCGTACGAATCGCAGCTGCACGCTGAGGCCTACGAGTGGGCGAAAAAGATCTCCGAGCATTTGCTGCCGCGCACCCGCGCCTATGCCGAGATCTGGCTGGATCAGAAAAAGGTCGCCACCACTGACGAAGAGCCGATCCTCGGTCAGACCTATCTGCCGCGTAAGTTTAAAACCACGGTGGTGATCCCGCCGCAGAACGATATCGATCTGCACGCCAACGACATGAACTTCGTGGCGATCGCCGAAAACGGCAAGCTGGTGGGCTTTAACCTGCTGGTGGGCGGCGGTCTTTCTATCGAACACGGTAACAAAAAAACCTACGCCCGCACGGCGAGCGAATTCGGTTTTCTGCCGCTGGAGCATACTCTGGCGGTGGCGGAAGCGGTCGTGACTACCCAGCGCGACTGGGGTAACCGTACCGACCGTAAGAATGCGAAAACCAAGTACACCCTTGAGCGCGTTGGCGTTGAAACCTTTAAGGCGGAAGTGGAGCGCCGGGCAGGCATTAAGTTTGAGCCGATCCGCCCGTACGAATTCACCGGCCGCGGCGACCGCATCGGCTGGGTGAAGGGGATTGATGATAAATGGCACCTGACGCTGTTTATTGAAAACGGCCGCATTCTGGATTATCCGGGGCGCCCGCTGAAAACCGGTCTGCTGGAGATTGCTAAGATCCATCAGGGCGAATTCCGCATCACCGCCAATCAGAACCTGATCGTCGCCAGCGTACCGGAAGATCAGAAGGCGCGGATCGAGAAGCTGGCGCGGGATCATGGTCTGATGAATGCCGTCACCCCGCAGCGCGAAAACTCAATGGCCTGCGTCTCCTTCCCGACCTGCCCGCTGGCGATGGCGGAAGCCGAGCGTTTCCTGCCGTCGTTTATCGACAAGGTGGAAGGGGTGATGAGCAAGCATGGCGTGAGCGATGAGCATATCGTCACCCGCGTCACCGGCTGTCCGAACGGCTGCGGCCGCGCGATGCTGGCGGAAGTGGGGCTGGTGGGGAAAGCGCCAGGCCGCTATAACCTGCACATCGGCGGTAACCGCAGCGGCACCCGCATCCCGCGGATGTACCGTGAGAACATTACCGAGTCGGAAATTCTCGACTCGCTAGACCAACTGGTTGGGCGCTGGGCGAAAGAGCGCGAAGCGGGTGAAGGCTTCGGCGACTTTACGGTGCGTGCGGGCATCATTCGCCCGGTGCTCGATCCAGCCCGCGATTTCTGGGAGTAACATCCTGGTGCCCGGTGGCGCGTAGCGATCCGGGCCTGTAAAACCCGTAGGCCGGGCAAACGCAGTGCCGCCCGGCAAAACAGGCAAACGAGGTTCTTATGTCCGTACTCGATCTAAACGCGCTTAATGCATTGCCGAAAGTGGAACGCATTCTGGCACTCGCGGAAACCAACGCCCAACTGGAAAAGCTCGACGCCGAAGGGCGTGTGGCCTGGGCGCTGGAAAACCTGCCGGGAGACTATGTGCTGTCGTCAAGCTTTGGTATTCAGGCGGCGGTGAGTTTGCACCTGGTGAATCAAATCCGCCCGGACATTCCGGTGATCCTCACCGATACCGGTTACCTGTTCCCGGAAACCTACCAGTTTATTGACGAACTGACGGACAAGCTCAAGCTGAACCTGAAGGTCTACCGCGCGGCCGAAAGCGCGGCCTGGCAGGAGGCGCGCTACGGCAAGCTGTGGGAGCAGGGCGTTGAGGGCATTGAGAAATACAATGAGATCAACAAGGTTGAACCGATGAACCGGGCGCTGAAAGAGCTGAACGCGCAGACGTGGTTTGCCGGTCTGCGCCGCGAGCAGTCGGGCAGTCGGGCGACGCTTCCGGTGCTGGCGGTCCAGCGCGGAGTGTTCAAGGTGTTGCCGATTATCGACTGGGATAACCGGACGGTGTATCAGTATCTGCAAAAGCATGGGCTGAAATACCATCCGCTGTGGGATCAGGGGTATCTGTCGGTAGGCGATACCCACACCACCCGCAAATGGGAGCCGGGCATGGCAGAAGAAGAGACCCGGTTCTTCGGGCTTAAACGCGAGTGCGGATTGCACGAGGGTTGATTAGCGCTTCCTCAGGGAATAGTGTGAAAGAGAACACGCGGGTGATGCCGCGTGTTCATTTGCATCCGTCAGCTTTTCTTCTCTACCTTCGCCAGCTCTTTCACCAGCGGCAGCATCACTTTCACGACATCGCGCCCGCGATGCTCGATCCGTCCTGGCAGCGCGTTGTCGATATATTGCTGATTATCCAGCTGAACGTCATGCCAGCTGATTCCCTGCGGGAAGCTGCGCGATTTGCTCCGCTGCTGATAGCCATCTTTCTTGCCTAATGACCAGTTGGTCGCTTCGACCGACAGCACCGGGATCCCCGCGTTGTCGAAGACGCTGGCGTCATTACAGCAGCTGGTGCCTTTCGGGTAAGCCGGATTGAGTCCCGGATTGGTGTAGGCGGCGATGCCTTTGCTGCGGGCGATAGCCAGCGCGCGATCGCGGGTCAGCTTGCGCACCGAGGCCGGCGTGCGGCGGCCGCTGTTGAAGTAAAGCTTATCGCCCACCACCAGGTTATCGAGATTGATCACCAGCAGGGTATTTTTCTTTTCCGCCTCGCTCATCCGCTGCAGCAGGTTTTGCGCGCCGAGACGACCTTCCTCTTCGCCGCTGGTGGCGATAAAGCGAATGCCATAGCGGGTGGGGACGTTCTTTAAATGCTCCGCCAGCTCCAGCATCACCCCGAGCCCCATCGCGTTGTCGTCAATTCCCTGCAGCGTCAGGCCGCCGAGGTTGTTTTCGACGTCTTTATCGCTCTGCGGCGCGTAGGTATCGAGGTGCGCCATGATGATGATTTGCTGGCGAGACTGGCCTTCATGGGCGGCGATCACCGTACTGCCGGTGACGTTATGCCAGTTTTTACGCTGGTTGCTGTCGGTATAGATGTAGCGGGTATTGAAGCTCCGCACGTCGCTCTGATAGCCCATCCGGGCGAACTGCTGACGCAGATAGTCAGCTGAGAGCATTTCCGGGGGCGTTCCGGTCATTCGTCCCGGGAAGACGGTGGCGATATGGCGAGCCTGACTACTGGCGGTGTCGCCCAGCGCGCTGAATGCGGGGGCGGCGGCGAAAACAAAACCGGTGCCGAGCGCCAGCGGAAGCAGACGGCGGCACAACGCGGAAAACATAAGGGGTCCTTACACGAACGAGACAATTTGACGCGTACAGTATGAAACTGTGACCGCGGTTAAACAATTTCAATTGCTCTTAAATAGCGGAAAAATAGCGTGTTAAGCACTTTTTGATATTTAGATTTCCACCGCGTTATTCCTTTGTGTCACAACTCATTCCATTTCGTAATTTCATTTGCTCTAAGGCGCACCCTATAGTCGCAGTATCGCTGATTGTAAGAGAGTTGTTACCCCGTGGATTACTTGCCCCTTTTTGCCGAACTGAAACAAAGGCCCGTGCTGGTGATCGGCGGCGGTGAGATTGCTGAACGCAAGATCAAGTTTCTGCTGCGCGCCCAGGCGCAGGTGCAGGTGGTCGCCGGGACGCTGTCTCCGGCGCTGGCCGATCTGGCGGCGCGCCAGGCGCTTAGCTGGCGGGCGACGGAATTTAGCGACGCTCTGGTGGATGATGTCTTTCTGGTGATTGCCGCCACGGAGGACGAGGCGCTTAACCAGCGGGTGTTTGCGGCGGCAAACGCGCGCTACCGGCTGGTCAACGTAGTGGATAACCAGGCGCTCTGCTCGTTTGTCTTCCCTTCTATCGTCGACCGTTCGCCGCTGCTGGTGGCGATCTCCTCCAGCGGGAAAGCGCCGGTGCTGTCGCGTATTCTGCGCGAAAAAATCGAAGCGCTGCTGCCGACGAACCTCGGGCGTCTGGCGGAATCGGCGAGCTACTGGCGCAATCATCTGAAAACCCGTCTGACGACCACCGAAGCGCGTCGCCGCTTTTGGGAGCGGGTCTTTACCGGCCGCTTCGCCAGCCTGATGGTGGCGGGCAACGCTGCGGAGGCGGAAAAAGCGCTGCAGGATGAGCTGGATAAGCCTGAACGCGAAACAGGTGAAATTATTCTGGTGGGGGCCGGACCGGGCGATGCCGGGCTGCTGACCCTGCGTGGCCTGCAGGCGATCCAGCAGGCGGACGTGGTTTTCCACGACCATCTGGTGACCCAGCCGGTTCTCGAACTGGTGCGCCGCGATGCCGAGCTGGTTTGCGTCGGTAAGCGCGCCGGCGAGCACTCGGTGCCGCAGCATGAAACCAATCAGCTGCTGGTGGAGGCGGCGAAGGCGGGGAAAACCGTCGTGCGTCTGAAGGGCGGGGATCCGTTTATTTTTGGCCGCGGCGCAGAAGAGCTGCAGGCTGCCGCCGCCGCGGGCATCCCGTTCCAGGTGGTGCCTGGCGTCACTGCCGCCGCCGGCGCGACGGCCTACGCCGGTATTCCACTGACCCATCGCGATTATGCGCAAAGCGCCGTCTTTGTCACCGGGCACTATAAGCCGGACAGCGCTCCCTTCGACTGGGCGCTGCTGGCGAAGAGCCAACAGACGTTGGCCATTTACATGGGCACCATGAAGGCGGCGGAAATCAGCGCCCAGCTGATCGCCCACGGTCGCGACAGTAATACGCCGGTAGCGATGATTTCCCGCGGTACCCGTGACGATCAGCAGACGATAACCGGCACATTGCAACAACTCGAACACCTGGCGAAAGACGCCCCGATGCCCGCTCTGCTGGTGGTCGGCGAAGTGGTGCAGCTGCATCAGCAGCTCGCCTGGTTTCAACATACATCATCCGCCGAGGGGTTTAACTCTTCGGTGGTCAATCTGGCTTAAGGAACGGTTATGGACCAAAAACGACTCACTCACCTGCGGCAACTGGAGGCGGAAAGCATCCATATTATTCGTGAGGTGGCCGCCGAATTTGCTAACCCGGTGATGATGTACTCCATCGGGAAAGATTCCAGCGTAATGCTGCATCTGGCGCGCAAAGCGTTTTATCCGGGAACCCTGCCGTTCCCGCTGCTGCACGTCGATACCGGCTGGAAATTCCGTGAGATGTATGAGTTCCGCGACCGTACTGCCAAAGCCTATGGCTGCGAGCTGCTGGTGCATAAAAACCCGGAAGGGGTGGCGATGGGCATCAACCCGTTCGTCCACGGCAGCGCCAAGCATACCGATATCATGAAAACCGAAGGGCTGAAGCAGGCGCTGAACAAATACGGCTTTGACGCCGCATTCGGCGGCGCGCGGCGTGATGAGGAGAAATCCCGCGCCAAAGAGCGCATCTACTCCTTCCGCGACCGCTTCCACCGCTGGGACCCGAAAAACCAGCGTCCGGAGCTGTGGCACAACTACAACGGCCAGATTAACAAAGGCGAAAGCATCCGCGTCTTCCCGCTCTCCAACTGGACCGAGCTGGATATCTGGCAGTACATCTATCTGGAAAACATCGAAATCGTGCCGCTGTATCTGGCCGCTGAGCGCCCGGTGCTGGAGCGCGACGGCATGCTGATGATGATCGACGACGACCGTATCGATCTGCAGCCGGGCGAAGTGATTGAAAAACGGATGGTGCGTTTCCGTACCCTCGGCTGCTGGCCGCTGACCGGCGCAGTGGAGTCTGAAGCGCAGACGCTGCCGGAAATTATTGAAGAGATGCTGGTATCCACCACCAGCGAACGTCAGGGGCGCGTCATCGATCGCGACCAGGCCGGCTCGATGGAGCTGAAGAAACGCCAGGGTTATTTCTAAGGAGCCGCCATGAACACGACCATTGCCCAACAAATTGCCAATGAAGGCGGCGTAGAAGCTTATCTGCACGCGCAACAGCACAAGAGCCTGCTGCGTTTTCTGACCTGCGGCAGCGTCGATGACGGTAAAAGCACCCTGATTGGCCGTCTGCTGCACGATACCCGCCAGATCTATGAAGATCAGCTCTCTTCGCTGCACAACGACAGCAAGCGTCACGGCACCCAGGGCGAAAAACTGGACCTGGCGCTGCTGGTGGATGGTCTGCAGGCCGAGCGCGAGCAGGGCATCACCATCGACGTGGCCTATCGCTACTTCTCGACGGAAAAACGCAAATTTATCATCGCCGACACCCCGGGGCACGAGCAGTACACCCGCAATATGGCCACCGGCGCGTCCACTTGCGATCTGGCGATCCTGCTGATCGACGCGCGTAAAGGCGTGCTCGACCAGACCCGCCGACACAGCTTTATCTCCACCCTGCTGGGCATTAAACACCTGGTGGTGGCGGTCAACAAAATGGATCTCGTCGAGTTTAGCGAAGCGCGCTTCAACGAGATCCGTGAAGCTTACCTGACTTTTGCCGAGCAGCTGCCGGGCAACCTCGATATTCGCTTTGTGCCGCTGTCGGCGCTGGAGGGCGATAATGTCGCCAGCCAGAGCGCGAACATGCCGTGGTACAGCGGCCCGACTCTGCTGGAAGTCCTCGAAACGGTGGAGATCCAACGGGTAGTGGAGAGCCAACCGCTGCGCTTCCCGGTGCAGTATGTTAACCGTCCGAACCTCGATTTCCGCGGCTTCTCCGGTACGGTCGCCTCCGGCACCGTGCAGGTCGGCCAGCGTCTGAAGGTGCTGCCGTCGGGCGTCGAGTCGAGCGTGGCGCGTATCGTCACCTTCGACGGCGATCTGCAGGAAGCCGCCGCCGGGGAAGCCATTACCATTGTGCTGAAAGATGAAATCGACATCAGCCGCGGCGACCTGCTGGTTGACGCGCAAGCCACGCTGCCGGCGGTGCAAAGCGCCAGCATCGACGTGGTGTGGATGGCCGAGCAGGCGTTGACCCCGGGGCAGAGCTACGACATCAAAATCGCCGGTAAGAAGACCCGCGCCCGCGTGGATGCTATCCGTTACCAGGTGGATATTAACAACCTGACCCAGCGTGAAGTCGAGTCTCTGCCGCTGAACGGCATCGGGCTGGTGGAGCTGACCTTTGACGAACCTTTAGTGCTGGATCCCTATCAGCAAAACCCGGTGACCGGCGGGCTTATCTTTATCGATCGTCTGACCAACGTCACCGTCGGCGCCGGGATGGTCAACGAGCCGCACCTGCAGGCGCCGACGTCGGCATCGCAGTACAGCGCTTTCGAGCTGGAACTGAACCAGCTGATCCGCAAACACTTCCCGCACTGGGACGCCCGCGACCTGCTGGGAGGCAAATAATGGCCCAGCATGACGAAAACGTCGTCTGGCATGCCCATCCTGTGACCCAGCAGCAGCGGGAACAGCATCACGGCCATCGCGGCGTGGTGCTGTGGTTTACCGGCCTTTCGGGGTCGGGTAAATCCACTGTCGCCGGGGCGCTGGAGGAAGCCTTGCATGAGCGCGGCGTCAGCACCTATCTGCTGGACGGCGATAACGTACGTCATGGCTTGTGCAGCGACCTGGGATTCAGTGATGAGGATCGCAAAGAGAACATTCGCCGCGTCGGTGAAGTGGCCAGGCTGATGGTCGATGCCGGGCTGGTTGTATTGACGGCATTTATATCTCCGCACCGCGCGGAGCGACAGATGGTGCGCGAGCGCCTGGGGGAGGGACGCTTTATCGAAGTGTTCGTCGATACCCCGCTGGCCATCTGCGAGGCGCGGGATCCGAAAGGATTGTATAAGAAGGCGCGGGCAGGGGAATTACGCAATTTCACCGGTATAGACTCGGTCTATGAGGCACCGGAAAAGGCGGAAATTCATCTGGATGGTGAACAATTGGTAACAAATTTGGTGCACCAACTATTAGACCTGCTGCAACAGAGCGATATTATCAGATCCTGAAACGGCAGCGGCATCGAGGGGTGCCGGTTGCCCGGTCTACAGGATTCGATATGCGCAATACCCAGAACCTCAGTATTATTCGTTCAGAACCGCCTCCGGCGACCGGCGACGAGACCACCTGGTCTTTGTCGGGCGCTGCCGTGGGCTTTATTTCATGGCTGCTGGCGCTGGGTATTCCCTTCCTTCTCTATGGCAGTAATACACTTTTCTTCCTTCTCTACACCTGGCCATTCTTCCTTGCGTTGATGCCGGTGGCGGTGGTGGTCGGTATTGCGCTGCACTCTCTGCTCAATGGCAAACTGCTCTATAGCGCCAGCGCGACCATCCTGACCGTCGGGCTGATGTTTGCGCTCCTCTTCCTCTGGCTGTTGGGATAACCCGTTTCTGGTATGAATCAAGCATGGGTATCAGCAGCAAAAATATGGTACAGTCCCCGCGTTACGCGGCATCGTCCGCGCGCCCCGGTAGCGTACCCGGGCGAGTTTTGGGATGATGATGCCGTTTTTCAGGGGGCAGGATGGGTAAACTAACGCTGCTATTATTAGCTTTGCTGGTCTGGCTACAGTATTCGCTGTGGTTCGGTAAAAACGGCCTGCATGACTACACGCGGGTTAACGACGACGTCACCGCCCAGCAGGCGACTAACGCCAAATTAAAAGCACGCAACGATCAGCTGTTTGCCGAAATTGACGACCTCAACGGCGGTCAGGAAGCGATCGAGGAGCGTGCGCGCAATGAACTCAGCATGACCCGCCCGGGCGAAACCTTCTATCGTCTGGTACCGGATGCGTCTAAACGCAACCAGGCATCGGGGCAACAGCAGAACAATCGATAACCAGGCCCAGGATTACAACATGGCAGCCACTTTTCCGGGCATTTGCGCCGTGGTGCCGGCAGCCGGTTTTGGCCGCCGCATGCAAACGGAATGCCCGAAACAATATCTCTCAATCGGTAACAAAACGATTCTCGAACATGCGGTCGCCGCGCTGCTGGCGGATCCGCGCGTCCAGCGCGTGGTGATTGCCGTCAGCCCCGGCGATCGGCGCTTCAGCCAGCTGCCGCTGGCCCAGCACCCGCAAATTACCGTCGTGGATGGCGGCGCCGAGCGCGCCGATTCGGTGCTCGCCGGCCTGCAGGCGTTGCCGGAGGCGCAGTGGGTGCTGGTGCATGACGCCGCGCGCCCCTGCCTGCATCAGGATGACCTCAGCCGCCTGCTGGCACTCTGTGAAACCAGCCGCGTCGGCGGGATCCTCGCAGCGCCGGTGCGCGACACCATGAAGCGCGCCGAGCCGGGCAAAACCGCCGTCGCCCATACCGTCGATCGTAATGACCTGTGGCACGCGCTCACCCCGCAATTTTTCCCTCGCGAGCTGCTGGTGGATTGCCTCACCCGGGCGCTGAACGAGGGGGCCACCATCACCGATGAAGCCTCGGCGCTGGAGTACTGCGGCTTCCATCCGCAGCTGGTCGCCGGACGCGCTGATAATATTAAAGTGACGCGTCCGGAAGATCTGGCGCTGGCGGAATTTTACCTCACCCGTTCCCGACACCAGGAGAAAGCTTAATGCGAATTGGACATGGTTTTGACGTACACGCTTTTGGCGGTGAAGGCCCAATCATCATTGGCGGGGTACGCATTCCTTATGAAAAAGGGCTGCTGGCCCACTCCGACGGCGACGTCGCGCTGCATGCGCTGACCGATGCGCTGCTGGGCGCCGCGGCGCTCGGCGATATTGGCAAGCTGTTCCCGGATACCGATCCGGCGTTTAAAGGCGCCGACAGCCGCGAACTGCTGCGCGAAGCGTGGCGCCGCATCCAGGCCAAAGGCTATACGCTCGGCAACGTCGACGTCACCATTATCGCCCAGGCGCCGAAAATGCTGCCGCATATCCCGCAGATGCGCGTTTTTATCGCTGAAGATCTCGGCTGCCATATGGACGACGTCAACGTGAAAGCGACCACCACCGAGAAGCTGGGCTTCACCGGCCGCGGGGAAGGGATCGCCTGCGAAGCGGTCGCGCTGCTGCGTAAGGCCGACAAATGATCGCCTTTGACCAACTGACCTGGCTGCACGGCAAGCCGCAGAGCAGCGGGCTGCTGAAAGCCAATCCGGAAGATTTCCTGGTGGTGGAAGACCTGGGCTTCGCCCCGGACGGCGAAGGCGAGCACGTGCTGGTGCGGATCCTCAAAAACGGCTGCAATACACGCTTTGTCGCCGATGCGCTGGCGAAATTCCTCAAAATCCATGCCCGTGAAGTGAGCTTCGCCGGGCAAAAAGATAAGCACGCCGTCACCGAGCAGTGGCTGTGCGCCCGGGTGCCCGGCAAAGAGATGCCGGATCTGAGCAAATTTCAGCTCGAGGGCTGCCAGGTACTGGAATATGCCCGCCATAAGCGTAAGCTGCGATTAGGCGCGCTGAAGGGCAACCAGTTTACCCTGATCCTGCGCGAGGTAAGCGATCGCCAGGAGGTGGAGACGCGTCTGCAGGCCATCGCTGAACGGGGCGTGCCGAACTATTTCGGCGCTCAGCGCTTTGGCATCGGCGGCAGCAATCTGCAGGGCGCGCTGCGCTGGGCGGAGAGCGGCGCGCCGGTGCGCGATCGCAATAAGCGCAGTTTTTGGTTGTCGGCGGCCCGCAGCGCGTTGTTTAATCAGCAAGTCAGTATTAGATTAAAAAAAACGGAATTTAATCAGGTTGTTGATGGCGATGCGCTACAATTAGCGGGGCGTGGGAGCTGGTTTGTCGTCACACCGGAAGAACTCGAGGTTTCGCAGGCGCGGGTGCATAACCGCGAACTGATGATCACGGCTGCGCTGCCGGGCAGCGGCGACTGGGGAAGCCAGCGCGACGCTCTGGCCGCCGAGCAGGCCGCCATCGCCGAGGAAACCTTGCTGCAGACACTGCTGGTGCGGGAGAAAGTCGAGGCGGCGCGCCGGGCGATGCTCCTCTATCCGCAGCAGCTGAGCTGGAACTGGTGGGATGATGTAACCGTTGAACTGCGTTTCTGGCTGCCGGCGGGCAGCTTCGCCACCAGCGTGGTCAGGGAGCTTATCAATACAACGGGTGACTATGCGAATATTGCTGAGTAACGATGACGGGATCCATGCGCCGGGGATACAGACCCTGGCGAAGGCCTTAAGGGAGTTTGCCGAGGTCCAGGTGGTTGCACCCGATCGTAACCGCAGCGGGGCTTCGAATTCGCTGACGCTGGAATCGTCACTGCGCACCTTTACCTATGAAAATGGCGATATCGCCGTCCAGATGGGGACGCCGACGGACTGCGTCTACCTTGGCGTGAACGCGCTGATGCGCCCGCGTCCGGACATCGTCGTTTCCGGAATCAACGCCGGGCCCAACCTGGGCGATGACGTCATTTACTCCGGCACCGTGGCGGCGGCGATGGAAGGCCGCCATCTGGGGTTCCCCGCGCTGGCCGTGTCGCTCAATGGCTATCAACACTACGACACCGCCGCGGCGGTGACCTGCACTCTCCTGCGCGGACTCAGCCGTGAACCGCTGCGCACCGGGCGGATCCTCAACGTCAATGTCCCGGACCTGCCCCTTGACCAGATCAAAGGTATCCGCGTGACCCGCTGCGGCAATCGCCATCCTGCCGACCAGGTGATCCCGCAAAAGGATCCGCGCGGCAATACCCTTTACTGGATTGGCCCGCCGGGCGATAAGCGCGACGCCGGGCCGGGCACCGATTTTGCGGCAGTGGATGAAGGCTATGTTTCCGTTACGCCATTGCACGTCGATTTAACCGCCCATCAGGCGCATGAGGTGGTCACCGATTGGCTGGAACGTGTCGGGGTTGACAGGCAATGGTAAGTAAACGTGTTGAAAGTTTGTTGAATCAACTGCGCACGCAGGGCATCGTCGATGAACGTGTCCTCGAGGCGATCGCGCGCGTCCCGCGCGAAAAATTTGTTGATGAAGCCTTTGAACATAAAGCGTGGGAAAACACCGCGCTGCCGATTGGCCAGGGGCAAACCATCTCCCAGCCGTACATGGTGGCGCGGATGACCGAGCTGCTGGCGCTGACGCCGGAGTCGCGGGTGCTGGAGATCGGCACCGGTTCCGGTTACCAGACCGCCATCCTGGCGCACCTGGTGCATCACGTTTGCTCGGTAGAGCGAATTAAGAGTTTACAGTGGCAGGCGCGTCGTCGCCTGAAACAACTTGATTTACATAATGTTTCAACCCGTCATGGCGATGGGTGGCAAGGTTGGCAGGCGCGGGCGCCGTTTGATGCCATTATTGTGACGGCGGCGCCGCCGGAAATACCGACCGCGCTGCTGGCGCAGCTGGATGACGACGGCGTGCTGGTACTGCCGGTCGGCGAGGAGCATCAGTTCCTCAAACGGATCCGTCGCCGGGGCAACGAATTTATCATTGATACCGTCGAGGCCGTTCGCTTTGTTCCCCTGGTGAGAGGGGAGCTGGCCTGAGACCCGGATTATTCCAGGTTTTTTTTGCCTGACTTTAGGCGTAGGGTGGACACATTTTTCAGTGTCCTGGCCGGGCTTCGCCCGGTAAGCAAGATATTGGCAGTTAACATATTCCTGGGGGATAAATGAGCGCGGGAAGCACCAAATTTACCGTCAGCCGTATTGCGGCTCTTTCACTGGTTTCACTCTGGCTGGCCGGATGTACCAACACCAATAATCCGCCTGCGCCGGTGAGCTCTGCCGGCGGTGCCGCTTCTTCCAGCACCAATTCCGGCATGTTGATTACGCCGCCATCCTCCGGCGTCCAGTCTGCTCCTCAGGCGCAGCCGATCCAGCCGGTGCAGACCCAGACCATTCAGCCGCAGCCAATGGCGCAGGAGCCGGTGCAGACGGTGAATGGCAAGATCGTATACAACCGCAAATATGGCGATATTCCGAAAGGTAGCTATACCGGCGGCAGTACCTATACGGTCAAACGCGGCGACACCCTGTTCTATATCGCCTGGGTTACCGGTAACGATTTCCGTGACCTGGCGCAACGCAACAATGTCCCGGCCCCGTACGCCCTGAACGTCGGTCAGGTGCTGCAGGTCGGCAACGCTTCAGGCCAGCCGATCACCGGTGAAAACGCCGTTTCTCAGGCCAGCGCAAGGGCGAGCGGCGGTGCGACGGCCACCACAACTTCTGCACAAAAATCGACCGCGGTGGTTGCTTCACAACCGACTATTACGTATTCTGAATCCTCAGGTGAACAAAGTGCTACCAAGATGTTGCCTAATAATAAACCAGCGACCACGACCTCGACGGTTGTCGCGCCGGTGACGGCACCTACAACGGTGAGCACAACCCAGCCGACTGCAAGCAGTACGTCAACCAGTTCGCCGATCTCATCATGGCGCTGGCCGACTGATGGCAAAGTTATCGAGAACTTTAGTGGCGCGGAAGGCGGCAATAAAGGTATCGACATTGCAGGCAGTAAGGGACAGGCTATTGTCGCGACCGCCGATGGGCGCGTCGTCTATGCCGGTAACGCACTGCGCGGCTACGGTAATCTTATTATCATCAAACATAACGATGATTACCTGAGTGCCTACGCTCATAACGATACCATGCTGGTTCGGGAGCAACAGGAAGTCAAAGCGGGGCAGAAAATCGCTACCATGGGTAGCACCGGAACCAGCTCAACAAGATTACATTTTGAAATTCGTTACAAGGGGAAATCCGTCAACCCGCTGCAGTACTTACCGCAGCGATAATTTGGCAAAGTACGGATAAGCGAAGCATTAGCTAACAGGCGCCAGGGCGGTGTCTATGCGCCTCTCGCTGAGAGGAGTAGGGGAAATCGTCCTGGCGTCTTTTGTTGATGCGCCGTGGAAGGTGCTTTGCTCAGGGATCACGGGTAGGAGCCACCTTTATGAGTCAGAATACGCTGAAAGTTCATGATTTAAATGAAGACGCGGAATTTGATGAGAACGGAATTGAGGTTTTCGACGAGAAGGCCTTAGTAGAAGAGGAACCCAGTGATAGCGATCTGGCTGAGGAAGAGCTGCTGTCGCAAGGCGCAACGCAACGCGTGCTTGACGCCACTCAGCTTTATCTTGGAGAGATTGGTTATTCCCCACTGCTGACCGCGGAAGAGGAAGTCTATTTCGCGCGTCGCGCACTGCGTGGTGATGTCGCTTCACGCCGTCGCATGATTGAAAGCAACCTGCGTCTGGTGGTGAAGATTGCCCGTCGTTACAGCAATCGTGGTCTGGCGCTGCTGGATCTGATTGAAGAAGGTAACCTCGGCCTGATCCGCGCCGTTGAGAAGTTTGACCCGGAACGTGGGTTCCGTTTTTCGACCTATGCGACCTGGTGGATCCGCCAGACCATTGAACGGGCGATCATGAACCAAACCCGTACGATCCGTTTGCCGATCCATATTGTCAAAGAGCTGAACGTCTATCTGCGTACCGCGCGCGAGTTGTCCCACAAGCTGGACCACGAGCCGAGCGCGGAAGAGATTGCCGAACAGCTGGACAAACCGGTCGATGACGTCAGCCGTATGCTGCGTCTGAACGAGCGCATCACCTCGGTGGATACCCCGCTGGGTGGCGATTCAGAAAAAGCGCTGCTGGATATTCTGGCCGATGAGAAAGAGAACGGCCCGGAAGACACCACGCAGGACGATGATATGAAACAAAGCATCGTTAAATGGCTGTTCGAACTGAACGCCAAGCAGCGTGAGGTTCTGGCGCGTCGTTTCGGTCTGCTGGGTTATGAAGCCGCCACCCTGGAAGATGTGGGCCGTGAAATTGGCCTCACTCGCGAGCGTGTGCGTCAGATCCAGGTGGAAGGTCTGCGTCGCCTGCGGGAAATTCTGCAGGGGCAAGGACTGAATATCGAAGCGCTCTTCCGCGAATAAGATCTTTTCTCTCAAAAAGGCCCCCTCGAAAGACGGGGCCTTTTTCTTTGCGCTAGCCGAGGCGGGTTTCCTGCAGATGGCGCCAGACAATTTTCCCTTCCGCTTGCTGAAAAATCGCCGTCGACCAGCGTACGTTCTCACTGCCATCCGCCAGCGTTTGGCGTTCACGGTACAGCACGGCGGCGCCGTCGTGCCACTCGCTGATGATTTTCGCCTGATCCACCACAATGTGTAATTCCGGACGGCTTGCGCCCGCCTGGTGGAAAAAACGGCTCACCGTCGGGTAGTCCATCTTCTCGCCGTTCAAAGGGATCATGGTGAATTCGGCGGCAAAGCGGCTCATCAGCGCCTCAGCGCTACCTTCCCCCTGGCTTAACCAGCGTTCGATAAGGACATGGGCGTCGACGACTTCCTGCAGATAAGGGTTCATGACTTCTCCAGAGTAGTGTGCAGGCGATGGATAATCGCCCGATTATTCAGCCGCAGGCAAAACAGCAGCGGCAACAGGGTTATGGCGGCGGCGCAGCTAAACGCGCCCTGACAGGCGTAGGCCGGCGGGAAGACTCTCAACAGCAGGGCGAGCAGCGCGCTGCCGGCAAAGAAGCTGAGCTGGCGGTTAAGATTCCACAGCGCGCTGGCGTCAGGCATCTCTTCGCCAGGCGTATGCAGGAAAGCGCTGCTTTGCGCGGTGCTGCTGCATAAGCTGCCTCCGCCGCCCATCAGCGTAAAGGCCAGAATCAACAGCGCCAGCGGGCTGCGCGCATCGACCTGCAGCAGCAGCAGGATCCCGCCGCCTGTAGCAGGCAGCCGACCATCACCAGCGGCCGCGGCCCGAAGCGGTTGAAATACCTGCCGGTAAAGGTGATGGCGGCAAACGAGGCCAGCGACCACGGCACCATCAGGGCGCCAGTGGCCCCCGGCGCCATCCCGGTGACGCGTTGCAGGTAGAACATTCCCACCACGTTGACGGCAATAAACATCCCCGGTACGCAGAGATAGATCAGCATGGCGAAGCGCAGGAGAGGATCGGCCAGCAATGACAGCGGGAGAAAGCGGGTCGGCCGGACGGGAGCGGGGCTGTCGTTTAGCCATCGCGCCGCCAGCATAAAGGTAAGCAGGGCGACAGGCAGGCTGGCGAAAAAGACCCAGCGCCAGCTGAACGCCTGGACGAGCAGACCCCCGATCGCCGGCGAGCAGGCGGGCGCCAGCAGGCCGACCAGCATCACCGCCGCCGACAGCTTCGCCCGCTCCTGCGGCTGAAACAGCGGCCACGTCAGCGCCTGGCCGAGGGGGATTAACAGCCCGCCGCCCATCCCCTGCAGCGTACGCCAGAAAATCAGCTCACCCAGGCTATGGGCCAGCCCCGATGCCAGCGCGCCGAGGCTGAACAGCCCCAGCGAGAGTAAAAACAGCCGTTTTGGCCCACAGCGCTGGCTAAGCCAGGCGCTGAACGGTACGACGGCCGTCAGGCCAAGAATATAGGTATTGCTGACCCACGCCAGCTGCGAGACGGACACCGCCAGCTCGTGGCTGATAGCCGGGAAGGCAATGCTGGCGATAAACATATTGATTAGGTCGAGAAAAAAGCCGAACAGAAAAACGGTGGCAACGCGGTGGCGATAGGTCATGATTCACTCCCTCAGACAGGCGGCTACTGTAAACCCGGCGCCGCGGAGGATAAACGGGGCGAATCGGGATATACTGTCTGAATATTTTTGACAATCATCCGGACGACGATGCTAAACCTTCAGCGTGTGACCATGTTTATCGCCGTGGTGGACGCCGGCAGCTTTACCCAGGCCGCCGCGGCGCTGGGGCAGACCAAGGCGGTGGTCAGCTTTAACGTACGGCAACTGGAAAATGAGCTGGGGGTGACGCTGCTGCTGCGCTCGACGCGCCGTCTGCGGCTCACTGACGCCGGGGCGCTGTTCTATCAGCGTGGGGTGGCGCTGCTCAAAGCGGCGGAAAATCTGCAGGATGAGGTCCGGGCCAGCCATAGCGGTTTAAGCGGAGAGCTGCGGATCACCACCACGCCGGAGTATGGCGCGCAGGTCATCATCCCGGCGCTGGCGGCGTTTTCCCGTCATCATCCGGCGCTACGGGTGCGGCACGTCTCGTCCTCCCATCATGCGGATCTTATCTCCGAACGATTTGACGTGGCGATACGCCTCGGTACGCTGGCCGATTCCCGCTATCGGGCGACGCGTATAGCCAGTTTCGCGATCCTGCCCGTCGCCTCTCCGGCCTGGCTGGCGAGCCATCCGGTGTTGACGCTGTCCGATCTGGCGCAAGCTGACTGGATTATTCACGAGCGTCTGCCGGCCCCGCTGCGCTGGCAGCTGCGAACGGATGAACAGGCAGAGGTGGATTTTACGATAGTCAACGCGCCACGGTTTTCAGCCGACAGCGCCACGGCGCTGATGAGCTTTGCTCTGGCCGGATGCGGCATCGCTTTGCTGCCAGCCTGGCTGGTGGCCGGTAAACTGGCGCAGCGGGAGCTGGTGGCTGTCCTGCCGGAATACCATTTCCCGCCGCAGGGAGTGTATGCCCTTTATCCCGATGCGCAGCATATGCCTACCCGGGTGCGGACGTTTATCGACTTCCTGCGCGAGCAGCTCGGCTAGGCGCTTGCTCAGGGAACCATCATTTTACGCACCAGCCGGGAGAACTGTTCGCGTTCATCATCGCTCAGGCGGCCAAGAAACTCGTCATCGACCTCATTGCCTTGCGGAATGGAACGGTTAAGCAGCGCCTCGCCTTCGTCGGTCAGATAGACAAAACGGCGGCGTTTATCGGCCGGATCGTGCTCCCGGCGCACCAGGCCGCGCGCTTCCATCCGGCTGAGCATCTCCGCCAGCGTGGCCTTCGTACTGACCGCCGCTTCAATCAGCACCACCTGTTCGATCCCCGGCTGCTCCGCAACCGAGCGCATCACCGCATACTGAGGCTTAGTCAGGTCCGGTAACGCCTGCTGCCAGCGGGCGGTATGTTGTTGAAAAAGCTGGCGCAGCAGGTGGAATGCTTCGTTTCGTAACTCCATGGATACTCCGTAACAAAACTGTCACCTCTATGATAGCCGTTCGTACGCCTTTTTATACCTTTTCCCTGTTTGATTAAAAATGCGAACGTATACGAACGATCTTGTCATTCGGCTCAGGAGAGGGTAATTTAAGCATAAAGTTCGTGTACGAACAAATTGAATGAGGTCTGGAATGAAACTGATTGTTGGGATGACGGGGGCCACCGGGGCTCCGCTTGGGGTGGCATTACTGCAGGCGCTGCGCGATATGCCGGAGGTGGAAACCCATCTGGTGATGTCGAAGTGGGCCAAAACCACCATCGAGCTGGAAACGCCCTGGACGGCACGGGAAGTGGCCGCGCTGGCGGACTTTTCCCACAGCCCGGCCGACCAGGCCGCCACCATCTCATCAGGTTCATTTCGTACCGACGGCATGATCGTGATTCCCTGCAGTATGAAAACGCTGGCAGGCATTCGCGCAGGCTATGCCGAGGGGCTGGTGGGACGCGCGGCGGACGTGGTGCTTAAAGAGGGGCGCAAGCTGGTGCTGGTCCCGCGGGAAATGCCGCTCAGCACGATCCATCTGGAGAACATGCTGGCGCTGTCCCGTATGGGCGTGGCGATGGTGCCGCCGATGCCGGCTTACTATAACCACCCGGAGACGGTTGACGATATCACCAACCACATTGTGACCCGGGTGCTGGATCAGTTTGGCCTCGACTATCACAAAGCGCGCCGCTGGAACGGCTTGCGCACGGCAGAACAATTAGCACAGGAGATCGAATAATGGCTTTTGATGATTTGCGCAGCTTTTTGCAGGCTCTGGATGACCAGGGACAACTGCTGAAAATCAGTGAGGAGGTGAACGCTGAGCCAGACCTGGCGGCGGCAGCCAATGCCACCGGACGCATCGGCGACGGCGCCCCGGCGCTGTGGTTCGATAATATTCGCGGCTTTACCGATGCCCGGGTGACGATGAACACCATCGGCTCGTGGCAGAACCATGCCATCTCGCTGGGCCTGCCGCCCAACACGCCGGTGAAAAAGCAGATTGATGAATTCATCCGCCGTTGGGATAACTTCCCGGTGACGCCAGAGCGCCGCGCCAACCCGGCATGGGCGGAAAACACCGTGGATGGCGATGATATCAACCTGTTCGATATTCTGCCGCTGTTCCGCCTCAACGATGGCGACGGCGGGTTCTACCTCGACAAAGCCTGTGTCGTTTCGCGCGATCCGCTTGACCCTGACAACTTCGGTAAGCAAAACGTCGGTATCTACCGTATGGAAGTGAAAGGCAAGCGCAAGCTCGGCCTGCAGCCGGTGCCGATGCACGATATCGCCCTGCATCTGCATAAAGCGGAAGAGCGCGGGGAAGACCTGCCGATCGCCATTACCCTCGGTAACGACCCGATTATCACCCTGATGGGCGCCACGCCGCTGAAATACGATCAGTCAGAATATGAAATGGCCGGCGCGCTGCGCGAGAGCCCGTATCCCATCGCCACCGCGCCGCTGACCGGCTTTGACGTGCCCTGGGGTTCGGAAGTGATCCTCGAAGGGGTGATTGAAGGCCGTAAGCGTGAGATAGAGGGGCCGTTCGGTGAGTTTACCGGCCACTACTCCGGCGGTCGTAACATGACGGTAGTGCGCATCGACAAAGTCTCGTATCGCAGCAAACCGATTTTTGAATCGCTCTATCTCGGTATGCCGTGGACCGAAATCGACTATCTGATGGGCCCGGCCACCTGCGTGCCGCTGTATCAGCAGCTGAAGGCAGAGTTCCCGGAAGTGCAGGCGGTCAACGCTATGTACACCCACGGTCTGCTGGCGATTATCTCCACCAAAAAACGCTACGGCGGTTTTGCCCGCGCGGTGGGTTTGCGGGCGATGACC
This sequence comes from Klebsiella sp. JB_Kp042, assembly GCF_040065275.1. Lineage (NCBI taxonomy): Bacteria > Pseudomonadati > Pseudomonadota > Gammaproteobacteria > Enterobacterales > Enterobacteriaceae > Klebsiella > Klebsiella sp. JB_Kp042. The sequence goes on from NZ_JBEAJL010000015.1 coordinate 142,721, forward strand.
ACTCCCCACGGCCTCGGCTATGTGAAGATGGTGATCATGGTTGATGAAGACGTCGACCCGTTCAACCTGCCGCAGGTGATGTGGGCGCTCTCCTCGAAGGTTAACCCGGCGGGAGACCTGGTGCAGTTGCCGAACATGTCGGTCCTTGAACTTGACCCAGGCTCCAGCCCGGCGGGCATCACCGACAAGCTAATTATCGACGCCACCACCCCGGTTGCGCCGGACCTTCGCGGCCACTACAGCCAGCCGGTGCAGGATCTGCCGGAAACCAAAGCCTGGGCTGAAAAACTGACCGCTATGCTGGCCAACCGTAAATAAGGAGAAGAAGATGATTTGTCCACGTTGCGCCGATGAAAAGATTGACGTCATGGCGAAATCGCCGGTGAAAGGAGTCTGGACGGTGTATCAGTGCCAGCACTGTCTGTATACCTGGCGGGATACCGAGCCGCTGCGCCGCACCAGCCGTGAGCACTATCCCGAAGTGTTCCGGATGACGCAGAAAGATATTGATGAGGCGCCGCAGGTGCCGCACGTCCCGCCGCTATTGCCGGAAGATAAGCGTTAATGAAAAGAGCCCGCTAAGGGCTTATCCTGTTAAGGTTATTTTACCTGCCATTTTAAAATTGGGTCGTGCGCAAACTGCCTGCGACCATCACGCCGACTGGGATAATCTCTCCGTCGGCTTTTTTATATTTCGCAAAATGATAAAAGTTATTTACTCATTAAATCCAGAAATTATGTAAAGGGGTAATATAATGGGGCGACTTTGCGAGTCGGCTTCCAGATTAATATAAAATCCGTCTGATTAATTCCTTGCAGATAAATTTCACGCCATGACGAGTATAGAATAGCGGCGGGTGCTTGAGGCTGTCTGGCCTTGAGCAAGACCAGGACCCCAGACAGACGAAAGCCCCAGGAGATATTTCTATCAACTGAGGCTAGCGAATGAACATAGACAATTCAGATGTTAGTCTCTTCTTTGCAGGGAGGCAAGATATGCTGACAAAATATGCCCTTGTGGCAATCATCGTACTGTGTATTACGGTACTGGGATTTACGCTTTTGGTGCGCAGCTCGCTGTGCGAACTCAGTATTAAAGAGCGTAGTATTGAGTTTAAAGCTGTTCTCGCTTACGAATCGAAGAAGTAGCATCCGCGCGGGGGCAACCCCGCGTATTGGTTGTCAGGACGCATCCTCTTGCACCCATTTTTAGTTTGTTAAAACGGCAGCGCGGAGCGGCGCTGCCGTTTTTCGCCTTAATGGGGCGCTAGACCAGACTTTTCAGACGGTAGATCCACTCCAGCGCCTGACGCGGGGTCAGGGAGTCCGGATCAAGATTCTCCAGCGCCTCAACCGCAGGCGAGGTCTCTTCCGGAGCGGCGAGCAGCGACATCTGCGTGCCGTCGACCTGGGTCGCCGCCGCGTTGGGCGAGATACTCTCCAGCTCGCGCAGTTTCTGCCGCGCGCGCTTGATCACCTCTTTCGGCACCCCGGCCAGCGCGGCGACCGCCAGGCCGTAGCTCTTGCTGGCCGCGCCATCCTGCACGCTGTGCATAAAGGCGATGGTGTCGCCATGCTCCAGCGCGTCGAGATGGACGTTGGCGACGCCTTCCATTTTCTCCGGCAGCTGAGTGAGCTCGAAGTAGTGGGTGGCGAACAGCGTCAGCGCCTTGATTTTGTTGGCGAGATTTTCCGCACAGGCCCATGCCAGCGACAGACCGTCGTAGGTGGACGTGCCGCGGCCAATCTCATCCATCAGCACCAGGCTGTGTTCGGTGGCGTTGTGCAGGATATTGGCGGTTTCAGTCATCTCCACCATAAAGGTCGAGCGGCCGCTAGCCAGGTCATCCGCCGCGCCGACGCGGGTAAAGATGCGATCGATGGGGCCTATCTCCACCTTCTGCGCCGGGACGTAGCTGCCGATATAGGCCAGCAGCGCAATCAGCGCGGTCTGGCGCATATAGGTACTTTTACCGCCCATGTTCGGCCCGGTGATGATCAGCATCCGCCGCTGCGGCGCCAGCTGCAGCGGGTTGGCGATAAACGGCTCTTTCAGCACCTGCTCGACCACCGGATGGCGGCCTTCGCTGATGCGAATGCCCGGCTTATCGCTAAAGGTCGGGCAGCAGTAGTTGAGGGTTTCCGCGCGTTCCGCCAGGTTGACCAGCACGTCCAGCTCGGCCAGCGCGCTGGCGCTCGCCTGCAGGTCGGCAAGGTGCGGCAGCAGCAGGTCGAACAGTTCGTCATAAAGCTGCTTTTCCAGCGCCAGCGCTTTGCCCTTGGAGGTCAGCACCTTATCTTCGTATTCCTTCAGCTCAGGAATAATATAGCGTTCGGCGTTTTTCAGCGTCTGGCGTCGCACGTAGTGGATCGGCGCGAGGTGGCTCTGGCCGCGGCTGATCTGAATGTAGTAGCCGTGGACGGCGTTGTAGCCGACCTTCAGGGTGTCGAGGCCTAGCCGCTCGCGCTCGCGGATCTCCAGCTTATCGAGATAATCGGTGGCGCCATCGGCCAGCGCCCGCCACTCGTCCAGCTCTTCGCTGTAGCCTGGAGCGATGACCCCGCCGTCGCGGACCAGCACCGGCGGGGCGTCGATCACCGCGCGCTCCAGCAGTTCGCGCAGTTCACTAAACTCGCCCATTTTTTCGCGCAATTTTTGCACCGGCTGACTGTCAACGTCAGCCAGCTGCTCGCGCAGCAGGGGCAACTGCTGCAGGGCATGACGCATGCGGGCTAAATCGCGTGGACGGGCGGTACGCAGCGCCAGACGCGCCAGAATACGTTCCAGATCGCCAACCTGGCGCAGCACCGGCTGCAGCTCGGTATAGCGCTCCTGCAGCGCGCCGATGGTCTGCTGGCGCTCCACCAGCACGGCGGTATCGCGGACCGGCATATGCAGCCAGCGCTTGAGCATCCGGCTGCCCATCGGCGTCACCGTACAGTCGAGTACCGAGGCCAGAGTGTTATCGGTGCCGCCGGCGAGATTCTGGGTGATCTCGAGGTTACGGCGGGTGGCGGCATCCATAATGATGCTGTCCTGCTGGCGCTCCATGGTGATGGAGCGAATATGCGGCAGCGAGGTGCGCTGGGTGTCTTTGACATACTGCAGCAGGCAGCCGGCGGCGCACAGGCCGCGGGGGGCGTTTTCCACGCCGAAGCCGACCAGATCGCGGGTGCCGAACTGCAGGTTAAGCTGCTGGCGCGCGGTGTCGATTTCAAATTCCCACAGCGGGCGACGGCGCAGGCCGCGGCGGCCTTCGATCAGCGACGATTCGGCAAAATCTTCCGCGTACAGCAGCTCCGCCGGATTAGTACGCTGCAGCTCTGCCGCCATGGTTTCGCGGTCGGCCGGTTCGCTCAGGCGGAAGCGGCCGGAGCTGATGTCCAGCGTCGCGTAGCCAAAGCCTTTGCTGTCCTGCCAGATGGCGGCCAGCAGGTTGTCCTGACGCTCCTGCAGCAGCGCTTCATCGCTGATGGTGCCCGGCGTGACGATACGCACCACTTTACGCTCGACCGGCCCTTTGGTGGTGGCCGGGTCGCCTATTTGCTCGCAAATAGCTACCGACTCGCCCTGATTAACCAGTTTCGCAAGATAGTTTTCCACCGCGTGGTGGGGGATGCCGGCCATGGGAATGGGTTCGCCCGCGGAGGCGCCGCGTTTGGTCAGCGAGATATCGAGCAGCTGCGACGCGCGTTTCGCATCGTCATAAAACAGCTCGTAAAAATCCCCCATCCGGTAAAACAGCAGAATGTCAGGATGTTGCGCCTTCAGCTTGAGATACTGCTGCATCATCGGCGTGTGGGCGTCGAGATTGTCAATTGTGCTCATGGGGTGTTATCCAGATCCCTGATTTGAAATGGCTGCGATTTTGTTGTTTTCGTCGTTATCACATGGATGAGACATGATAACGGAGATGGGCAGGCGAGGGAAACTGACGAACGCGCGCGGCGCGATCCGGATTCCAGTTGCAGAGGGGGATGAGTCATCACAAGCCAGCATCAGGATGTGCAGTTACCGGTTCAAAAAAGCCCTAACCGATATTTCCCTGGATAAGCCTTAACGGCAGCAGTTAGCAACGATCCTTGATATACTGAAACCATCAGGTGAATGAAAAGGGAGATGCCATGAGTCACAACAAAAAAGATCAAGCCACATACGCCAGACCTTCCCGCGCTGACATCGTTCGTTCTGTTGCGACATCAACCGCGGTCGAGACAGGGCAACCCTCAGCCAGAGTTGAAGAGAGTCTTGAAGCCGCGCGCAAAAAATATGCGCATCTTCGTCTTGCCTAATCCCTTCTTAAGGCCATGCTGACCCAGTGTTTCATCGGTCGATAGTCCAGAGTCAAACCTGCATGGATAGCCGATATATACTGGGTTTTGTTTTGTTCCCAGCTTTGATAATTCAGCGGTTTATAGCCAGCCTGCACCGCCATCACATCAGCTAATAATCGTGATAAACGCCCGTTACCCTCTCTGAATGGATGGATGAGGATCAATTCAACATGTGTGACTGCGATAGCTTCTGTGAGCTGCAATTCACTCATGCCTGAACAAGGCGTATAATGAGCAAGGTATTTCTTATCAAAATCGTTTAGCAGTTTAGCCAGCTGTGCTGAAGGGGCGAACATAAAATCGCCTTTGCTGATATTGACCGTTCTTTCCTGCCTGCCCATGCATAGATATTGCCTAACCAGCGATAATGCCACTTTTTCAGGATATTGACGCTGAGCAATCCGGTTGGAAAGTGTTCCTCAAAAACCGAGCGATAAAGTTGTTCCAGCAGTACCAGTTCTACGCTATCCATCTCATTTGCGTCAGCAATCCCGAGTTTATTAGCCAAAACCCGTTCACCTGAATTTTTCTCATACTGGCCTTCGCTGCCAGCAACTGTGTATCGGCTCATGGGGACCCTCAAAAGGGAACGCTGATAGATATGAAAGTATAATGCTCATCAGCTTTTGCGGTGTAATACCGAACGCGCGCGGCGCGATCCGGATTCCAGTTGCGCCGCGCGGGGGTTACGGCGCCAGATAGACCTGGGGGGCCGCGTTGTCCGGATGCTGGCCGAGGCGGACATCCGCCCCGTACCAGCGATGGATAACCGACTGCTGGATCACCTCCTGCGGCGTCCCCTGGGCGACCAGGCGGCCCTGGTGTAGCAGCAGGATGCGGTCGGCCCACAGGGCGGCGAGGTTAAGGTCATGCAGCACCACGCACACGTGCAGTTGCCCGCCGGCGGTGAGCCGTTTGAGCAAGCGCAGCAGATGCTGTTGATAGTAAAGGTCCAGCGCCGAGGTGGGCTCATCGAGAAACAGCCAGCCCTGCGGCGCGCCGTCGCGCCACAGCTGCGCCAGACAGCGGGCGAGCTGCACCCGCTGCTGCTCGCCGCCGGAGAGGCCGGGATAGCGGCGGCCGGCAAGGTCATCGCAGCCGGTGACGGCCATTACCGCCGCCAGCTCCGCCGGGTCCGCGGTCGGGCCCCACGGCGAGCGCCCCATGGCGATGACCGTTTCCACCGTCCAGTCGGCCTGCAGGGCCGTACGCTGTAGCATGACCGCCCGCCGGCGCGCCAGCGCCTCGGGTGACCACGCCTCCAGCGGCGTGCCCGCCAGACGGCGGGTACCGCTATCCGGGGTCAGGTACCCGGTCAGCAGCCGCAGCAGGGTGGATTTGCCCGCGCCGTTCGGCCCGATAAGCGCCGTCATCTCGCCGCCGCGCAGCGCGACGGAGATGTTGTCGATAATCTGCCGCTGGCCGAGGCGAAGCGCCAGCCCCTGCGCGCAATATTCATTAGCCATGTTTGGGGTTCTCCCGACGAAAGACCAGCCACAGAAACCAGGGGGCGCCCAGCAGGCTGGTGAGCAGACCGACCGGCATCTCCGCCGGCGCCGCCATGGTGCGGGCCAGGGTGTCGGCCAGCAGAAGCAGGATCGCGCCGGCCAGCAGCGAGCCGGGGATCAGCCCGCGATGGTCCGGCCCCAGCCACAGGCGCATCAGGTGCGGCACCACCAGGCCAATAAAGCCGATGACGCCGCTGATGGCCACCGCCGCGGCCACCAGCACCGCGCTGCACAGCAGCAGCCAGCGCTGCAGCGCCCGCACGTTGACCCCGAGATAGTGCGCTTCTTCATCGCCGAGCTGCAGCAAATTCAGGCGGGAGGCCATCCACCACACCGCCAGCGCCGCCGGGATGATCAGGGTCGCAGCCACCAACAGGGTCGGCCACTCGGCCTGGCCCAGACTGCCCATGCCCCACAGCGACAGCTGGCGCAGCTGGGCGTCGTTGCTCAGCCAGGCCAGCACGCCGACCAGCGCCCCGCACAGCGCGTTGATGGCGATCCCCACCAGCAGCAGGCGCGACAGCGACCCCTCCTCCGCCCGGCTGAGGATAAAAATCACCACCATCACCGCCAGGCTGCCGATAAACGCAGCCAGCATCGGCATATACAGAGCGATCAGCCCCGTTGCGGAGAGCGGGAGCACCAGCCAGCTGGCCACCGCCAGCGCGGCGCCGCTGCTGATGCCCAGCAGGCCCGGGTCGGCAAGCGGGTTGCGAAACAACCCCTGCATCACGCAGCCGGAGAGGGCCAGCGCCGCGCCTACCAGCAGGGCCAGCAGCACCCGCGGCAGACGGATGGTCAGCCAGATGTGGCGCAGCATCTCATCCCCGGCGGGCAGCAGGCTGGCCAGCGGCAAACGCATCGCGCCAAGGGTGGTGGCGAACAGCGTCAGCAGGACCAGTAGCAGCGTCATCAACAGCAAACGGCGGGCGAGGGCAGGGCGCATCAGGGCAGATGCTCCGCTTTTTCACGCAGCGCGATAATCGCCTGCGGGGTGCGTGGTCCGAAGCCGAGCAGGGCCATATCGTCGATCGTCAGCAGCTGCTTATGACGCCCCGCCGGGGTCTGCGCCAGGCCGGGCAGTCTCCACAGCCCGGCTTCGCCGCCCATCCCTTTGAGACCATCGGCGGAGATCACCACCAGATCCGCCTGGCTGGCGGCCACCCCCTCCTGCGACATCGCCCGATAGTGGTCGAAGCCCTGCATCGCGTTCTGCAGCCCGGCGGCGCGAATGGCGCCATCGGCCGCGGTGCGTTGCCCGGCTACCAGGGTATTCATTCCGCCGTGGCTGAGAATAAACAGCACCCGCTTAGCAACCGGCTGCGTTGGAATGGCGGCGATCTGTTGCTGAAGCTGCTGGCGCAGCGCGTCGCCCGCCGGGGTTTTGCCTAACGCTTCGGCAATGACGGCCACTTTGCTATCGATCGCGGCCAGGCTTTCGCCGCCCGGCACGTTAACCACCTTCACGCCGCTCGCCTGCACCTTGTGTAAGACCAGCGAGGGCTGCGCCTGGGCGCTCGCTAGCACCAGCTGCGGACGTAATGCGAGGATCCCCTCGGCGTTCAGCTGCCGCAGGTAGCCGACATCCGGCAGCTTTTGCGCCGCCGGGGGCCAGCTGCTGGTGCTGTCCCGGGCGACCAGGTTCTGTTGCGCGCCAAGGGCATAGACGATCTCAGTGACATCGCCGCCGAGGGTGACGAGCCGTTCCACGGCGGCGTGGCTCAGCAGCGGGAAGGCGATGAGAAGCAGTAACCAGCGCATCATGCGGGCAGTCCTTCGCGGGTCAGACGATCCACCTGCTGGCGCCATTGCGCCTGCTCGGGGTGGCCCTCGCTGCGCTGGCCATAGAGCTGGGCGATCTGGGTGCCGTCTTTGGCGAACAGCTCGACGCTGGTGACGTGTCCGTCTGAGGTCGGCTTACGGGTCACCCACACTTCATCGAGGCTCTCTTCACGCAGATGGAGGGTAAAGGTGGTATTGAAGATATTCAGCCAGCCGCGCATCGGCGCCAGCTTTTCCAGGGCGCCGGTGAAGATCTGCACGCAGCCGCGATTGCCGACGAAGATCATGATTTCATTGCCCTCCTGGCGCACCGTCTCCAGTAACGCTGGCAGCGCATGGCGATCAACGCGGCAGGCGAGGTCGTCGCTCACCAGGCGGAAGGCCTGCTGGCGGGAAAGCTGATATTTACGCAGCAGACCGAAGAACTGGTGTACGTCGGTCATCGCGCGCCAGTCGTTCTCCAGGGCGGCGCCGTCGGCGCTCTCGGCATATTTCACCGTCTCCAGCGGGCGCAGAACCAGCGGCGCCGGGGCCGCCACCCGATGTTCCGCGATCAGGGTGTCCCAGGCCGCCATGTCGGTCTGCGTGGTCGCATAGACTTTCAGCAGGGCGTCGCCGTGGTGGTCGAAAAACTGAATGCTCTGGCGACCGTTATCGTTCAGATGGAAAGCGCTGGCCCACTGGCTGAGGAACAGACGCAGGTCGAGCGCGCGCGGGTTGAGCACCAGCCCGGCGTGGCCGCTGAGGTGCTGGTGCGTGAACTGGCCGACCTGCTCATGCACGGCATACTCGTTGCGGCAGATGCATTTGGTTTCACCGACGCGCTCAAGGGCGGCAATCAGCGCCCGGGCGTCATCGATCAGGCGCACGGCATCGTGACCGAGGCGGGCGGCGGTCAGCTCGGCTTCGCTGATTCCCATTTCCGCAGCGATATCGCGGGCATATTTCGCGGTGCTGGACGCTTTGGTGGCCTGGTAGCGCTGCCACAGATCGGGGTGGGCATTGGGCATAATCATATCCTTCTCAATGTTCAATATCCCCGGCCGGCGGGCCGGGGCAGGTGAGTTGTTATTCGGGCAATCAGAAGTCGACGTTGACCCCAAGCTGCCAGGTGCGGCCCGGCATCACCGCCAGCGCTTTATCATTGGCGTCCTGGTTGGTGCCGGTCTCGATATTGCGGCTGCTCAGGTAATCCCAGTATTTACGATCGGTGAGGTTGTAGACCCCGCCATTGAGGCGCACGTTTTTCGCCACCTGCCAGTACGCGGTCCAGTCCAGCATGCCGTAGCCCGGCACGCGCATATAGTCGCTGCTGGCATCGGCGATGGCGGACCCGCTATTGCTGTAGCTTTCGCGGTTGGTGGCGGTCGCCTGTTTCCCCTTGACGAAGGTCGCCGTCAGGGCGGTGCCGTAGCGTTTCGCCGGATCGTCCCACGCCACGCCGACGATAGCTTTCATCGGCGCTACGCTGTCGAGGTCGACGTATTTATCGCCGCTGTAGCTGGATTTCGATTTCCCTTCGCTATAGCCGAGGGCGAGGGTGGCGCTCAGGCCGTCCACCTGCTCATACCAGGTGCCAAAGTTAAATTTAGTGCTGATTTCACCGCCGTAGATATAGGCCTTATCGCGGTTTTCCGCCTGATAAATGGTGTAGATATTCGACGGCACGTTAGTGAACTGGCCCGGATTATTCGCCCGGGTATAGCGGGTATAGGCGATAAAGTTCTTATAGCTGTTGTAGAACAGCGCTGTGCGCAGGGTGATGCCTTCGGTAACTTCCCCCTTCAGCCCCCACTCGAGATTATCGCTGGTTTCCGTCTTCAGATCGGTATTGCCGATCAGGGCATACTGCTGGCTGCCGGCGTAGCTGGAGCCAAGGTTCCAGGATCCATACAGCTGACTGGCGTTGGGGAACTGCGCGCCGCGCTGGTACTGCAGGTAGGTCATCAGGCGCGGGGTGAGGTCGTACTGGAAAGTCAACGACGGCAGAACCTGGGTATCGCTGTTTTTACCGTACAGATTCGCCACCGACGATTCGGTCAGCGCGCTGCTGTTGGCGGCAAGGTCGGACAGATTTTCCGGCTTCGTCGATTGATGCACCACGCGCACGCCGGGAATAATGGCGAAGTTGTGGCTATCAAGGTCGAAGTTGATCTTATCCTGGACAAAGCCGCCGAGAGTGTAGCTGCGGCTGTCCGCCTCCGGCTGCATGATCTCGCTGTAAACGCTGGGGATCGGCGACTGGCTGAACGGCCGCTGGGTTTTGCTGGTGCTGGCGTTGAAACCGGCGCTCAGATCGTGGCGGCCCAGGGTTTTCGCCAGCGCGGTCTGCAGGCCCCAGGTGTCGGTGTCGTAGTTGGAGTTCACCGTCTGCATTCTGCGGGTGACGCTGTCCGGCATATACGTCCAGTCATGGGCTTCGGTATGCTGGTAGTAGATTTTCGTGGAGACGCTGTCGAGGTAGTCATTCATCGGCGTCCAGTCATCCTTCAGGCTCAGGCCCCAGCGTCGGGTCTGGCTGGTCTGGTTGGCGGTGCCGATGGTGCTGTTACCGCTGGAATCCCAGGTATCGTAGTGGGTGTGGTTGGTTTTGTGGTAATAGTCGAAGGTGCTGGTTAGCTTGTGCTCGTCGTTGGGCTGCCAGATCCCGGAGGCCAGAAAGGCATCGGAGTGCCAGTTCGCCGGGTAGGCGTCGACGGTGTCGCTGTTATTTTCGGTTTCCTGGCCGTCGCGGCGGCTGTAGACCAAAATGCCGCGCAGGAACTCATCGCCGCCGGCGACGGTCACCCCGTTGTGCCAGCTGCGATCCGCGGAGTCGTAGCCGCTGCGATAGCCGAAGGCGCTGGTTTTACCCGGGCGCAGGTAATCATCCGCCGATTTCGGGCGGAAGGAGACATTCCCTCCGATGGCGCTGTTGGCCGTTTCCGTCGAGGTGGCGCCGGACTGGATATCCACGCTGCCGTACATATACGGGTCGATATAATCGCGGCCGATGCCGAAGGTATTGAGCCCCGAGCGGCCGACGTAGCCGCGGCCGGTGGCGTTGGGCTGGGCGATACCGTCCACGTCGATACCGACGCGGTTGCTCTCCATGCCGCGAATGTTGTAGCCGGTGTAGCCCCCGCGGTCGAAGCCGCTTTTGCCGTTGCCGGAGCCGCCGCTGGCCCCGGTGGCGCTGATGAGCGGTTCATAGCGCATGATCGAGCCGAAATCGTTAGCGCCTTTGTCCTCCAGCTCCCGGGCGCTGATGCTGTGCTCGTTACCGGCTTTTTGCGCCGGCGCGGGAGCGGTGACGGTCATTTGTTCCGAGGTGTCATCCACCGCCTCGCCGCCGATGGCGGAAGTGCCTGCTGCGACGGCAGAAGTTTGATAAATTGCTGCAAGCAAAGAGGTCACCAGCAGGCGTTTTTTATACCCTGCTGCTGACGGAGTCGATTTGTACATAGTCGCCACGCCTTGATCGTTATTAGTATCGGCTCACGCGTTACTTCCAGAGTTGCAGGTTGCTCCGTCTTTTCCGTTGCGGATAGGGTCTCACTCCATTTGTTGATTGCGAATGGTAATGATAGGTATTATCGTTTGCAGCAAAATATTCATGTATTCCTCATTTAAACTGCACTTTGTTTACACTGTGCCCTTTCAGCCTGAGCGAGAAGACGATGTATTCAAAAGCGGCTATCACCATCACCTATTGTTCCCAGTGCAACTGGATGCTGCGCGCCAGCTGGATGGCGCAGGAGCTGTTACACACCTTCAGCACCGATATCGCCTCGGTGACGCTGGTGCCGGGCACCGGCGGGATCTTCACTATCGATATCGACGGCCAGCAGATCTGGGAGCGGAAGCAGGATGGCGGCTTTCCGGATGCGGCAGAGCTGAAACGCCGGGTGCGCGATGTCTGCTTCCCGGAAAAAGCATTGGGGCATGTTGATAAACCCGCTAACCCGACCTAATCGTCAGGAAAGCGGCTGCGTGGCTCGTTTAAAAGGTGTATTATTTATGCATCTTTTTGTGGGGAGGGAAGTTGACGGTGGGCAAACGCATCGAACGTGAAAAGCAGACGATCGGTCGGATGATTGGGCTTTATCAGCGCCGCTGTCCGGATGCCCGCGACGACGGCGAGCACTATCAGGCGCTGAACGCCTACGCCGACAAGCGGCTTGATAAGTGCGTGTTTGGCGACAATAAACCGGCCTGCAAGCAGTGTCCGGTACACTGCTATCAGCCGGCGAAGCGCGAAGAGATGAAGCAGATTATGCGCTGGGCCGGGCCACGAATGCTCTGGCGCCACCCGATCCTGACCCTTCGCCATCTGCTGGATGACAGGCGGCCGGTGCCGCCGCTGCCGGAAAAATATCGACCGAAAAAATAGCGGCCTTTCCCCGGCCTGGGCTGCGCGCAGCCGGGGGACAAGCGCAGCCCCGGTAAGGCGTTAGCCGCCACCGGGGATGGGTGATGAAGCCTTCTGTTTCTGACTATCCCGGATCGTGCTTGTCACAAAGGCGACCACAAACAGCGCGCTGAACAGCACCACGATAGTCGGCGCCGGCGCGCTATCGAGATAAAACGCCAGCCACACCCCTCCCGCCGAGCAGCAGACCGCTACCGCCACCGCCAGCAGCAGGGCGTGGATAAAGCGCCGTACCAGCAGGAGCGCGATCGCCCCTGGGGCAATCAGCAGCGAAATCGACAGGATAATCCCTACCGACTGCAGCGTCGCGACGATGGTCAGGGCGATCATGCACAGCATGCCGTAATGCAGCAGTCCGCCGCGCAGGCCGCTGGCTTTGGCCTGCGTCGGATCGAAGGCGTGCAGCAAAAAATCCCGCCATTTCAGCCCGATAATCAGCGCGATCACCAGCGCGATAGCCGCCGTTTGTCCAATATCGCTGAGGGAGATCCCGAGCATATCGCCGAACAGAATATGGTCGAGATGGACGTCGGACCGGATCGCTACGTACAGTACCAGCCCGGCGCCAAACATGCCGGAGAAGACAATCCCCATGATGGTATCGCGTTTGAGGCGGCTGTTGTCGTCGAGAAAACCGGTCGTCACGGCGCAGAGCAGTCCGGCGATAAACGCGCCGATGGCGAAGGGGATGCCGATAATGTAGGCCAGCACCACGCCGGGAAAGACCGCGTGGCTCATCGCGTCGCCCATCAGCGCCCAGCCTTTGAGCACCAGAAAGACTGACAGCAGCGCGCAGGGCACGGCAACGACCATCGATACTGTTATCGCGTTGACCATAAAAGGAAACTGGAACGGGGCCAGGATCAGATTCAGCATGCGGCCTCCCCGGCGCGGCGGCGGTTGGCCAACAGGCCATGCTTCGGCGCGAAGATAAAGGTGATGAGGAACAGCAGCGTTTGCGCCACCACGATAATGCCGCCGGTGGCGCCGTCGAGGTAGTAACTGAGCCAGGCGCCGAAGAAGCTGGTCAGGCTGCCGATGGCGACGGCGATGGCCAGCAGGCGCGGGAAGCGGTCGGTTAACAGCCAGGCGGTGGCGCCGGGGGTGACCACCAGGCAGATAACCAGAAAGGCGCCGACGGTCTGCAGCGCCGCTACGGTGCAGGCCGCCAGCAGGGTAAAGAACAGCAGCTTCAGGCCGCGGGTGTTCAGACCAATCGAGCGGGCGTGGTGCTCATCGAAGAAGGTCACCATCAGATCTTTCCACTTCAACAGCAGGATCGCCATCGAGATAAAGCCGATCGCCGCCAGCTGGATAATATCCTCCGGGGCGATGGCCAGAATATTGCCGAGGATAATAGTCTGGATATTCACCGACGTCGGGTTCAGCGACACCATAAACAGCCCGATCCCGAAGAAGGAGGAGAAGATCAGGCCGATAATCGCATCCTCTTTCAGCCGCGACCGCTGCTGCAAAAACAGCATACTGCCCGCCGCCAGGCCGCCGGAGAGAAACGCGCCGAGGGCAAACGGCAGACCGAGCATATAGGCCCCGGCGACGCCGGGCACAATCGAGTGGGAAAGGGCGTCGCCAATCAGCGACCAGCCCTTCAGCATCAGGTAGCAGGAGAGAAAGGCGCAGACGCCGCCCACCAGCGCCGCCACCCACATCGCATTGAGCATATAGTGATAGCCAAACGGCTCCAGCAGCCAGCTCATCGTGGGTCTCCCGCCGCGCGCCGGCTGATAAACGGCCGCTCGTCATCGGTGATAATCTGCGTTTCCGCACCGGTGAGCGAGACGTGGCGCAGTACGCCGCTGAAAGCCCGCTCCAGATTCTCGGCGGTGAAGGTGGTTTCTGTCGGGCCGCTGGCCAGCACGGTGCCTTTTACCATCACCGTGTAATCGCAAAATTCACTTACGGACCCGAGATTATGGGTGGAGACCAGCATGGTACAGCCCTCATCGCGGAGCTCGCGCAGCAGGCTGATGATCCGCGCTTCGGTTTGCACATCGACGCCGGTAAAAGGCTCATCCAGCAGGATCACCTGGCCCTGCTGAGCGATGGCGCGGGCAAGGAAGACGCGCTTTTTCTGCCCGCCGGAGAGCTCGCCAATTTGCCGATGGCGGTACTCGCTCATGCCCACGCGGGCCAGCGCGGCATCGACAATCTCGCGATCGCGCGGCTTTGCCCGCCGCAGCCAGCCCATATGGCCGTAGCGGCCCATCATCACCACATCCTCCACCAGCACCGGGAAGGACCAGTCCACCTCTTCCGACTGCGGGACATAGGCGACCAGGTTCTGGCGCAGCGCGCGGTTGACCGGCTGACCGAGGATGGCGATCTCGCCGTGACCGACGCGCACAAAGCCCATCAGCGCTTTAAACAGTGTGGATTTACCCGAGCCGTTAACCCCCACCAGCGCGGCAATAGAGCCGCGCGGTACGCTGAACGAGGCGTCGCGCAGGGCGGTGTGGCCGTTGCGCCAGGTGACGGTGAGCTGGTCGACATACAGACCCGCTTGCGCAGTATTCATGGCTGTTTCCTCATCCCGTCCTGGATACCGTTGACGATGGTTTCGGTGGTGACGCGCAGCAGGTCGAGCCAGGTCGGCACCGGGCCGTCGGCGGCGCTCAGCGAATCGACATACAGCACGCCGCCGTAGTGGGCGCCGGCTTCGCGCGCCACCTGACGCGCCGGTTTATCGGAGATGGTGCTTTCGCTGAAGATGGTCGGGATCTGTTCTTTCTTCATGGTGTCGATAACCTTGCGCACCTGTTGCGGAGTGCCCTGCTGGTCGGCGTTAATCGGCCACAGATACAGTTCGCGCAGGCCATAGTCGCGGGCCAGATAGGAGAAGGCTCCCTCGCTGGTGACCAGCCAGCGCTTATCCGCCGGCAGCTGCGCCAGTCTGGCCTGCAGCGGCGCCATCGTCTGGCGGATCTTCTCTTTATAGGCCTCGGCGTTGCGGCGATAGGTGTCGGCGTGAGGCGGATCGTATTTCACCAGCGCATCGCGAATATTATCGACATAGATCAGGGCGTTATCTGCCGACATCCAGGCATGGGGATTGGGCTTCCCGCTATAGGGGCCTGCGCTGATGCCCATCGGCTGGATCCCCTCGCTGACCACCACCTCCGGGACGCCCTGCAGGTGTTGATAAAAGCGGGCAAACCACCGTTCGAGATTGAGACCGTTGCTGAGGATCAGCTGCGCCCCCTGCGCGCGTTTGATATCGCCGGGGGTAGGCTGGTAGTCGTGGATCTCCGCGCCCGGTTTGGTGATGGAGCTGACGACGGCGGCATCGCCGGCCACGTTCTGCGCCATATCGGCGATAACCGTGAAGGTGGTGATAACCCTGAATTTCTCCTGCGCCGAGGCCGGCGCCGCGGCCAGCAGGGCCAGCGCGCTGGCCAGCAGCAATGATTTCAGCGGTGTCAGGTGCAGCATAGGATCCCTCGCAATGATGTGGTTAATTTCCCAGCGTTTATAGCCATTGCTATGTTATATAGCACAAGCTATTTATAAATGAAAATAATTCTTATTTGCATGCGTGGATAATGATTAGAGCGAGAACGATTTTGTCACGGGGATTTAAATTAACCCGGGCTGCATTGTGCTGACCCGGGTGACATGCGGTATTCGGTTTACCGGCTCGCAAGCCGGGCGTCTTCGGGGGGAAGTGCTGCGTGTGTGCTGGGTGGCGGCGACGCCTTGCCCGGCCAGCAACACCTGCGATGATAAATAAATAGCAGGCGAGGCTACACCAGCTCGTCTTTATTAATGCCCAGCCGCTTCATGCGCGACAGGAGCGTGGTGCGCTTCAGCCCCAGCCGCTGGGCGGCGCCTTTCGGCCCGGCCACCACGCCGTTGCTCTCCTTCAGCACCCGGACGATCAGCTGATATTCATCTTCGCCTTCCTCAGGCAAGACCTCTGGCGACCGCGGAGGCTCGACGATATCCCGCTCCGGCAGGGAGAGCTGCAGCACGTTGCCGCGGGTCAGCAGCACCGCCCGTTCGATGACGTTTTCCAGCTCGCGCACGTTGCCCGGCCACTCCATGCGCGTCAGGGTACGCAGGGTCTCCGCCGGAATACTGTCGATATTGCGTCCCATGCGGCGGGCGATTTTGAAGGTAAAGGCCTTCACCAGCAGCGGGATATCGTCGGGGCGCTCGCGCAGCGGCGGCAGGTGGATCGGGAACACGTTGAGCCGGTAGTAGAGGTCGCTGCGAAATTCCCTGTCGATAACCATCTGCTTGAGATCGCGGTTGGTGGCGGCGATCAGTCGGACGTCGGTCTGGATCAGCTTGTTGCTCCCCAGGCGTTCGAACTCCTGCTCCTGGAGAACGCGCAGCAGCTTGGGCTGCAGCTCCAGCGGCATATCGCCCACTTCATCAAGGAACAGGGAGCTTTTGTCCGCCAGTTCGAAGCGGCCGATACGCTGGGCGCTGGCCCCGGTGAAGGCTCCGCGTTCGTGGCCGAACAGATCGCTCTCCAGCAGTCCGGCGGGCATCGCGGCGCAGTTCATCTTCACCATCCGCCGACTGTTTCGTCCGCTGAGGTTATGAATGGCGCGGGCGATAAGCTCTTTGCCGGTGCCGGTTTCGCCGAGGATCAGCACGGTGCTGTCGCTGTGGGCCACCATCTCGACCTGCTTGAGCACATTGTTCATCGCCTCGCTGCGGCCGATGATCTCCCCGAATTCGCTCTCGACATTGTTGAGCTGCTCGGTGAGGGCGAGGTTCTCATCCACCAGTCGCTCTTTCAGGCGCTGAATTTCACGGTAGGCGAGGGCGTTATCGATAGCGATCGACACCCGCTCGGCGATCTGCCGCAGCAGCTTGAGATTGGTAGTGGTAAATACCTGTTCGTCGCATTGCGCCAGCTTCAGCACCCCGAGGAGGGTGTTGCCGGACATCAGCGGCAGCAGGCACAGGGTCTGGATCTTGTTGCCCCACATTTCGAAGAGCATTTTCTCGTACGGCGCGAGGGTGTCATGCTCGTGCAGATTAAGCAGCAGCATCTCTTTGCTTTTGAACACGCGCTCGGTGAGGGTGCCCGCTTCATCTACCTCGCTCTGGTCGTGAACCGGATGGCTGGCATCGAGATAGTGTGTGGAATAGATGTTGAGCTTCCCTTTGCGGTTGCTGCGCAGCACCACGCTGATGGCGTCGATCCGGAAGTAGCGATGGATCTCTTTCGCCACCTCGCTGACCAGCTCGTCGATATCCAGACGTGAGAGGACCGCGTTGGTGATCGCCACCAGAATGCGGAAGTTGTCGCGCTCGTGGCACAACAGATCGTAATCGACGTTGTTACTGACCCGGTTCTGAATCTGCTCGCTGACGACGGCGACGATCTGCGCGAAGGTATGCAGTCGCTGGAACTCTTTCTCGCTCCATGGCCGGTTGTCACGGCGCAGAAATTCGCAACCGCCGAAGATCCGCCCGTCGGCCGCCAGCGGCAGCAGCGAGTAGTACCCGAACGGGCGATAGATCCCGCTGCGGATAAGCTGCGGCCAGGTGTCGGCAAAGGTCTCATGATCGCAATGCAGGGCATCCGGCCGGGAGAGTAAGCGGCGCACCGGTCCGTGGGCGAGCACGGTTTCATCTTCATAGCTCACCGGCTGGCCTGCCTCATCGCAGGCGTATCTGGCCGCGCGGTGGTTGCCTGCGTTCCACAGGATAATGGCCGCTTCGTCGGCCAGTGCGGACTGTTGCACCAGGCGGGTCAGGGTTTCGCTCAGCGCAGCCAGATCGGGCTGCTGTAATAAAAGCCGGGTGATATCAAACAGACCCTGCTGGCCGAGATCGCTCATCGGTGTATACGACATGGCTTACATCCAAAACGCGCCGGCAACGCGGCGCATAAGAAAATGATGGTACAAATAATAGTATGTTAATAAAGCGGTTATTGCCGCTTTAACCCATCCGTGGGCACCCGCTGGTTTGGGCGGGACAATCATGCTGGCTTTTCCCGGCTCGCGCTGCGCTTAGCCGGGCTACATGTGCGCGCCGTGTTGTAGCCCGGATAAGGCGCCAGCCGCTATCCGGGACCCGACGCCGTCGTTAACAAATTCTCGGCAGCGGCTCGGCGTGGGGAAGATCGAGCGTCCGCTTTACGCCGTACAGCCCGACGGAACGCACGCCCGGGCGGGCGACCACCTCGCCGATTATCGCCGCCTCGCGTCCCAGGGCGTGAGACCGTATATGCGCCAGCACGTTTTCCGCTTCTTCGCGGGCGACGGCGATCACCAGCTTGCCTTCATTGGCGAAGTTCAGGGCATCCAGCCCGAGCAGCTCGCAGACTCCGCGCACGGTGTCGTTGACCGGCAGCTTCGCCTCGTGCAGTTCAATGCCGCAGCCGCTGGCGGCGGCGAACTCATGGGCGACGGCGTTGACGCCGCCGCGGGTGGCGTCGCGCAGGGCTTTGACGCCGCGCAGCGGCCGCAGGGTTTGGATCAGCGGCGTCAGCACCGCGCAGTCGCTGGACAGCGCGCCGTCGAGCCCCATCTGCTCGCGCAGATTAAGGATGGTGGCGCCATGATCCCCCAGCGTGCCGCTGACCAGCAGCACATCGCCGGCGCTGATCTGCTGCGTCCCCCAGCGAACGTCTGCCGGGATGGCGCCGATGCCGGCGGTGTTAATAAACAGCTTATCCGCCGCGCCGCGCGGCACCACTTTGGTGTCGCCGGTAACGATAGCGATCCCTGCCGCCCGGGCGGTATCGGCCATGCTGGCGACCACCGCTTCCAGGGTAGCCATCTCCAGCCCCTCTTCAAGAATAAACCCGCAGGAAAGATAGCGGGGGATGGCGCCGCTGACCGCCACATCGTTGGCGGTACCGCAGACGGCCAGCTTGCCGATATTGCCGCCGGGAAAGAACAGCGGGTCAATCACATAGCTGTCGGTGGAGAAGGCGAGACGATCCCCCTGGGCGGCAAGCGCCGCCAGATCGAGACGCGCCTGATCTTCCTGCTCCGCCAGCCAGGGGTTGGCGAAAGCCTGCATAAACAGGTCGCCGATCAGCTGCTGCATTGCCTGACCGCCGCTACCGTGGGCTAACTGGACGCTTTTCATGCTTCATATTCCTGACTGCGATATTGATACCAGGCGGCGCAGGCCCCTTCCGAGGAGACCATCAGCGCGCCAAAGGCGCTTTGCGGATTGCAGGTGCTGGCGAAGAGCGGGCACTGGTGCGGTTTACAGCGGCCGGTCAACACCTCGCCGCAGCGGGCGCGCGGGTCGTCGCACACGCGCTGCGGCGCCGGGCGGAAATGGGCCTCGGCATCGAAGCGCTGATAGGCCGGCGTGAGGTGCACGCCGGAGTCGCTGATGACCCCCAGACCGCGCCATTCGCTGTCGCCATCAAGGCGAAACACGTCGGCCATCGCCGCCTGCGCCAGCGGGTTGCCGGCATCCGGCACTACGCGGCGGTACTGATTTTCCACCTCGCTACGCTGCGCTATTGTCTGCTCAACCAGCATCACCGCGCCTTGCAGTAGATCAAGAGGTTCGAAACCGGCGACCACTAACGGGCGATGATAGTCGCTGGCGATAAAGCCGTAGGCTTCGGTGCCGATCACCATACTGACGTGGCCGGGGGCGAGAAAGGCGTCGATACCGTTGTCAGGCTGGTCCAGCAGACTGCGCAGGGTCGGCAGCAGGGTGATGTGCTGGCAGAAAAAGAAAAAGTTATCGACGTTGCGCTCCCGCGCCTGACGCAGGGTGAGGGCGGTGGCGGGCATGGTGGTTTCGAAACCGAGACCGAAAAAGACCACCTCACGCTGCGGGTTTTGCTGCGCCAGCCACAGGGCGTCCATCGGCGAATAAACGATGCGGACATCGGCGCCGCGGGCTTTCGCCTGCAGCAGTGAGCCGTTTTTGCCCGGTACGCGCATGGCGTCGCCGAAGGTACAGAAGATAACCCCCGGACGGCTGGCAATCTCAATGCAGGCGTCGATGCGCCCCATCGGCAGGACGCACACCGGGCAGCCGGGCCCATGAATAAATTCGATATTCTCCGGCAACAGCTGGTCGAGACCGAACTTAAAAATGGCATGGGTATGACCGCCGCAGACCTCCATGATGCGCAGCGGTCGCGCGGCGGTGTGCGGCAGCAGATGGGCACGCTGCTGAAGATGGGCCACCAACTGCATGACCTGCTCAGGGGCGCGGTATTCGTCAACGTAACGCATTATCGCTCCTCGCCGTACAGCAGGGCGCCGACGTCCGGCTCTACGTCAAACATATTTTGCAGCGCTTCGAGAGTGTCGCGGGCTTCGGCTTCATTAATCACGCTCATGGCGAACCCGACGTGCACCAGCACCCACTGGCCGAGACGCGGCTGGCCCTGCTCGTCAACGGCGCCCACCAGCGTCAGGTCGACGTCGCGCTGAATGCCACAGACTTCCACCTTCGCCAGCACGCCGTCGATGGCGCAAATTTGTCCCGGAATGCCTATGCACATTGCTGCGTCTCCAGCCAGGTGAGCCACTGATCCATGCCTTCGCCGCTGGTGGCGGAGAGGAGGATAATGTCAATATGCGGATTGACCTCGCGGGCGCAGGCCAGGCACTTCTCGACGTCGAAATTGAGATACGGCAGCAGGTCGACCTTGTTGAGCAGCATCAGGCTGGCGGCGGCGAACATATGCGGATACTTCAGCGGCTTGTCTTCGCCTTCCGTGACCGACAGCACCGCCACCTTATGGCGTTCGCCGAGATCAAAGCTCGCCGGGCAGACCAGGTTGCCGACGTTTTCAATAAACAGAATGCCGTGGTCAGCCAGCGGCAGGCGCGGGGCGGCGTCGGCGATCATCTGGGCGTCGAGATGGCAGCCTTTCCCGGTGTTGACCTGAATCGCCGGGGTGCCGGTGGCGCGAATGCGGGCGGCGTCATTGACCGTTTGCTGGTCGCCTTCAATCACCGCGCAGTCGGCACGCCCTTTCAGCCGGGTGAGGGTTTCGGTGAGCAGGGTGGTTTTGCCGGAGCCGGGGCTGGAAACCAGATTCAGCACCAGCTGCTGCTTCGCCGCAAAGCGCGCGCGGTTGCGCGCCGCCAGACGGTTGTTTTTATCCAGCACGTCGATTTCCACTTCCAGCATGCGCCGCTGGCTCTGGCCCGGGGCGTGAGTCCCCGCTTCGCCATGGCCGTAATGCAGATCGCCCTCTGTCGTGCGGGTGGGGGCGAAGTGGTCGGTTTTTACGCCGGTGATGGTCATCGTCTGGCGTGGGGCGGGCGCGAAGGGGGCGCTGCGGAACGCGGAATGCGGGTTTCGTTCGTCTCCTTCAATATAGAGGTTGCCTTCTCCACAGCCGCATGTTGTACACATAATTTACTCCAATTCTAAACGCTGAATCTGTAAGCCGTCATCCGCCACGATCTGTAGCTGGTCGTTATTGCAGTGCGGGCAGCGGCGGACGTGCTGCGAGACAAGATGGACGTACTGCTGACAGCGTTCGCACCAGCATTCAGCCTGTTGTTCGGCGATATGCAGTTCGCACCCCTCCGCCAGCGTGCCGCGGCAGACCAGCTCAAAGCAGAAGGTCAGGGCGCTGGCTTCCACGCAGGAAAATGCTCCCACCTTAAGCCACACGCCGGTCACCCGCCGCGCGCCGGCCTGCTGCGCCTGTTGTTCAATAATTTCCAGCGCCCGCTGGCTGAGGGTGATTTCGTGCATAGTCGCCTCCGTATCGCGATGCGCCTTTTATGCAATAACGGTGCCAGAAAGGACTCGTGGCGGCAGGAAATGTCGATGACGACGCGCCGGGGCTGTCATCGACATGTCGCGTCGGCAGGGAATAAATATAAAAACATAATTAAATCAAATAAATAAAATGTGGCACGGAAAATGCTTAGACGGTGCATCTCATGCTACGGAGAAACCGATATGACTATTTGGGAAATAAGTGAAAAGGCGGATTACATCGCCGACCGTCACCGGCAGCAGCAGGAACAGTGGCATATCTACTGTAACTCGCTGGTTCAGGGGATCACCCTGTCGAAAGCCCGCCTGCATCACGCGATGAGCTGCGCGCCGGACAAAGAGCTGTGCTTCGTGCTGTTCGGCCATTTTCAGGTGTTCGTCGCCCTGGCGGAAGGCTTCAACAGCCACACCATCGAATACTACGTCGAAAACAAAGGCGGCGGTGATAAGTATCTGATTGCTCAGGCCACGCTCGCCGCGGATGGCACGGTGGACGGGCGGATCAGCAACCGCTCCCGCGACCAGGTGCTGGAGCATTATCTGGCGATTATCGCCACCGTCTATGACCGTCTGTACGACGCCATGGAGCAAGACCAACCGGTGGACTTAAGCCATCTGGCCCAGACCCACTGATCGCAAGGTGTCGACACGTGTCGAAAATGACACCTGCGCAACCTGATTTCGTCAAAAGTGACTTTCACCCGAGGATGACCCGGTGAACCGTTTTGTAATTGCTGACTCCACTGTCTGTATCGGCTGCCGCACCTGCGAAGCCGCCTGCTCTGAGACGCATCGCCAGCACGGCCTGCAGGCTATGCCGCGGCTGCAGGTGATGCGTAATGAAAAAGAATCGGCACCGCAGATGTGCCACCACTGCGAAGACGCCCCCTGCGCCGCTGTCTGCCCGGTAAACGCCATCCAGCGCGTCGATGGCGCCGTCCAGCTCAACGAGAGCCTGTGCGTAAGCTGCAAACTGTGCGGCATCGCCTGCCCGTTTGGCGCGATCGAATTTTCCGGCAGCCGTCCGCTGGATATTCCGGCCAATGCCAATACCCGGCTGGCGCCCCCCGCGCCGCCGGCGCCAGCCCGCGTCAGCTCGCTGCTCGACTGGGTGCCGGGCGTGCGCGCCATTGCCATGAAATGCGACCTCTGCCATTTCGATGACCAGGGCCCGGCCTGCGTGCGGACCTGTCCGACCAAAGCGCTGATGCTGGTGGATAGCCGTGATATCACCCAGGCCAGCAAGCGTAAACGCCAGCTGACCTTTAATACCGACCTTGGCGACTTGTCGTTGTTCCAGGCGCAACAGGGGGAGAGGGAATGAGTGTAATTGGATTAGTCAATCAGGCGGTGACGTGGTACGCCGCCAGCGCCGTGCTGGCCTTTGTGTTTGCCATGCGTAAGCCGCTCAGCGGCGCCATTGCCGGGATCGGCGGCGCGGTGGCCAGCGCCATGCTGGTGGTTGCCGGCGGCGCCGCGCTGCTGATGCCGGATCGGATCCACGGCGGCATGCTGCAGTTTCTCCATCTGACAATGCGGGTGGGCGGCGTCAATGCCCTGTGGCTGCTGGCCATCGGCCTGTCGGCGCTGCCGGTGTCGCTGTTTAACATTAGCTGGCATCGCCACCCGCAGGTGAAGGCCAACGGCCTGCTGGTCAACCTGCTGCTGGCCGCCGCCACCTGCGCGGTGGTGGTGACCAATATCGGTTCGCTGGTGGTGATGGCGGAGATCATGGCGCTCTGCGCGGCGTTTCTCACCGGCTGCGCCGCCTCCGGTAAGCTGTGGTTTGCGCTGGGTCGTCTCGGCACGCTGCTGATGGCATGGACCTGCTGGCTGGTGTGGTCGACCTACGGCACCCTCGAGCTGGCGCAGATCAATCTCCAGGCGGTGGATATGATGCAGAACCCGCTGCTGTGGCTGCCGGGGCTGGCGGGATTCGCCCTGCTGGCGGGGGCGATCCCGCTGCACGGCTGGGCGCCGCAGGCTCACGCCGGGGCCAGCGCGCCGGCCGCCGCGCTGTTTTCCACTGTGGTCATGAAGGTCGGTCTGTACGGCATGTTAACCGTTTCGCTGGCCGGCGGCGTGCCGCCGCTGTGGTGGGGCGTGATGCTGCTGGTGCTGGGGATGATCACCGCCTTCATCGGCGGGCTGTATGCGTTGATGGAGCATAACATTCAGCGCCTGCTGGCCTATCACACCCTGGAGAATATCGGCATCATCCTGCTGGGGCTGGGCGCCTTCGTCACCGGCGTAGCCACCCGCAACAGCACGCTGATGGTGCTGGGCTTCATCGGCGGCATGTATCACCTGATTAACCACAGCCTGTTCAAAACTACGCTGTTCCTCGGCGCCGGGGCGGTGTGGTTCCGCACCGGCCATCGCGATATCGAGAAGCTGGGCGGCATCGGTAAAAAAATGCCGCTGATCTCCCTCGCCATGCTGGTGGGGCTGATGGCGATGGCGGCCTTGCCGCCGCTGAACGGCTTCGCCGGCGAGTGGGTCATCTACCAGTCCTTCTTCAAAATGAGCACCAGCGACCTGTTTATTGGCCGTCTGCTGGGGCCGCTGCTGGCGGTGGGCCTGGCGATCACCGGCGCGCTGGCGGTGATGTGTATGGCCAAAGTCTATGGTGTCACCTTCCTCGGCGCGCCGCGGAGCAAAGAGGCGGAAAACGCCACCTGCGCCCCCTGGCTGATGACTCTGAGCGTGGTCATGGCGGCGGTCTTCTGCCTCGTTGGCGGCATCGCCGCGCCGTGGCTGCTGCCGCTGGTGAGCGGCGCCTTCCCGCTGCAGGCCCTGGTGTCGAGCGTGGTGTCGCAGCCGATGATCGCGCTGCTGCTTATCGCCTGCCCGCTGCTGCCGTTCCTGCTAATGATCTTCTTTAAAGGCGATCGCCTGGCGGCGCGCTCGCGCGGCGCGGCCTGGGTCTGCGGCTACGATCACGAACAGTCGATGGTGGTCACCGCCCACGGTTTCGCCATGCCGGTGAAAGAGGCCTTTGCGCCGCTGCTGAAGCTGCGTCACTGGCTGAACCCGGTGCGTCTGGTGCCGGGCTGGCAATCGGCCTCGGCGCCGGCGCTGCTGCGCGGAATGGCGCTGGTTGAGCTGGCGGTGCTGGTGGTGATTGTCATTTCCCGAGGAGCCTGAGAATGAGTCTGTTAATTGCATTGCTACAGGCGCTGGCGCTGTTTGCCGTCGCGCCGCTGTTATCCGGGATCGTCCGCGTCGCCCGCGCGCGGCTGCATAACCGCCGCGGACCGGGCGTGCTGCAGGAGTATCGGGATATCCTGAAATTGCTGGGCCGCCAGAGCGTCGGTCCCGACGCCTCGGGCTGGGTGTTCCGCCTGACGCCGTACGTCATGGTGGGCGTGATGCTGACCATCGCCACCGCCTTGCCGGTGGTGACGGTGGACTCTCCGCTGCCGGTGCTTGGGGATCTCATCACCCTGATCTACCTGTTCGCCATCGCCCGTTTCTTCTTCGCGATTTCCGGTCTGGACACCGGCAGCCCGTTTACCGCGCTGGGCAGCAGCCGCGAAGCGATGCTCGGCGTGCTGGTGGAGCCGATCCTGCTACTGGGCCTGTGGGTCGCCGCGCAGGTGGCGGGCTCCACCCATATCAGCAGTATCACCGACACCCTTTATCACTGGCCGGCAGCGCGCAGCATTCCACTGATTCTGGCGCTGTGCGCCTGCGCCTTTGCCACCTTTATCGAGATGGGCAAATTGCCGTTCGATCTGGCGGAAGCGGAGCAGGAGCTGCAGGAGGGGCCGCTTTCCGAGTACAGCGGCAGCGGCTTTGGCATCCTGAAGTGGGGCATCAGCCTCAAACAGCTGGTGGTGCTGCAGATGTTTGTCGGGGTCTTTTTCCCGTGGGGCCAGATGACCAGCTTCAGCGTCGGCGGCCTGCTGCTGGCGCTGGTGGTGGCCGTCGTCAAGCTGGTGGTTGGGGTGTTGATCATCGCGCTGTTTGAAAACAGCATGGCGCGTCTGCGCTTCTGTGCCACCTCCCGCGTCACCTGGGCCGGGTTTGGTTTCGCCTTTTTAGCTTTCGTCTCCTTGCTGGTGGCGTGATTAAGAGAGTTTGAGCATGTCTGAAGAAAAAATCGGTCAACACTATCTTGCGGCGCTGCACCAGGCCTTTCCGGGCGTGGTGCTGGACGAAGCCTGGCAGACCAAAGATCAGTTAACCATCACCGTGAAGGTCAATTACCTGCCGGAAGTCGTGGAGTTTCTCTACTACCAGCAGGGCGGCTGGCTGTCGGTGCTGTTCGGCAACGATGAACGTAAGCTGAACGGCCACTACGCGGTCTATTACGTGCTGTCGATGGAGCAGGGCACCAAATGCTGGATCACCGTCCGTGTGGAAGTGGATGCCAACAAACCAGAATACCCATCGGTGACGCCGCGCGTGCCGGCGGCGGTGTGGGGCGAGCGCGAAGTGCGCGATATGTACGGCCTCGTGCCGGTTGGCCTGCCGGACGAACGCCGTCTGGTGCTGCCGGACGACTGGCCGGACGAACTCTATCCGTTGCGTAAAGACAGCATGGACTATCGCCAGCGTCCGGCGCCGACCACCGACGCCGAAACCTACGAGTTCATCAACGAGCTGGGCAGCAAGAAAAACAACGTGGTGCCGATCGGCCCGCTGCACGTCACTTCCGATGAGCCCGGCCACTTCCGCCTGTTCGTTGACGGCGAGAATATTATCGATGCCGATTACCGTCTGTTCTATGTCCATCGCGGGATGGAGAAGCTGGCGGAAACCCGCATGGGTTATAACGAAGTCACCTTCCTGTCGGACCGGGTGTGCGGCATCTGCGGCTTCGCCCACAGCACCGCTTATACCACCTCGGTGGAGAATGCGATGGGCATCGTGGTGCCGGAGCGGGCGCAGATGATCCGCGCCATTCTGCTGGAGGTGGAACGCCTGCATTCGCACCTCCTGAACCTCGGTCTGGCCTGCCACTTCACCGGCTTCGACTCCGGCTTTATGCAGTTCTTCCGCGTGCGCGAAACCTCGATGAAGATGGCCGAGATCCTCACCGGCGCGCGGAAAACCTACGGTCTGAACCTGATCGGCGGGATCCGCCGCGACCTGCTGAAAGAGGACATGATCCAGACCCGCCAGCTGGCGCAGCAGATGCGTCGCGAAGTGCAGGAGCTGGTGGATATGCTGCTCAGCACCCCGAACATGGAGCAGCGTACTGTCGGCATTGGCCGTCTGGACCCGGAAATCGCCCGCGACTTCAGCAACGTCGGCCCGATGGTGCGCGCCAGCGGCCACGCCCGCGACACCCGCGCCGATCACCCGTTCGTCGGCTACGGCCTGCTGCCGATGGAAGTCCACAGCGAACAGGGCTGCGACGTGATCTCCCGCCTCAAGGTGCGGATCAACGAGGTTTATACCGCGCTGAACATGATTGATTACGGTCTCGATAACCTGCCGGGCGGTCCGCTGATGGTGGAGGGCTTCACCTATATTCCGCACCGCTTCGCGCTGGGCTTCTCAGAAGCGCCGCGCGGGGATGATATCCACTGGAGCATGACCGGCGACAACCAGAAGCTGTACCGCTGGCGCTGCCGGGCAGCGACCTACGCCAACTGGCCGACTCTGCGCTATATGCTGCGCGGCAATACCGTTTCCGATGCGCCGCTGATCATCGGCAGCCTCGACCCGTGCTACTCCTGTACCGACCGCATGACCGTGGTCGATGTCCGCAAGAAGAAGAGCAAAGTGGTGCCGTACAAAGAGCTGGAGCGCTATAGCATCGAGCGTAAAAACTCGCCGCTGAAATAAGGAATCGCCATGTTTACCTTTATCAAAAAAGTCATCAAGACCGGCACCGCGACGCACGCCTATCCGCTGGAGCCGATGCCGGTAGATAAAAACTTCCGCGGCAAGCCGGAGCATAACCCGCAGCAGTGTATCGGCTGCGCGGCCTGCGTGAACGCCTGCCCGTCGAACGCCCTGACGGTCGAGACCGATCTGACCACAAACCAGCTGGCGTGGCAGTTCAACCTCGGGCGCTGCATCTTCTGCGGCCGCTGTGAAGAGGTCTGCCCGACGGCGGCGATTAAGCTGTCGCCGGAGTATGAGCTGGCGGTGTGGAAGAAAGAGGATTTCCTCCAGCAGTCGCGCTTCGCTATCTGCCACTGCCGGGAGTGCCAGCGTCCGTTCGCGGTGCAGAAGGAGATCGACTACGCCATCGCGCTGCTCAAGCATAACGGCGATACCCGCGCCGAGCTGCACCGCGAAAGCTTCGAAACCTGCCCGGAATGCAAGCGCCAGAAATGCCTGGTGCCGTCCGATCGTATTGAACTGACCCGCCACATGAGGGAGGCCAGCTGATGAGCACTTTACTTGGCCCACGCGATGAAAACGGCATTCCGGTGCCGATGACGGTGGATGAATCCATCGCCAGCATGAAGGCCTCGCTGCTGAAGAAAATCAAACGTTCCGCCTACGTTTATCGCGTCGACTGCGGCGGCTGTAACGGCTGTGAAATCGAAATTTTCGCTACCCTTTCACCGCTGTTCGACGCGGAACGCTTCGGGATTAAGGTGGTGCCTTCGCCGCGCCATGCCGATATCCTGCTGTTTACCGGGGCGGTGACCCGCGCGATGCGCTCCCCGGCGCTGCGCGCCTGGCAGTCGGCGCCGGATCCAAAGATTTGTATCTCCTACGGCGCCTGCGGCAACAGCGGCGGCATCTTCCACGACCTGTACTGCGTCTGGGGCGGTACCGATAAAATCGTACCGGTCGATGTCTATATCCCGGGCTGCCCGCCGACGCCCGCCGCCACCCTGTACGGCTTCGCCATGGCCCTCGGCCTGCTGGAGCAGAAAATTCACGCCCGCCTGCCGGGCGAGCTTGACGAACAGCCGACCGAGCTGCTGCACGCCGATATGGTGCAACCCCTGCGGGTGCGCATCGATCGCGAAGCGCGCCGTCTGGCGGGCTATCGCTATGGCCGGCAGATTGCCGACGACTATATGCGTCTGCTCGGCCAGGGCGACAGCCAGGTGCTGCGCTGGCTGGAGGCGGAGAAAGATCCGCGTCTGACCGAGATCGTCACCCATCTCAACCAGGTGGTCGAGGGGGCGCGTATCCGATGAGCGAGACGGTGGTGTTCAGTCAGCTGAGCCGTAAATTTATTGATGAGAACGACGCCACGCCGGATCAGGCGCAGCAGGTGGTCTATTACAGCCTGGCGATTGGCCACCACCTCGGCGTTATCGACTGTCTCGAGGCGGCGCTGAGCTGCCCGTGGGACGCGTATCTGGCATGGATCGCCACCCTTGAGGCCGGCAGCGTCGCGCGGCGCAAAATGGAGGGGGTGCCGAAGTATGGCGAAATCGTCATCGACAGCAGCCATGTGGCAATGCTGGCCAACGCCTTTGATAAAGCGCAGTCCGCGCAGACCCCGCAGCAGCAGGCGTGGAGCAAAACAATGCTCAGCATGCTGCATGATATTCACCAGGAAAGCGCCATCTACCTGATGGTGAGGAGATTACGTGACTGACGTTTTACTCTGTGTCGGCAACAGTATGATGGGCGACGACGGCGCCGGCCCGCTGCTGGCGGAGATGTGCGCGGCGAACCCGGCCGGCCAGTGGGTGGTCATCGACGGCGGCAGCGCGCCGGAAAACGACATCGTGGCGATCCGCGAATTACGCCCCGAACGCCTGTTGATCGTCGATGCCACCGATATGGGCCTAAACCCCGGCGACATTCGCGTCATCGACCCCGACGACATCGCCGAGATGTTTATGATGACCACCCATAACATGCCGCTCAACTATCTGGTCGATCAGCTGAAAGAAGACGTCGGCGAAGTGATCTTCCTCGGCATTCAGCCGGATATTGTCGGTTTTTATTATCCGATGACCCAGACGGTGAAAGCCGCCGTTGCCCGAGTGTACCAGCAGCTGGCATGCTGGCAGGGCCACGGCGGCTTTGCCCGGCTGGAAGCCGCAGACGATTAACCCAGCGGTGCTCAGGGCTCCCCGACGGCGCGCGACTGACCGGCCGGGAGCCCCGTTACCGGCGGCGCCAGCTCAAGATTCTCTATCACTAATTTACCGGGCGACACCGAGACTCTGACCTGCGTGCCGACCGGGAATCCCGCCTGCTCCAGCCAGTCGCCGTTCAGGCTCAGCGCCGCATGGCGGGTGTAGCGCCGCGTCTCCCGCGTTTTGCGGTTCTCATGGCGTTTTCTGACATATCCCACGGTTAACTGGCGAATGGCCCTGGCGATCCCTCCGGCTGCGGTAGTGTGCTGTGCGTTCATGATGTGCTCCTTGCTGAAGATACCCCTGAAAACATACTGGATAAAATACCAGTTGTTGTGAACGAGAGGCAAACCAGAAACTGGAATCAGGCTCGAGAAAAAAACATGTAATAGATGCAACAGAAAGCAGCGCCCGTCCCCCGGTTAGCGCGGAGAGACGGGCGAGCGCGGGAGACGCGCTTAGTCGAGGTCGGCGCCGTTGCTGGCTATCACCTTCTGGTACCAGAAGAACGACTTTTTACGCCTGCGCGCCAGCGTGCCGTTGCCGGCGTCGTCGCGATCGACATAGACAAAGCCGTAGCGCTTGCTCATCTCGCCGGTTGACGCCGAGACCAGATCGATGCAGCCCCAGCTGGTGTAGCCCAGCACCGGAATACCGTCACCGATGGCATCGCGCATCGCCTTGATGTGCTCGCGCAGGTAGCTGATGCGATAGTCGTCATTGATCTCCCCCCTGGCGTCAATCTCGTCCCGGGCGCCGAGCCCGTTTTCCACCAGGAACAGCGGTTTCTGATAGCGGTCGTACATCATGTTCATGGTGATGCGCAGGCCCAGCGGGTCGATGCCCCAGCCCCATTCGCTGGCTGGAATGTGCGGGTTCTTCAGCGACTTGACGATGTTGGCGGCATTGGTGTTGCTGGCGTTCATCTCCGCCGAGGCGCAGCGCGAGGCGTAGTAGCTAAAGGAGACGAAATCGACGGTGTTTTTGAGGATCTCATCATCGCCCGGCAGCTTCGCAATGGTGACCCCCTTTTCCCGGAATACCCGCGCGGCCCATACCGGGTAGGCGCCGCGCGCCTGGACGTCAATAAAGAACAGGTTTTCGCGGTCCTTCTCCAGCGCCATCCATACATCTTCCGGCTTGCAGGAGTAAGGGTAGAAATTACCGCCCGCCAGCATGCAGCCGACCTGATTCTGCGGGTTTATCTCGTGGGCGATTTTTGTCGCCAGCGCGCTGGCCACCAGCTCGTGATGCGCCGCCTGGTACTTCACCTGCTCCTGATTTTCTCCCTCTTCAAACACCAGCCCGGCGCCGGAGTAGGGGCTGTGCAGCATAATGTTGATTTCATTGAAGGTGAGCCAGTATTTCACCAGACCGTCAAAAGCTTCAAAGCAGGTGCGGGCGTAGTGGCTGAAGAAATCGACCATTTTGCGGTTGCGCCAGGAGCCGTACTCCATCACCAGATGCATCGGCACGTCAAAATGGCACAACGTCACCAGCGGCTCGATACCGTGCTTTTTGCACTCCTCGAACAGCGAACGATAGAAGGCGATGCCCTGCGGATTCGGCTGCTGCTCGTCGCCGCGCGGGAACAGGCGGCTCCAGGCGATGGAGGTGCGAAAGACGCTGAACCCCATCTCCGCCATCAGGGCGATATCTTCCTTGTAGCGGTGGTAGAAATCGATCGCCTCGTGGCTGGGGTAGAATTCGTCTTCGCGAAGCGTGAAGCGCTTCTCCAGGCCTAATTTTACCGGCAGACGGTGGGCGCCGTGGGGGAGGGTATCCACGGTGGCCATCCCTTTCCCCCCTTCGCGCCATGCGCCTTCTGACTGGTTGGCGGCCAGTGCGCCGCCCCATAAAAATCCCTGTGGGAAACTCGCCATGCGTTACCTCGTTATTAATGGTGTGTTCAGGCGTGGGTTGCCTGGGCCTGGGCCTGGGCCTGGCGCGCTCGGGCGTCGGCGGCGGCCTGTTCAACGGGAATATCTTCAAAGCCGAGGATCAGCGTCAGGGCAAACGACAGCACTACCGACAGCGCCATCACGCCAAACACCCAGACGATGGTCATTGGATTGGCTGGATCGAAAAACTGCACGCTGGTGAACAGCCCCGGCGCCGCCATCGAGTGGCTGGCCAGTCCGGCGATGCCCGCCACCGCGCCGCAGATAAAGCCGCTGATTAAGCTGGCGATCAGCGGGCGTTTCAGGCGCACCGCCACGCCGTACAGCGCCGGTTCGGAAATACCGGCCAGAATCGCCGATGCCGCGGCGGCCAGCGCCGTCTGGCGCAATTCCGGGTTTTTCGTTTTCCACGCCACCGCCAGCGACGAGCCGCCGAGCGACAGGTTGGCGCCGATCTCCGACGGCATTACCATGCCCTCTTTGCCGGTTTCGGCGATGGTCTGAATGATGGTCGGCGTAAAGACCCGGTGCATGCCGGTCATCACCAGCAGCGGCCACAGCCCGCCCATGATCGCCACCGACAGCCAGCCGAGATAGCTGTGGATCGTATAGACCAGCGCGGAAATGGCGCTGCCGATCCAGATGCCGAGCGGGCCAATCAGCAGGATCGCCAGCGGGGCGGCGATCAGCACGATCAGCATCGGCTTAAGGAAGTTTTTCGTCACCGCCGGGGTAATGCGATCCACCCAGCGTTCGATATACGACAAGCACCAGGTCATCACCAGCGCTGGGATCACCGTGTAGGTGTATTTCACTGCGGTCACCGGAATAAGGGCAAATTCGACGTGTTCGCCCTGGGCGGCTTTGGCCATTAATTCGATAAACCCGGGATGCACCAGCACCCCGGCGATAGCGATGGCCAGCGACATATTGGTTTTGAATTTCACCGCCGCGGAGGCGGCCACCATCAGCGGCAGGAAGAAAAACGCGCCGTCGCCGATAAGCGTCAGGAGGGTCAGCGTCGGCGAGCCTTTCGGCAACGCGCCGCTCATTTCGAGGATCATCGCCAGCAGCTTGACCATCGATCCGCCGATAATCGCCGGGATCAGCGGCGACATGGTGCCGATCAGCGCGTCGAGGATCCCGGCGCCGATGCGTTTCAGGGTGATCGGCGCTTTGCCCTGCGGCTCGACCGGGCGCAGGTCGCCAGGCAGCAGATTCACGACCTCGCGATAGGCCTGAGAGACCGTGTTGCCGATGATCACCTGGCACTGGTTATCGCTGCGCACGACGCCGAGCACCCCGGTCAGGCCTTTCAGGGTAGGGCTATCGATCTGTTCGTTGTCTTTGACCACGAAGCGCAGACGCGTCATGCAGTGGGTCACGGCGACGACGTTATCGACTCCGCCTAATGCCGCGACTATCTGTGGCGCCAGGGCTGCATAATTTTTCGACATCGGATTTTATCCTGTTTATCAATAGGGTACTGATCTGTTACCGCGCCGCATCGTCGGGCGATACCATGCTTTATAGGAAACCGGTTCCACAAAATCATGGTGAGTTTCATTTGATTGCACAAGAAATAAAAAAAGATGATCTCATTTTTGTGATTTTGATCGCGAAGCGTCGCGGCGAGCAGGATCGCGGTGGTGAGCAGGGGGTGCTGTAAAAGCCAGAAACGTGCAGTACACTGCCTGCAACTTTTGCAACAGGAAGAATCACATGGCAACGATGCTGGAGGTCGCAAAGCGCGCGGGGGTATCGAAGGCGACCGTGTCGCGGGTGCTGTCGGGCAACGGCTATGTCAGCCAGGAGACCAAAGACCGGGTGTTTAAGGCGGTGGCGGAGAGCGGCTACCGACCGAATCTGCTGGCGCGCAACCTGGCGACCAAAACCACGCAAACCCTTGGCCTGGTGGTGACCAACACCCTCTACCACGGCGTCTATTTCAGCGAGCTGCTGTACCACGTGGCGCGGATGACGGAGGATAAAGGGCGGCAGCTGATCCTCGCCGACGGCAAGCACAGCGCGCAAGAGGAGCGGGAAGCGATCCAGTATCTGCTGGATCTGCGCTGCGATGCGATCATCATCTACCCGCGCTTTCTCACCGTCGACGAGATGGACGAGATCGTTGAGAACCACTCGCAGCCGATCATGGTGCTGAACCGCCGGCTGCGCCGCCACGCCAGCCATTGCGTCTGGTCCGATCAAAAAGCGTCGGCGATGCGGGTGGTGGAGCGGCTGATTGCCCTGGGTCACCGCGATATCGCCTTTATTACCGGCTCCCTTGACTCGCCCACCGGCGTCGAGCGCCTTGCCGGCTATAAAGACGCGCTGGCTGGCCACGGCATTACCCTCAACGAGGCGCTCATCGCCGAAGGGCGCTGGACGCCGGAAACCGGCGCGGCGGCGGTGGAGAGCCTGCGTCAGCGCGGGGTGACCTACAGCGCG
Source organism: Klebsiella sp. JB_Kp042 (assembly GCF_040065275.1). Taxonomy (NCBI): domain Bacteria; kingdom Pseudomonadati; phylum Pseudomonadota; class Gammaproteobacteria; order Enterobacterales; family Enterobacteriaceae; genus Klebsiella; species Klebsiella sp. JB_Kp042. The sequence goes on from NZ_JBEAJL010000015.1 coordinate 176,832, forward strand.
CTGGTGGCGAGCAATGACGATATGGCCATCGGGGCGATGAAGCAGCTTCACCAGCTGGGCGTTAAGGTGCCGGAGCAGGTCTCGGTGGTGGGGTTTGACGATATTGTGCTGGCGCCGTACATGGTGCCGTCGCTCGCCAGCGTCCGGGTGCCGGTGACGGAGATGATTAAAGAGAGCATTAATCGCCTGATATTTATGCTCGATGGCGGGGAATTCAATGTTCAGCAGAGTTTTCCCGGGGCGCTGATCGAGCGTGAGTCGCTGGTGTCAGGTCCCTGCGCCTGACGTCGTCAGCTGTCATCGTCACTACTGACGATGACAGCGCGCTAAGTATTTAATTTTATTTATTATCAATAAGATAAAAACTGGAACGTATTATGCATACTCCGGCGCCTAACCCTCTTACTGCTGGAGAAATGGATGAACCGTTTCATTATCGCCGATGCAAGCAAATGCATCGGCTGTCGCACTTGCGAAGTAGCCTGCGTGGTCTCCCATCAGGAACATCAGGACTGCGCCTCCCTGACGCCGCACACCTTTCAGCCGCGTATTCACGTCATCAAAGGGGTCAATGTCTCCACAGCCACCGCCTGCCGTCAGTGTGAGGACGCCCCGTGCGCCAACGTCTGCCCGAACGGCGCCATCAGCCGCGATAAAGGCTTTGTTCATGTGATGCAGGAGCGCTGCATCGGCTGCAAAACCTGCGTCGTCGCCTGCCCGTATGGGGCGATGGAGGTAGTGGTGCGGCCGGTGATCCGCCATAGCGGCGCCGGACTGAACGTCGTGGCGGAAAAAGCCGAAGCCAACAAGTGCGATCTCTGCTTCCACCGCGACAGCGGCCCGGCCTGCATGGAGGTCTGCCCGACGCACGCCCTGGTCTGCGTAGACCGCAACAAGCTGGAGCAGATGAACCAGGAAAAACGTCGCCGCACGGCGCTGGCCTGGTAAGCTCAGGCATGAACGGGGTGCAAATCCGCATTCGCGGTAAAGTGCAGGGGGTGGGGTTCCGCCCCTTTGTCTGGCAGCTGGCTCAGGGGCAGGCGCGCTGTGGCGATGTCTGTAACGACGGCGACGGCGTGCTGGTGCGGTTGGCCGGGGACGATGATGGTTTTACTGCCGCCCTCGCTGCCCACTGCCCGCCGCTGGCGCGGATCGACAGCGTCGTCTGCGCCCCTTATCGCTGGGCGGCTCCGCCGCAGGATTTCACCATCCGCGAGAGCGGGGCGGGACGGATGCGCACCCAGATCGTGCCCGATGCCGCGACCTGCCCGGCGTGCCTCGCGGAGATGAATGATCCCCGGGCGCGCCGCTACCGCTACCCCTTTATCAACTGCACCCACTGCGGGCCGCGGTTAACCATTATTCGCGCGATGCCTTACGACCGGCCATTTACCGCGATGGCGCCGTTTCCGCTCTGTCCGCCCTGCGAGGCGGAATACCGCGATCCTGCCGATCGCCGGTTTCACGCCCAGCCGGTGGCCTGCCCCGACTGCGGGCCGCGACTGGAGTGGCGGGCGCAAGGGGAAACGCTGGACGGCGAGGCGGCGCTGCAGTCGGCTATCGCCCGGCTGGCGGCGGGCGACATCGTGGCGATAAAAGGCGTCGGCGGCTTTCATCTGGCCTGCGACGCCGGCAACCCCGCTGCCGTTGCCACACTGCGGGCGAGGAAACACCGTCCGGCGAAACCGCTGGCGGTGATGCTGCCCTCTGCGGTGGGGTTACCTGCCGACGCCGCGGCGCTGATGGGCTCCCCGGCGGCGCCCATCGTACTGATTAGCAAAGCGCAGGTCTCCGGCCTGTGCGACGAGATTGCGCCAGGGCTTGCGGAAGTTGGGGTGATGCTGCCGTCTAATCCGCTGCAGCATTTGCTTCTGCAGGCGCTGGCGCGCCCTATCGTGATGACCTCCGGCAACCTTAGCGGCCGCCCGCCGGCGTTAAGTAATACTCAGGCGCTCAACGACTTAGCCGACATCGCCGACGGCTTTTTGCTCCATAACCGCGACATCGTGCAGCGGATGGATGATTCGCTGGTGCGCTCAAGCGGAGAAATGCTGCGCCGCGCCCGGGGCTATGTCCCGGATGCGCTGCCGCTGCCGCCGGGTCTGGAGAAGGTTCCGCCGCTGCTGGCGCTGGGCGCGGACATGAAAAACACCTTCTGCCTGGCGCGCGGGGGCGAAGCGGTTCTCAGCCAGCACTTTGGCGATCTTGGCGAGGAGGGCGTCGAGCAGCAGTGGCGCAGCGCGCTACAGCTGATGCAGAACATCTACGCCTTTATGCCGCAGCGGGTGGTGGTTGACGCCCATCCCGGCTATCGCTCGACGCAGTGGGCGGAGACTCTGCCGCTGCCGGTAGAGACAGTGCTACATCACCATGCTCACGCTGCGGCGTGCCTGGCGGAGCACCGCTGGCCGCTCGACGGCGGAGACGTCATCGCCCTGATCCTCGACGGAATCGGCATGGGGGAGAACGGCGCGCTATGGGGCGGGGAGTGCCTGCAAGTTAACTATCGCCAGTGCGAACATCTCGGCGGGTTGCCGGCCGTCGCGCTGCCGGGCGGCGACCTGGCGGCGCGTCAGCCGTGGCGTAATCTGCTGGCTCAGTGCCTGGCCTTTATCCCCGACTGGCAGGATTACCCGCAGACCGGTACGCTGCGCCAGCGCAACTGGCCGCTGCTGGCGCAGGCCATCGATCGCGGCATTAACGCGCCGCGCGCCTCGTCCTGCGGACGGCTGTTTGATGCCGTCGCCTGCGCGCTGGACTGCGCCCCGGAGAGCCTGAGCTATGAGGGCGAGGCGGCCTGTAGGCTGGAGGCGCTGGCCGCCAGCTGCTCCGGCGTCTGCCATCCGGTCACGCTGCCGTGGCGCGGCAATGCGCTGGACTTAGCCACCTTCTGGCGAGAGTGGCTGCGCTGGCAGGCGACCCCGGCGCAAAAAGCCTGGGCATTCCATGACGCCCTGGCCAGCGGACTGGCGGCGATGGCCCGCGACTGCGCCACCGCCCGCGGCATCGACACGATGGTCTGCAGCGGCGGAGTGCTGCATAACCGCCTGCTGGCGGCGCGATTGACCTTTTATCTGGCGGATTTTACTCTGCTGTTTGCGCAGCAGTTGCCGGCCGGCGACGGCGCAATCGCCTATGGTCAGGCGGTGATCGCCGCCGCCCGCGGACAGGCTCAAGGAACACAACAATGATAATGACAGTTTTACGCCAGCAGCCGCGCGCTGCGGGACTGGTGCTGGGGTTGATCGCGGCGAACCTACTGGCCTGGTGCTGGGCGCTGCAGGCCTTTGGCGACAGCGGCGCGCTGATGGCCGCCAGCCTGCTGGCCTGGGGCTACGGTCTGCGCCACGCGGTGGATGCCGACCATATCGCGGCGATTGATAACGTCACCCGCAAGATGATGCAGCAGGGGCGGCGGCCTTTCGCCGTCGGGGCCTGGTTCTCGCTGGGCCACTCGTCGATTGTGGTGCTGGCCTCGGCGGCGATTGCCGCGACCGCCACGGCCTTCAGCGCGCAGATGAGCTGGCTGCACGACACCGGCAGCGTCATCGGCACCGCGGTGTCGGCGCTGTTTCTGCTGGCGATGGCCTTTATCAACCTGGTGATATTGCGCAGCGTCTGGCGCAGCTTTCGGGCGTGGAAGCGCGGTGAGCCGGTGAGCGACGAGATCGTCAGCGGCGGCGGGGTGATGAGCTGGCTGTTTGGCAAAACCTTTCGTCTGGTCAGCCGCAGCTGGCAGATGTACCTGGTCGGTTTCCTGTTCGGCCTCGGGTTTGATACCGCCACCGAAATCGGCGTGCTGGGCATCTCCGCCGCCGGCGCGTCGAGCGGGATCTCCGTCTGGTCGATTATGGTCTTCCCGGCGCTGTTCGCCAGCGGCATGGCGCTGGTGGACACCCTCGATAACGTGCTGATGGTCGGCGCCTACGGCTGGGCGTTCAGCAAGCCGCAGCGCAAGCTTTACTACAACATGACCATCACCGGCACTTCGGTGGTGGTGGCGCTGTTTATCGGCGGCCTGGAAGCGCTGGGTCTGCTGATGGATAAGTTTGCGCTCAGCGGCGGAATATGGCGCTGGGTCGGGGTGTTAAACGACAACCTCGGCGACGCCGGGTTTGTGGTGGTCGGGCTGTTTGTCGCCTGTTGGGCGCTGTCGGTGCTCAACTATCGCTGGCGCGGCTACGATAATCTGGCGCGTTAGATTCAGCATTTTCCCGGCTTGCGCTGCGCTAAGCCGGGCGACAACAACTGTCCGGCGGCGCTACGTGGGCCTGCGTGGCGTATGCTGCCCGCACTGTTTTACGCAGGAGCCTGCTGCTCGTGGTGAGGCATTGTATCGGTGTCACTCAGGCTGATTTTTAACTTATTGAAAACATATTAATTTCTGTTAGCCCCTCCCTTCCCCCGCTTTTAACGACCTTATACATCTGTGATTCACCTCTTATTTACATCATTTAAACCAATCGTTAACTGGATAAAAACACGGCAGCCTCGTTATAGTAGTTTTGTAAAATAAAACACTGTTGTACAGGGTAAAACAAAACGAGGTGTTCATGGAGATCGTTACCGCGCCGCACCTTGCGGTCAGAAACGAGTGGCTTGCGTTACATCGTGAAGCGCCATTACAACCCGAGCTGCCCATCATTGATGCGCATCATCATCTTTGGGATCGGCAAACCGGCCGCTATCTCACCCATGAGTTCAGCGACGATATCCAGACCTCAGGGCATCGCGTTGTCTCATCGGTCTATGTGCAATGCCGCTCTATGTTGCGTCGCGACGGGCCGGAGACGCTTAAACCGCTTGGTGAAATCGAGTTTGCCAGCGGTATCGCCGCGATGTTCGCCAGCGGTCATTATGCAAACGCGCTCGGATGCGAAGCCATCATCGGCGGGCTCAGTTTACTGGCGGGGGACGCGATGCAGCCTGCCATTGAGCGCGCGATAGCGTTATCCGGCGGGCGGCTGCGTGGGATGCGCAATCCGTTGGCCTGGCATCCCGATCCGCGGGTAACCTCCAGCCCGGTTACGCCACCGGCAGGCCTGGCGCAGAGCGCTCCGTTCCGCCGGGGCGCTGCCTGTCTCGCGAGGCATGCATTGTCGCTCGATGTATGGGTTTACCACACGCAGCTGGAGGAGATTGCCGATCTGGCGCGGGAAATACCAACGTTACAGATTGTGATCGATCACTGCGGCGGGCCGGTCGGCGTTGGACCCTGTTCAGAACGGGATCCGGACATGTTTCAGCAGTGGCGAAACGGTATGCGACGTCTGGCGGAACTGCCGAACGTATGCGTAAAAATTAGCGGCTTTGGGATGACGGTCAGGGGGTTTCACTTCGCAGCGGCAGAGACGCCGCCGGATTCGCAAATGCTGGCACAGGCATGGATGCCGTGGTTTGAGACCATCGTTTCTCTTTTCGGTGCCGAACGCTGCATGTTCGCCAGCAACTTTCCCGTCGATAAAGGCATGTTCAGCTACGGCGTTTTCTGGAATGCCTGCAAACGCCTGGCGCAACAGGCGTCCCCTGACGAACAGGCGCAGTTGTTCTGGCGTACCGCCGCAACCTGTTATCGGTTAACCTCTGTGGAGAATATCAATGACCAGTAAAAGCGAGCTAAATCAATTTACTGCGACTAAAGCGACGCCTGACGCATTGCCACAACGCGTCGCTGAGAGGCGGACGCTGGCGCTGGGCGGCCTTGGCTGGACATTTGAAAGCTACGACTCCTTTCTGCTTTCATTGCTGTTGCCAGTGCTGGGCGTGGTGTTCGGTATTAATAAAGCCGAGCTTGGGCTGTTTATCAGCGTCACGGCCGGGGGGCAGATTATTGGCGGGATCCTGTTTGGTTTTATCGCCGACAAAATTGGGCGTGTGAAAACGGCGCTGATCTGTATCGCCATCTATTCACTCTTTTCCGGCCTGTTAGCCTTTACGCACGATCAACAACATTTCGCGCTTTTACGTTTTTGCGGCGCGCTGGGTATGGGCGGAATGTGGACCTCGGGCGCGGCGCTGATTGCTGAAACCTGGCGACCTGAACGGCGCGCGCGCGGCGGCGCGTTGATGCAAATGGGCTTACCTGTTGGCGCGATTCTGGCTATCAGCCTGACGGCAATCGTCAGCTCGGTTAACGGCGGCCTGGAGCAGGGTGCATGGCGCTATCTGTTTATGATCGGCGCGCTGCCGGTATTCATTATGAGTGTGGTCGCCTGGTTCACACCGGAATCGCAGGTTTGGCTTGCTCGTCAACAGGCGAAGGCGACGAGTCGTCAACCTGCCGTCAAGCTGGGTAAACAGAATCTGCGAGGTCTGTTATTGGCCTTTGTCTTTATCTTTTTTATTCAGTATCTGTTCTGGGGCGTATTTACCTGGACACCCACCTATCTGCGGGAAGTCAAACATCTGGATTTTTTGCACAGCCTGAAGTTTGTACTTGCGCTGCAGGCTGGGGCCATCGCGGGTTTTCTGGTGTTTTCGGTGCTGGCGGATAAGTGGGGACGCCGTCCGATGTTCCTGATTTATCTGTTAACCGGCGCCATTGCCGTCGCGCTGTACCTTGTGACCACGCAACCCTTCATTCTGATGGTGGCGATTTTCATGGCCGGTTTCGGGGTTAACGGTATTTTTGCGGGCTCGGGACCCTTCCTGGCGGAAATCATCGGAGACACCTCATCCCGGGGCTTCCTGATGGGGCTCGCCTATAACGGAGGCCGTCTGGGCGGATTTATTGCGCCGCTACTGATTGGCGCTGTCGCCAACGCTGGCGGTTTCACCGCGGGACTGGCGACGACCGTGGTTGCTTTCCTTGCGGCGATGCTGGTGGTGTGGCGAGCGCCGGAAACCAGAGGCATCAAGCTAAAGTAACTTATTTCATATCTACATCGTTTTCCTGATAAACATAATGAAACCCTGCGAGGAAACCATGACCGATCAATTACCGCCCCGCGCGAGCGATAACGACGCGCTGGAAAAAGAAACCATGCGACGGGTTATCTGGCGCATCCTGCCTTTCCTGGTGGTGAGCTACCTGGTATCGATTATTGACCGCGGCAACATAGGCATGGCGGCGCTGCAGATGAATCAGGATCTGGGCCTGAGTAAGGCGGCTTTCGGCTTCGCCAGCAGCTTGTATTTTGTGGCCTACTTTATCTTTGAAGTACCCAGCAACCTGGCGATGCAGAAGGTGGGGGCACGATTGTGGATCCCGCGCATTATGATCAGCTGGGGAGTGGTATCGATGTGTATGGCGCTGGTGCAAAATACCACCTCCCTTTACATCGTACGCTTTTTGCTGGGGGCTGCCGAAGCGGGCTTTTTCCCGGGCGTGGTGCTCTATCTGACCTGGTGGATCCCGTCGCGCTACCGGGCGCGGATCATCGCCTCGTTTATGGTGGCCATTCCGCTGGCTAACTTTATCGGTTCCCCGCTTTCCGGGTTGATACTGATGATGGATGGGTGGTTAGGTCTGCGCGGCTGGCATCTGTTATTCATTATTGAAGGGCTGCCGGCGGTCCTGCTGGGGATAGCCGCGTTTTTCATCTTGCGGGACCGTCCACACCAGGCTGGCTGGTTAAACGATCGTCAGAAAGCATGGCTGGAAAACACGCTTCAGGCGGAGCGCCAACAGCAGAAACAGATCGGCCACACCTCCACCTGGCAACTGTTGAAGCATCGTCAAATCTGGCTCATGGCGCTGATTTACGCCGGCGCCTCCTCTGCCGGCACGACCCTTAGCGTCTGGTCTCCCCAGCTGCTGAAGTCGTTCCATCTGGATAACCTGACCACCGGGCTGCTTAATGCCATCCCCTATGGTCTGGCCTCGGTGCTGATGATTGTCTGGGGGCGCAGTTCGGATCGAAGTAATGAACGCCGCTGGCACACGGCGCTCACCCTCTTTATGATCGCGGGCGGCGTGTTTGCGGCGTTTATCAATCTGTCGCTGCCGGCCACCATTGCGATCCTCAGCACCATTCTGATTGGCGCTTATGCGATGAAGGGGCCCTTCTGGGCGCTGGCGTCGGGCTGGATGAGCAGCACCTCAGCCGCCGCCGGGCTGGCGGCCATCGGGGCGATCGCCAACCTGATTGGCGGCGCGGTGATGGTGAATGCCTACGGCATGATTAGCGAACGGACAGGAAGCCATACGCTGGCGATGCTCCCGCTGGCAGGCTTGTGTCTGGCAGGCGGCATTGCGGTGCTGGCCATGGGGCGCCGTTACTCGCAGACGGCCAGGCAGGAAAAACAGATGACCCATTAATAAGCAAAGGCGGGATTTTTCCCGCCTTCTCAGCAAAGCTTACTCTTTCACACCGTAAAACGTTTCGCAGAATGTCTTACTGGCGCCTAGCTTGAGCGACAGGCGGTTGGCCGTCTCCTGCATGAGCTGGCTGATGCCGCTCGCTTTACGATCTTCCGTCAGACGCGATGCCGGCCCGGTCAGGGCCAGCGCCGCGATCAGTTTATCGTGGACGCCAAACACTGGCATGGCGAAGGCCGCGGTGTGCGGGTCGCGCGCGCCGGAGGTATAGAACGGCAGCGTCGGTTCGTCTTCCGGCAACGATTCACCCAATCCCCAGCGGCGTAAAACCTTACTGATAGCGGAACCATCCAGCGGGAACTGGCTGCCAGGCAGGTTGCTGTGGCGCAATCCCTGGGAGGCTTCGGCGCGGAACAGACACAGGCGTTGTCCGCCCTCAATCACATACCAGCTTGCGCTTTCGCTGGAGGCCTGTGACAGCGCCTGCAATTCCGGCTGTACCACTCTGGCAAGTTCAAATGATTGCTCATAGAGCTTGCCAAGATAGAGCAGACGGTGGCCGAGCGTATAGGTGCCATCGTCGTGCCGGATGATGTAGTTCATTCGCTCAAGCGAATTCATCAGGCGATAAACGGTTGTTTTGTGATATCCCGAAAGCTGGGCCAGCTCCGTTAACGTCAGACTGTCATTACCGGGACGGAAGCAATCAAGTAAAGCCAGCGCCTTTTCAACGGCAATTACGCCTTCATTCCCCATCATGTTCTCCTTTTTGCCGAACAAAATTGTACCTGAATTTTGTGAGTAACTTCGTGTTTACATCACAAACAACTTCGCAACACTGGCGAAAAGCGAAGCAATGCACGTATAGTTGTTTTATATAGTACACATTAGTTGTATCTAGTAAAACAAATGGAGAGTCACCATGCCTGCTTCGCAACAGAAACTCATCAATTTTGCTATTGCGCGTGTTACCGCGGAAGAAGTCCGTCAGGCCGCCGAATTTCAGGCCGCCATCCTGGCTGACGTGGCCGGACGCCGTGGCACATTACATGGCCGCATCAAGCCGCTGGCGCCGCATATGGCGGTCGCCGGGCCGGCGATTACCGTCGAGGTCCGCCCGGGGGATAACCTGGCTATTCACGCCGCAATGGCCGTCGCTAAACCTGGCGATGTATTAGTGATCGACGGGAAAGGCGATCTCTCCTGCGCGCTGCTGGGGGAGATCATGGCCACGCAGGCGCAGGCCAGCGGTATCGCCGGGATCGTTATCGATGGCGCCGTTCGCGATGCGGAGACCTTAAGCAAACAACGCTTCCCGGTGTTCGCTGCCGGCCTGAACCCGTGCGGCCCGACCAAGTTCATTCCAGGCCGGGTCAATCATGCCATTTCGGTCGGCGGCGCCGCGGTGCAGGCGGGGGACTTAGTGGTCGGGGATATTGACGGCGTGGTCGTTATCCCACGCGAGGAAGTCCGCACCATCATCGAACTGGCGAAAGGTAAACTGGAGATGGAAGCAAAACGTCTGGTTGCTATCCGCGATGGCGATCTTCGTCCGCACTGGCTGGAAAGCGCCCTGCGTCAGGCGGGGATGCTGAGCGAAGGGGAGACCCTGCCATGAGTGCTAAAAACGTGGTACTGATTACCGGCAGCGATTTGGCTGACGCGGCGCTGGGGATGTTGGAAGATTATGAACTTGTCTTTGCCGGCCGCCAGCCTACAGAGGCCCAGCTGATCGCTCTGTGCCAGCAGCACAATCCCGTCGCGATCCTGGTGCGCTATGGCCACATCACTGCCGCCGTTATGGATGCGGCCCCGGCATTGAAGGTGATTGCCAAACATGGCAGCGGCATTGATGTTATTGACGTCGAGGCGGCTGCCGCGCGCGGCATTCTGGTTCGCGCAGCGATCGGGGCGAATGCCGCCGCGGTGTCCGAACATACCTGGGCATTAATTTTGGCCTGTGCTAAGTCGGTCATTCCGCTCGACCGCCGCCTGCGTGAAGGGCACTGGGATAAATCCACGCATAAATCGCTTGAGCTTGAGGGCAGAACGCTGGGACTCATCGGCCTGGGCGCCATTGGCAGCCGGGTGGCGAAGATTGCCTGTGCCTTTGGTATGAAGGTTCTGGCTTACGATCCCTATGCGAAAGCGGTCCCGCCGGGATGTGAACGTGTTGCTGAACTTAACGATCTGCTCAGGCAGGCCGATGTGCTGTCCCTTCATTGCCCCTTGACGCAACAAAACAGGGGAATGATCAATGCCGCCACGCTGGCGCAGTGTAAGCCGGGCGCCATCCTGGTCAATACCGCGCGCGGCGGGTTGATTGACGATGCGGCGCTGGCCGCGGCATTAAAAGCGGGGACCTTGCGCTGGGCGGCGCTCGACAGCTTTAATAGTGAACCATTAACCACGCCGCATATCTGGCAGGCGATCGATAATGTCATTCTCTCTCCGCATGTGGGCGGCGTTAGCGATGCCTCTTACGTGAAAATGGGGACCGCCGCCGCGGCCAACATTCTGCAGGTGCTGCAGGAGTTGGCTCAGACAGAAACAACGTATTAAGTGTTAACCGAACCTGCGCTCCCGGTTAATTATTCTGCCCTTATGCACTTACGGGCGGCGTCCGCAGGCCGGGTAAGCGTAGCGCCTCCCGGCAAAATAACCGCGCAACAAGGCTGCGTGGGAGGTAATCAATGCTTGCCCGGCGGCGCTGCGCTTGCGCGGGCCTACAATGTTTGAGCTTACGGGTTACATCCGTAGGCCGGGTAAGCGTAGCGCCACCCGGCAAACTAACGGCGCAACAGGCTGCATGGGAGGTGATCAATGCTTGCCCGGCGGCGCTGCGTGTATTGCAGATACGGTTATTGGATTGCCATTTTCTCACTCCGGCAAAAAGCGTCTGTCGCGTGTGATTTCAGCGTACATTGCGCTCCCGGTTAATCGTCTGCGTTATGCCTGGCATGGCGCAGGGAGCGCACAGGGGGCGGCCAGTCGCCGCCGCCCCCTGTACCCCCGGGCTCCGGCCAGCAAAATCGCCGCTACGCGGTACCTTCGACTTATCCCTGCAGGCTTCGGGTCGGGCCGAGGCAGCGTCCATGCAAAACACGGCCCTCAGCCCGCATCCATGCGGGCTGCCCCGGCCTTCCGGGAACGTCTCAGCGATTTTGAGGCCGTCAGCACCGGCAGTTTCAGCAACCATGGCGAATATATTAACGACAGGTCGTACGAACGTAGGCCGGGTAAGGCGCAGCCGCCACCCGGCACAAAATCGGCTCTGTGCCTGCTGTCATCGCCCGGTGGCGCTGCGCTTACCGGGCCTACGAGGTATGAGCCTGGGAGAGGACCCTGTAGGCCGGGTAAGGCGCAGCCGCCACCCGGCAAACTAACGGCAAAACAGGGCTGCCTGGAAGGTCATTCACTCACCAGCTGTTTGAGCAGCGCGAAGGCGTCTTTCATCTTGTCTTCGCTGACCACAAAGGCGCGCAGTTGATTCGCCGCATCCAGCCCTTTCGCCACCAGCCCCTCTTTGGCGGCTACGATGTTCCACGTCAGATCCTCGCGACGGGTGTCGCCGGCCAGATGCAGCGGCAGATCCGGGGCCTTCACCTTCACCAGCATTGGCGGCAGCTTGAGTTCGCCTGCCTGCGCCAGCAGGTTTTTACTCAGGCACATGGCGCTGAGCAAAATCGGCTGCAGGAACGGCAGTACCGTACCGTTGATTTCCGCACAGTCGCCGAGGGCGTAAATCGCCGGGTCGCTGGTTTGCAGCTGGCTATTGACCACCACGCCGCGGTTAATCTGCAGTCCGGCGTGGCGCGCCAGCGAGGTTTCCGGGCGCAGGCCGGCGGCGGCCACCACCGCATCGACGGTTATCGCGCGCTGGCGGTCGAGACTGACGCGGACGCCGTCGGCGGTGTGTTCAAGCCCTTCCAGCTGCGTTTTTAACATCAGATGGACGCCCATCCCGGTGAGGCGATGCTGCAGACGGCTGCTGACCTCCGGCGGCATCAGCGCCGCCAGCACGCTGGCGGCATTATCGACCACCGTCACCGCTTTACCGGCGCGACAGAAATCCATCGCCAGCTCGCAGCCAATCAGGCCACCGCCGACGATCAGCACCCGGCTGGCGTCGCGGAGCTGGCTCTGCGCCGCGCCATATTCGCGCTGGCTGTTCAGCGTTAGCATTAGCTCGCGGCCCGGCACCGGGGGGATAAACGGCGTGGCGCCGGTGGCCAGCACCAGTTTGTCGTAGCGCCACTGCTTATCCAGGCTTTTCACCCGATGGTTTTCAGCGTCGATATCGCTCACCCAGGTATGGGGAAACAAGCGCAGGTGGTACTGTTCGGCGAACTCGCCAGCGCTTTGCAGAGTCAGATCGTCGGCGTGCTGTCCGCGGCTGATGACGTGGCTGAGATCGGGCTTGTTATACTCATCCATGCTGTCGGCGGCGATGAGGGTCAGCGGGATCTCGGCATCCTGCTTACGAATATTTTTCACCAGCTGGCGGGCCGCGAAGCCCGAGCCGATGATGACGATGCCATCACTCATTTTGCCTCCGTCGCCAGAACATCAAACACATCTTTACCCAGCGAACATTCAGGGCAGAGGAAGTTATCCGGCACGTCGCTCCACGGCGTACCCGGCTGCACATCCTGGTTAGGTTCGCCTTTCGCCGGGTCATACACCCACTGACAGACGCTGCACTGCATCATGGGACCGAGATCGGCGGCCGCGGCGGCGGCACAGGCGCACTCCTGTTGTTCCGGCGTGACTGTCGCTTCAGCCACCGGCAATGGAGCGAGCGCCCACTGGCGGGCGATGTCGCGCCCGTGTTGGCGGCACAGTTCGAGCGCGTCGATATCCGGGCGCCATTTGGCCTTCAGACTCAGGGACATTTCAAACCCGGCATCCTGCAGGCGAGTGGACAGGCGGTCTACCGCGCCGCCGCTCCAGCCGTGGGAGCCAAAGGCGCTGGCGCGTTTGTTGCGAAAACGCAGCCCGGTCATCTCTTCCACCAGCCCGGCAATTTTCGGCATCATGACGTTGTTCATGGTGGAGGTGCCCACCAGCACGCCTTTTGAGCGGAAAACGTTGGTCAGAATGTCGTTTTTGTCGCTGCGGGCGACGTTAAAGATTTTCACCGCCACCCGTGGGTCGACCTCGGTGATCCCCTGGGCAATGGCGTCCGCCATCATGCGGGTGTTGTTGGACATGGTGTCGTAGAAAATCGTGATGCGATCTTCCTGATAATCCGCCGCCCATTCGAGGTATTTCTCGACGATTTGCGTCGGGTTATCGCGCCAGACCACGCCGTGGGAGGTGGCAATCATCGCTACCGGCAGGTTGAAGCCGAGAATTTCGTTAATTTTCGGCGTCACCAGGCGGCTGAAGGGCGTCAGGATGTTGGCGTAGTAGCGCTGGCACTGTTCGTACAGTTCAGTCTGGTCCACTTCATCGTTGAACAGATGTTCGTCGCAGTAGTGCTGGCCGAAGGCGTCATTGCTGAACAGCACCGCGTCGCCGGTCAGGTAAGTCATCATGCTGTCCGGCCAGTGCAGCATTGGCGTTTCCACGAAGATCAGCTGCTTACCGTTGCCGATATCGAGGGTGTCGCCCGTTTTCACCACGTGGAAGTTCCACTCCGGATGGTGGTGATGGCCGTTGATGGAGTCGATGGCGTTGGCGGTGCAGTAGATCGGTGTATCCGGGATCTGCATCATCAGCTCAGTCAACGCGCCGGCGTGGTCCTCTTCGGCGTGGTTAATAACGATGTAGTCGAGGTCGGCGAGGTCGATTTCGCGGCGCAGATTCTGCACGAACTCGCGGCTGAATTTATGATCGACGGTATCGATCAGCACGTTTTTCTCTTCGCGGATGAGATAGCTGTTATAGCTGCTGCCGCGCAGCGTTTTATATTCGGTGCCGTGGAAATCACGCACTTCCCAGTCACGTTGGCCAACCCAAAGAATGTTATTTTTCACCACAATAGACATAGCAACCTCAATTAATACAGTGTGTTCAAAGTCAGTTGATTGATGTATTACAAGTTGCGTGCCAGTTTTTTAACTTATTGAATAAAATCATTTTTTAAATTTTCATGATTTTAGTTGCTGTCAAAATGACAATGATTAAAATAGTCGATATGACTATATAGGCTGTCAAAATGACAATGGAGCGATGATGAGTTTTTCCGTCGAGGCGCTGGCGAGAATCGCCATTGATTTACAAAGCGATATCGGCCACGTCGACCGCTTTTCGCGCCTGATCGCCACCCTGAGGCAAATACTTGGCTGCGACGCCTCGGCGCTGCTGCGCTATGAGGCCCATCAGTTTGTACCGCTGGCGATCGATGGTCTGGCGCAGGATGTGCTTGGCCGGCGCTTTGCACTGGATGGGCATCCGCGGCTGGAGGCGATCGCCCGCGCCGGCGATGTGGTGCGCTTCCCGGCGGACAGCGACCTGCCGGACCCCTATGACGGCCTGATCCCCGGCCAGGAGAGCCTCAAGGTTCACGCCTGCGTGGGGTTGCCGCTGTTTGCCGGGCAAACGCTGATCGGCGCGCTAACTCTTGACGGCATGGATGCCGACCGCTTCGACAGCTTCAGCGATGAAGAGCTGCGACTGATTGCCGCGCTGGTGGCCGGGGCGCTGAATAACGCGCTGCTTATCGCCCGCCTTGAAGCGCAAAACGTCCTGCCCGCGCAGGTGGTGAATTACCCGCAGCCGGAGCGTCAGGAGATCATCGGCCTGTCGGCGCCGATGCTGCAGCTGAAAAAAGAGATCGAGATTGTCGCCGCCTCGGATTTGAACGTGCTGATCAGCGGCGAAACGGGGACCGGTAAGGAGCTGGTGGCGAAGGCGGTGCATCAGGGATCGCCGCGTGCGGCTAACCCGCTGGTGTACCTCAACTGCGCGGCGCTGCCGGAGAGCGTGGCGGAGAGCGAGCTGTTCGGTCACGTGAAAGGGGCGTTTACCGGGGCTATCAGCAATCGCAGCGGCAAATTTGAGATGGCCGATAACGGCACGCTGTTCCTCGACGAAATCGGCGAACTGTCGCTGGCGCTGCAGGCGAAGCTGCTGCGCGTCCTGCAGTATGGCGATATTCAGCGTGTCGGCGATGACCGCAGCCTGCGGGTCGATGTGCGGGTGCTGGCGGCCACCAACCGCGATCTGCGCCAGGAGGTGGTGGAAGGGCGCTTTCGCGCCGACCTCTATCACCGGCTGAGCGTCTTCCCGCTGTCGGTTCCGGCGCTGCGCGAGCGGGAAAATGACGTGGTGCTGCTGGCTGGCTATTTTTGCGAGCAGTGCCGCCTGCGGATGGGGCTGGCGCGGGTAATTTTAAGTGAGGCAACGCGAAACAGGCTGCAGCAGTGGTCGTGGCCGGGCAACGTGCGCGAACTGGAGCATGCCATTCACCGCGCGGTTGTGCTGGCGCGGGCTACTCAGGCTGGCGATGACATAGTACTGGAGCCGCAGCATTTCGAGTTTACGGCGACTGCGCCGACGTTGCCGACCGAGGCGGCGGCAGCGGCGCCGGCAATGGGCAACGTGAATCTGCGCGAAGCCACGGATAATTTCCAGCGCGAGGCGATTGCCCGCGCGCTGGCGGCACATCAGGGCAACTGGGCGGCGACCGCCCGCGCGCTGGAACTCGACGTCGCCAACCTGCACCGGCTGGCGAAACGTCTGGGGCTTAAAGGATCCCGGCCTGGTAAAAGTTCTGCAGGTTGATGGCGCCGACCAGTTGGCCGTTTTCATCGACTACCGGCGCGGCGCTGATTTTGTGCTTCATCAGCCGCTCTTTGGCTTCCACCGCGCGGCTGTCCGCCTGCAGCGTCACGCCGTTACGGGTCATCGCCTGCGCGACGCCGTCGTTTAAGGTGCCGCCGCCCACCAGCCAGCGGCGCAGGTCGCCGTCGGTGAAGACCCCCTGCACGCGGTTGGCCTCATCGCAGACCGCCACCAGGCCGAGCCCGGTGCGGCTTAGCTCGAGCATCGCGTTCATGACGTTGGCGTCCGTGCCGACGCGCGGCACTTCGTCGTCGCGGCGCATCAGGTGATGCACTTTGTTCAGCAGACGCGCGCCGAGCGCCCCTGCCGGATGGGAGCGGGCAAAATCCTCTTCATTGAAGCCGCGGGCCTGCATGACCGCCATCGCCAGCGCATCGCCAAGCATCAGGGTGTTGACGGTGCTGGAGGTCGGCGCCAGGTGCATCGGACAGGCCTCTCGCTCGACGGCGATATCCAGCACCGCTTTCGCCGCCAGCGCCAGCGGCGAGGTGGATTTGCCGGTCATCGCCAGCAGCGGGATACCTTTTTCCTCCAGCCGCGGCACGATCAGATCCAGCTCTTTCGCGCTGCCGGAGTAGGAGATAAACAGCATCACGTCGCGGCCGTCGAGCATGCCAAGATCGCCGTGCAGCGCTTCCGCCGGATGGACAAAAAAGGCCGGGGTGCCGGTGCTGGCGAAAGTCGCCGCCAGCTTTTTGCCGATATGACCGGATTTACCGATACCGGAGACAATCAGTTTGCCCTCGCAGTGGATGATGGTTTCCGCCGCGCGGATGAAGTCGTCGCCCAGGCGTTCCGGCAGGCGGCTCGCCTCCTGTAGCTCCAGCATCAGGGTCTGGCGTCCGGCCTCTAACAAAAAGTTACTCATGATGTTCTCCAGTAATGATGACTTCTATGCCTTTGGCTTCCAGCGCCCGCTGGAATGCAGGGTCAATATCGGCATCGGTAATCAATTTATCCACGCGCTCCAGGCCGCAGACGATATTGGGGCTTTTACGGCCAAACTTTGACGAGTCGGCCATCAGGATCACTTCGCGGGCGGCGTTGCACATCGCCTTGCTGACGGTATACACCTCATTGAAGGTGGTGACGCCGGCGTTCAGATCGATGCCGTCGGTGCCCATAAACAGCTTGTCGAAACTGAACTGTTCGAAGGCGTTTTCCGCCAGCTGGCCGTGAAAGGAGGCCGATTTTTTGCGGAAGGTGCCGCCGGGCATCAGGATAGTCTGTTCATTATCCAGTTCGGCAAGGGCGTTGACGATATGCAGGCTGTTGGTCATCACCGTGATGTTATTGAAGCGGCTGAGCAGTGGGACCATCTGCAGCACCGTGCTGCCGGCATCAAGGATGAGGGAGTCGCCATCATGAATAAAGCGCACCGCCGCTTCGGCGATGCGCGCTTTCTTATGGGTGTTGATCAGCGTTTTATGATCGATCGGCGGATCGGCTTCATCTTTGTTGAGTACCACGCCACCGTAGGTGCGAATGACGGTGCCGGCGTTTTCCAGCGTGACCAGATCCTTGCGGATGGTGGTGCCGGTAGTATCGAAGTGTTGCGCCAGCTCTTCGACCGAGCATTTTCCCTGCGACTGCAGGAACTCGAGAATGGCTGCCTGGCGCTGACGTGGTTTCATAGGCGTCTATCCTGCGTTTAAGTTTCGAAGTGATAATTTCGCAAGATATTTACTTTTACAACGAAATTATCCATGTTTCGGATTAAGCGCTAATGATAGTGCATTCTGACAGCGCGGATCATGGGGAAAGATCACATCAGGCTGCAATTCCCCGATATGTTTGCCGTCCAGCGTGGGGATTTTTTGCGGTCGGGCGAAAATGGTGAAGCCTTTCATCAGCAGCGTGTCGCAAATGCGGTTGTCATCATCAACGGCGATAGCGACGATGGCGCGCGGTTGAAAGCGCCCGGCGGAGCGGCCGACCCCCACCCGACCCTGCTGGCACAGGCGGTCGAAGGCGCGATTGAAGCGGCGGATCTGCCAGCCGCCGAAGGCCAGTTGGGTAAGCCAGGCGATGGCGGCGACGGTGATGAGTGCGGTAACCATAGGTGTCTCCTTAAGGGGGCCGGGAACAACCCGGGTCGCGGCGTGAGCGCCTAACCCGAGCGACCCGCGGTGCCGTATTTTTGTCGGGTGGCGGCTAACGCCTTACCCGACCTACCGTTTTGTAGCCCGGATAAGCGCGGCGCCATCCGGGATCCCTTTAAAACATCACCTGGCCGCCGGTAACGTTGATCGACTGACCGGTGCAGTACGACGCCTGCGGGCTGGCGTAAAACATCAGGACGTTCAGCACATCCTGATATTCGCAACCGCGCTTCAGGGGCACCTTGTCGATGTAGTACTGCTCGACCTCGCTCTCATCGATACCGAGCTTGGTGGCGTACTGCGGCAGCAGCGACTGGAACATCGGCGACTTCAGCAGATTACCGAGCATCAGTGAGTGTACGGTAATGCCGTACTCCGCCAGATCCAGCGCCAGCGACTGGGTCAGGCCGACGCCGCCGAACTTCGCCGCGCTGTAGCCGGAGTTGTGCTTGCTGCCCACTTTGCCGGATTTCGAGTTGATCTGAATGATGCGTCCCTTAATGCCGTCGCGGATCATCAGCCGGGAAAACTCGCGGGCGCAGAGGAAGTAGCCCACCAGATTGACCTGCAGCGAGCGGTCGAAATCCCCCAGCGCAAAGTCGCTAATAAACGCCGCTTTAGCGATGCCGGCGCTGTACACCAGCAGGTCGACACGCGAGAAAATCTCATCCACTCCGTGGGCCAGCGCGGTGACGCTGGCCTCGCTGGTGGCGTCGGCGCCGAAGCCATACGCCATGCCTTCGCCATATTCAGCGTTAATCTCCTGGGCGACGCGGCTGGCTTTTTCGCTCTGAATATCGACCACCGCCACGCGGTAGCCCTCGGCGGCCAGCCCGCGGCACAGAAACTCTCCTAAGGTTTGTCCACCGCCAATGACAACAGCAACCTGATTCATCTTTCTCTCCTGTTAAGCAACAAATTTCAGTACGCAGCCGGTGGCGATGCCTTCCGGCACCGGGCCCGCGACGTGCACGGTTCCGGGGAATTCCGCTTCGCGGTGACCATCAAAGCGCAGGGTGATGTGGCCCAGCTCGCGCAGGTTTTGTTCGGCGACCTCACCGACGGCGGTCACCGGGTAGCGCAGCTCGCCAAGCTGCAGCTCTGCGCCCGGCTGCAGCGCGCCGGCAAGCTCGCCGTGGTTGTGAATAAAGCAGTACGCTTCGATATCGGCAGGGGCGCCCTCGCGGAAGGTGATCAGCATCTGCTCTTCCAGCGCCATCGTCGCGCAGGCGCCGATGTGCGTAATGGTGGTCTGGTAAATCACGGTCATGTTCTGGCCCCTCTTACTGGTAAATAAATCCGGAAACGAACCACGCGATCAGCACCGTTGGCGCGCCGGTCAAAAAGCGGCTGACCAGCACCGACGGCACGCCGACGCGCACGGTATCCTGGCGGGCTTCAGCCAGCGACAGGCCTACCGGGATAAAATCGCAGGCGGCCTGGGCGTTAATGGCGAACAGCGCCGGCAGGGCGAGGTGCGGGGGAATATTGCCGAGGCCGATCTGAACGCCGATCAGTACGCCAATCACCTGGGCGATAACCGCGCCGGGGCCGAGAAATGGCGACAGCAGCGGGAAGGAACAGATCAGCGCCAGGGTCACCAGACCCAGCGGATGGCTGGCCAGCGGCGCCAGGCCATGGGCGATCCAGTCGCCGATGCCGGAGGCCATGATGATGCCGATCAGCGCCGAGACGAAGGCCATAAACGGCAGGATGGTCTTCAGCACCGTATCGATGGTGTCGCGCCCGGCCTGGAACAGCACCGCCACCACCGAGCCCATCCCCATCCCGACCTTCGCCAGCAGGCCATCGCTCTGTTCAGTGATCTTTTTGCTGGCGTCGTAATCGCGACCCGCGCGGTTGTTCTCCGCCGGCGGCTCGGGAGCTACCGCGCTGTCGGTCGCGATGCGCTGAATGTTCTCCTCTTTGACGCCGGAGACGTAGATATCTTCTGTGATGTACTGGGCCAGCGGCCCCGATTTGCCGGTGGCATGGATATTCACCGTCGGGATACGACGCTTGGGGTAGAGCCCGCAGCGCAGGGTGCCTCCGCAGTCGATAATCGCCACGCCGATGTCGCTTTCCGCCGGTTCGCCCTCTTTAAAACCATCCACCGCCTGCCAGCCGGTCAGGCTGGCGATGCGGTCAACGATCGCCGGGCGGGTGCCGGCGGTGATATAGACGATCTTTTTGCCCTCGACGACGTCGAGCTCAAGGGGGCCGCCCCAGCCGCCGGTGCCTTTCTCAATACGAATCCGGGTCATGATGTCGCTCCTGACAGATGCACTTTCTGAGCCAGCTGAATCGCCATTTTTCGTTCGAAAATCGAGGTGGTCAGGTCGGTGACCCAGCCGCGGAAGAAGTTGGTCACCAGCCCGACCAGCAGATAGCTCACCGCCAGCGGCCCAAGCGGCAGGCCGAGGGTGGTGAGGCCGTTGGCGATGCCGAGATAGACGAACAGCTCGCCGGGGTTGATATGCGGAAACAGGCCGTTCATCGAGTGGCAGCTGTAGGACGCCGCCGCGTAATAGCTGGGCTTGTACTTCTCTGGCATAAAGCGGCCCAGGCTCAGGGTCATCGGGTTACAAAACACAAAGGTGCCGATGCAGGGCAACAGCAGGTAGCGGGAGATCGGGTTCCCGGCGCAGCGCTGCGCCAGTTTTTCGATCCGCTGCTGGCCGATAAAGTTGATCAGCGCGTTCATGATCACCAGCAGACTGATCAGCAAGGGGAGGATCCCGGTCACCATTCCGGTAAATACCTCGCCGCCTTTCTGAAACAGGCCGATAAACCACTCTGCGCCGTGGGTCACGACGTCAATCATTGTTCTCTCCTTCAGCATGTTATTTTTCTTGCTAACTGCAGGCTGATTTTAATCACTTTGAAAGGTTTTAAAGTGTTAAATAGATCGCAAAATGAAAGATAAATATTTTATTTCGAAAGATTGGCGCTGAGAGGATGAAATCACGAGGCGCATGACAGCATCCAGGAAGGGGGGCGGTGAAGGACTATTTTGTCTACAAACAGATTGTCGCTTTCTTGTTGGTCGTCGCATGCTTTACCATAATTATCCCTTGCTGAATTTGTTAAACGGAATTCCCATGTTGAAGCGTCGCTCTCTGGCTGTACTTCCCCTTTGTGTGCTCCTCGCTGCCTGCAGCAGCAAACCCAAGACTCCCGCGGAAACGGAGATGGCGAGTGGAACCGGCGGCTTTTTGCTGGAACCGCAGCATAACGTGATGCAGATGGGCGGCGACTTCGCCAACAACCCGGCAGCGGCGCAGTTCATCGATAAGATGGTGGCGAAGCACGGCTTCGACAGGCAGCAGCTGCAGGAGATACTGTCGCAGGCGAAGCGTCTGGACTACGTTCTGCGGCTGATGGATCGTCAGGCGCCGACCGGCCTGCCGCCGACCGGGCCGACCGGCGCCTGGCTGCGCTACAAGAAACAGTTTATTACCCCCGATAACGTGCAGAACGGCGTGGTGTTCTGGAATCAGTATCAGGACGCGCTCAACCGCGCTTATCAGGTCTACGGCGTACCGCCGGAAATCATTGTCGGCATTATCGGCGTGGAGACCCGTTGGGGCCGGGTGATGGGCAAAACCCGCATCCTCGACGCGCTGGCGACTCTGTCGTTTAACTATCCGCGCCGTGCTGAATACTTCTCCTCCGAGCTGGAAACCTTCCTGCTAATGGCGCGCAGCGAAAGCGACGACCCGCTGGATCTGAAAGGCTCATTCGCCGGGGCGATGGGTTACGGCCAGTTTATGCCGTCCTCCTATAAGCAATACGCGGTGGACTTTAACGGCGACGGCCATATCAACCTGTGGGACCCGGTGGATGCGATCGGCAGCGTGGCCAACTACTTCAAACAGCACGGCTGGGTGAGCGGCGATCTGGTGGCGGTGCAGGCGCTGGGCCAGGCGCCGGGGCTGGAGAATGGTTTCAAAACCAAATACAGCGTTTCGCAGCTGTCGGCGGCGGGATTAACCCCGACCCAGCCGCTGGGCAACCATCAGCAGGCCAGCCTGCTGCGCCTGGACGTCGGCACCGGCTATGAGTACTGGTACGGGTTGCCTAACTTCTACACCATCACCCGCTACAACCACAGCACCCACTACGCCATGGCCGTCTGGCAGCTTGGCCTGGCGGTTTCTCAGGCCCGCGGCGGTTATTAATACTGTCATCCGGCTGACCGATCCCAGCCTCCCCGGATAGCGGCGCGTAGCGTCTTATCCGGGCTACGGTCTGTTATCCGGCTGGCAGCCCCGGTAAGCGCAGCGCGACCGGGGGACTTCTCGTTTATCCTCCTGCTTTTTCCCGTTTGCCTGCCGCTTGTCGACCTTTGTTACATTTCCGCTCACCGACGCTGATTTACAATCTTATTTCGCCTCTGTATTGTTATGTTATAACATTAAATGGGGGTGGGATATGTTCACATCGGTTTTTATGGCATCCGGCGCGGCGCGCCTGGCCATCGCGGGAACGCTGCTGGCGGCGCTATGGCTGGCGACCTGGTGGGCGGTGACGCTGCCATGATTGAACTGGAACAACTGGTAACCGGCTATGGCGGGGTGGCGATCACCCCTCCGCTGAGCGGGATGATATGCCCCGGCAGCCTGACGGCAATCGTTGGCCTCAATGGCTGCGGAAAATCGACCCTGCTGAAAACCCTCGCCGGGTTTCTTCCGCCGGTCAGTGGCTGTCTGCGCTGGCAGGGAAAGCGGCCGGTGATTGGCTGGCTGGCGCAGCGCCATGCCCTCGAGTCGCAGTTTCCTCTCAACGTGCAGGATGTGGTGAGCCAGGGCGCATGGCCCGGCGTGTCGCTGCTGCGCGGTCTGGGCGGCGATACCCGGCGACGCATCGGCGCGGCGCTGGAGCGGGTCGGGCTGGCGAGCCTGGCGAAAACCCCGATCGAAGCGCTCTCCGGCGGCCAGTTTCAGCGCATGCTGTTTGCCCGGGTGCTGGTGCAGCAGGCGCCGCTGGTGATGCTCGACGAGCCCTTCACCGGCATTGATGAAGCGACCAGTCGCGAACTGATGGATTTGATCCTCGACATGCACCGGCAGGGGCAGACCATCCTGGCGGTGCTGCATGATAACCAGCGGGTAGCCGACTTTTTCCCGGAGACGCTGCTGCTGACCCCCCGGCGCGCCTGCTGGGGCGCCACCCGGGCGGTTCTCCCGGCCTTCAGCCAGGCGAGGTCGGCATGATCTGGCACACCTTCTTTCAGCCTTTTATTGAATTCGGCTTTATGCGCCGGGCGCTGGTGGTCTGTCTGGCGCTGTCGCTAAGCACCACCATGCTGGGCGTCTTCCTGCTGCTGCGGCGCATGAGCCTGATGGGCGACGCGCTGTCGCACGCCATTCTCCCCGGCGTGGCGGTGGGCTATCTGCTGAGCGGCATGTCGCTGCTGGCCATGACCCTGGGCGGCTTTGTCGCCGGCATCGCGGTCGCGCTGGTGGCGGGATGGGTGAGCCGGCGGACGCCGTTAAAAGAGGACGCCAGCTTTGCCGGATTTTATCTGGGATCGCTGGCGCTGGGCGTCACCCTGGTGTCGCTGCGCGGCTCCAGCGTCGACCTGCTGCATCTGCTGTTTGGCTCCATTCTGGCGGTGGACCGTGACGCGGCGCTGTTTGTCAGCGGCGTCGCCAGCCTGACGCTGCTGTGCATCGCGCTGTGCTACCGCGGTCTGGTCAGCGAGGCGTTCGACAGCGCCTGGCTGCAGGTGAACCACCGCCGGCTGCCCGCGCTGCTGCATGGGCTTTTTCTGGCGCTGCTGGTGCTTAACCTGGTGGCGGGGTTTCAGGTGCTCGGCACGCTGATGGCGGTAGGGGTGATGATGCTGCCGGCGGTCGCCGCGCGCTGCTGGGCGCGAACGCTGCCGGGCATCCTGCTGCTGGCGGCGCTCTCCGGCGCGCTCTGCGCCTGGCTGGGTTTGAGTCTCTCCTGGGCGGCCAGTCTTCCCGCCGGGCCCGCCATCGTGCTGACCGCCAGCGCGCTGTTTTTTATTTCGCTGTTTTTTGGCACGCGCAGCCGACTGCTGGTCGGCTGGCGCAAATTGATGGGGTAAGGAAATGATGAAACGTAGTGCAATAGTGGTCGCGCTGGCCTTCGGCCTGATGGCGCAGGGGGCGATGGCGAAAACGCTGAATGTGGTAAGCAGTTTTTCGGTGCTGGGTGATATGGTGCAGCAGGTCGGCGGGGAGCATGTTCATGTGGACACCCTGGTCGGCCCGGATGGCGATCCGCACACCTTCGAGCCGTCGCCGAAGGACAGCGCGCTGCTCAGCAAGGCCGACGTGGTGGTGGTTAACGGTCTGGGACTGGAAGGGTGGCTGGATCGCCTGATTAAGGCCTCTGGTTTCAAGGGCGAGCTGGTGGTGGCGTCGAAGGGCGTCAAGACCCATACCCTCGATGAAGATGGCAAAACGGTGACCGATCCCCACGCCTGGAACAGCGCGGCGAACGGCGCGTTGTATGCGCAGAATATCCTCGATGGACTGGTGAAAGCCGACCCGGAAGATCAAGCGGCGCTGACGAACAGCGGCAAGCGTTATATCGAGCAACTGACGGCCCTCGACGGCTGGGCGAAAGGGCAGTTCAGCGCCATTCCGCAGGCAAAGCGCAAAGTTCTCACCAGCCATGACGCCTTCGGCTATTTTGGCCGCGCTTATCACGTGACCTTCCTCGCGCCGCAGGGGCTCTC
The DNA here is from genome assembly GCF_040065275.1 of Klebsiella sp. JB_Kp042. Classification (NCBI taxonomy): domain Bacteria; kingdom Pseudomonadati; phylum Pseudomonadota; class Gammaproteobacteria; order Enterobacterales; family Enterobacteriaceae; genus Klebsiella; species Klebsiella sp. JB_Kp042. The sequence continues at coordinate 201,697 of NZ_JBEAJL010000015.1, forward strand.
TTCAGAGAGCGAGGCCAGCGCGGCGCAGGTGGCGGCGCTGATTAAGCAAATCAACGCGGACGGCGTTCATACCTGGTTTATGGAGAACCAGCTTGACCCGCGACTGGTGAAGCAGATCGCCAGCGCCACCGGCGCGCAGCCCGGCGGAGAACTCTATCCTGAGGCGCTCTCCGCTCCGGGTGGCGTCGCGGATAGCTATGTCAAAATGATGCGTCATAACGTGGCGCTGATCGCCGCCAGCATGAAGTAATCGTGCAATTTCTCATCCCGGCGCCGCCGGGATGATTCATTTTGGATGTCCCCTCGTAAATTCCACACCTCGTCCCCATATCTCTGTGGAAAGTGCTATCTTTGATGGCCTCTTTATCCGGAGCAAAGCGGGGCGATAATGACCGATTCAGAATTAATGCAGCTAAGCGAGAAGGTCGGCCGGGCGCTGAAGGCGCAGGGCGCGACGGTGACCACGGCGGAATCCTGCACCGGCGGCTGGATAGCGAAAGCCATCACCGATATTGCCGGCAGCTCAGCGTGGTTTGAACGCGGTTTTGTGACCTACAGCAATGAGGCCAAATCGCAAATGATCGGCGTCAGCGAAGCGACGCTGCGGGACAACGGCGCGGTGAGCGAACCGGTGGTGGTGGAGATGGCGATCGGCGCGTTGCGCGCCGCGCGCGCGGACTATGCCATCTCGGTAAGCGGCGTCGCCGGGCCGGATGGCGGCAGCGACGAAAAGCCGGTTGGGACGGTGTGGTTTGGCGTCGCCAGCGTCAGCGGGCAAGGGGTGACGCGGCGGGAATGCTTTGCCGGAGACCGCGAAGCGGTGCGTCGTCAGGCGACGGCCTACGCGCTCAATCTGCTCTGGCAACAATTTCTACAAAAGACTTGATACTGTATGACTATACAGTATAATTGCCTCAACTGAACAAATATTAACGGCGAAGCGAACAGGCTTCACCCTGCATGATTAGGAGTAACAATGGCGATCGACGAAAACAAACAGAAAGCGTTGGCGGCTGCACTGGGCCAGATCGAAAAGCAATTCGGTAAAGGCTCCATCATGCGCCTGGGTGAAGACCGTTCTATGGACGTAGAAACCATCTCCACCGGCTCGCTTTCTCTGGATATCGCGCTGGGCGCCGGCGGTCTGCCAATGGGCCGTATCGTCGAGATCTACGGGCCGGAATCCTCCGGTAAAACCACCCTGACGCTGCAGGTTATCGCCGCAGCGCAGCGCGAAGGTAAAACCTGTGCGTTCATCGATGCGGAACACGCGCTGGATCCGGTCTATGCGCGCAAACTGGGCGTGGATATCGACAACCTGCTGTGTTCTCAGCCGGATACCGGCGAGCAGGCGCTGGAAATCTGTGACGCGCTGGCGCGCTCCGGCGCGGTTGACGTTATCGTCGTCGACTCCGTCGCGGCGCTGACGCCGAAAGCGGAAATCGAAGGCGAAATCGGCGACTCTCACATGGGCCTCGCGGCGCGTATGATGAGCCAGGCGATGCGTAAACTGGCGGGTAACCTGAAGCAGTCCAACACGCTGCTGATCTTTATCAACCAGATCCGTATGAAAATCGGCGTGATGTTCGGTAACCCGGAAACCACCACCGGCGGTAACGCGCTGAAGTTCTACGCCTCCGTGCGTCTGGATATCCGTCGCATCGGCGCGGTGAAAGAGGGCGATAACGTCGTCGGCAGCGAAACCCGCGTCAAAGTGGTGAAGAACAAGATTGCGGCGCCGTTCAAACAGGCTGAATTCCAGATCCTCTACGGCGAAGGCATCAACTTCTTCGGCGAGCTGGTTGACCTCGGCGTGAAAGAGAAGCTGATTGAGAAAGCGGGCGCCTGGTACAGCTACAACGGCGACAAAATTGGTCAGGGTAAAGCGAACGCTATCACCTGGCTGAAAGAGAACCCGGCGGCGGCGAAAGAGATTGAGAAGAAAGTGCGCGAACTGCTGCTCAACAACCAGGACTCTACGCCGGACTTCGCCGTTGACGGCAACGACGCAGAAGAAACGGAACAAGATTTCTGATATCGTCTAACAGAGTGATAAAGGGCTGCTTATGCGGCCCTTTTGCTTTTCTTAGATTATTGAGGTGCCTGTGACTGAACCTTCATCACGCCGATCCGGATATGCTCGTCTGCTGGACCGCGCTATCCGTATCCTGGCGATGCGCGACCACAGCGAACAGGAGCTGCGGCGCAAACTGGCCGCTCCGGTGATGAGCAAAAACGGCCCCGAGGCGCTGGACGTCACCCCTGAAGAGCTGGAGCAGGTGGTGGCCTGGTGTATCGAAAACCGCTATCTCGACGATAATCGTTTTGTCGGCCAGTTCATCGCCAGCCGGAGCCGCAAAGGCTATGGCCCCGCGCGCATTCGTCAGGAGCTCAGCCAGAAAGGCATTGCGCGCCAGGCCGTTGAACAGGCGATGCGCGAATGCGATATCGACTGGGTGAGCCTTGCCAGGGCGCAGGCGCAGCGTAAATACGGTGAACCGTTACCATCCGCCTTTACTGAAAAAGTGAAAATCCAGCGATTCCTGCTGTACCGTGGCTACCTGATGGAAGATATCCAGGAAATCTGGCGAAATTTTGCAGATTGACCCATCCGGGATTTTACTTCGCCGTAAAGAAAACTTATCTTATTCCCACTTTATTCCGTCGGGCCGCTGGTTGTGACAGTGCAGGCAGCGTCCTGGGCGATTATTCCTTTACACAAAATCATTCAAGCTGCATCAGGGCGGCAAGAGAGACTATCTTCCGCAGCGCACGTCAGTTCGGTGCCGGAAGAGCAAGCGCAGCCAGGACAGAGGCGACTTGAAGGATGACGTGTAGCTTGATTTCAGGATAATTATGAGCAAGAGCACCGCTGAGATCCGTCAGGCGTTTCTCGACTTTTTCCATAGCAAGGGACATCAGGTAGTTGCCAGCAGCTCCCTGGTGCCGCACAACGATCCGACCCTGCTGTTTACCAACGCAGGGATGAACCAGTTCAAGGATGTCTTCCTTGGTCTCGACAAACGTAATTATTCGCGTGCGACCACCGCGCAGCGTTGCGTGCGTGCGGGTGGTAAACACAACGATCTGGAAAACGTCGGTTACACCGCGCGTCACCACACCTTCTTTGAAATGCTGGGCAACTTTAGCTTCGGCGACTACTTCAAGCAGGATGCCATCAAATACGCGTGGGAACTGCTGACCGGTGAGAACTGGTTCGCGCTGCCGAAAGAGAAGCTGTGGGTCACCGTTTACGAGACCGATGACGAAGCATTCGACATCTGGGCCAATGAAGTAGGCGTCCCGCGCGAGCGAATCATCCGCATCGGCGACAACAAAGGCGCGCCGTTTGCTTCAGACAACTTCTGGCAGATGGGCGACACCGGTCCGTGCGGCCCGTGCACCGAAATCTTCTTTGACCACGGCGATCACATCTGGGGCGGCCCTCCGGGAAGCCCGGAAGAAGACGGCGACCGCTACATTGAGATCTGGAACATCGTCTTCATGCAGTTCAACCGTCAGGCTGACGGCACCATGGAGCCGCTGCCGAAGCCGTCCGTCGACACCGGTATGGGCCTGGAGCGTATTGCCGCGGTGCTGCAGCACGTTAACTCCAACTATGACATCGACCTGTTCCGCGATCTGATCGCCAGCGTGGCGAAAGTCACCGGCGCCACCGATCTGACGAACAAGTCGCTGCGCGTAATCGCCGACCACATTCGCTCCTGCGCCTTCCTGATCGCTGACGGCGTTATCCCGTCGAATGAAAACCGCGGCTACGTGCTGCGTCGCATCATTCGCCGCGCGATCCGTCACGGCAACATGCTGGGCGCGAAGGACACCTTCTTCTGGAAACTGGTTGCCCCGCTGATTGCCGTGATGGGCTCCGCCGGCGAAGAGCTGAAGCAGCAGCAGGCTCAGGTTGAGCAGGTGCTGAAAACCGAAGAAGAGCAGTTCGCCCGTACTCTGGAGCGCGGACTGGCGCTGCTGGATGAAGAGCTGTCGAAGCTGAAAGGCGACACCCTGGATGGCGAAACCGCCTTCCGTCTGTACGACACCTACGGCTTCCCGGTCGACCTGACCGCGGACGTCTGCCGCGAGCGCAACATCAAGGTTGACGAAGCCGGCTTTGAGGCCGCCATGGAAGAGCAGCGCCGCCGCGCGCGCGAGTCCAGCGGTTTCGGCGCGGACTACAACGCGATGATCCGCGTTGACGGCGCCTCTGAATTTAAAGGTTACGATCGTCTGGAGCTGAACGGCAAAGTGACGGCGCTGTTTATCGACGGCAAAGCGGTGGATAGCGTCAGCGCGGGTCAGGAAGCCGTGGTGATCCTCGACCAGACCCCGTTCTATGCGGAGTCCGGCGGCCAGGTGGGCGATAAAGGCGAACTGAAAGGCGCGGGCTTCTCCTTCGCGGTCAGCGACACGCAGAAGTACGGCCAGGCCATTGGTCATATCGGTAAAGTCGCCAGCGGCTCCCTGAAAGTGGGCGACGCGGTGCAGGCCGATGTGGACGAGGCTCGCCGTCAGCGTATCCGTCTGAACCACTCCGCGACGCACCTGATGCACGCGGCGCTGCGCCAGGTGCTCGGCACCCATGTGGCGCAGAAAGGCTCGCTGGTCAACGATAAAGCGCTGCGCTTTGACTTCTCGCATTTCGAAGCGATGAAGCCGGAAGAGATTCGTGCAGTGGAAGATCTGGTCAACGCGCAGATCCGTCGTAACCTGGCTATCGAAACCAACATTATGGATATCGATGCCGCGCGCGCATCCGGCGCCATGGCGCTGTTCGGCGAGAAATACGATGACCGCGTCCGCGTGCTGCAGATGGGCGACTTCTCCACTGAACTGTGCGGCGGGACTCACGCGGCGCGTACCGGTGATATCGGCCTGTTCCGCATCACGTCTGAGTCCGGTACCGCCGCTGGCGTGCGCCGTATCGAAGCGGTGACCGGTGAGGGCGCGATAGCCATGCTGCACGCGCAGAGCGATCAGCTCAGCGATATCGCACAGCTGCTGAAGGGCGACAGCCACAATCTCGGCGAGAAAGTTCGCGCCGCGCTGGAGCGTACCCGACAGCTGGAAAAAGAGCTGCAGCAGCTGAAAGAGCAGGCTGCGGCGCAGGAGAGCGCAAACCTCTCCAGCAAAGCGGAAGAGATTAACGGCGTTAAGCTGCTGGTCAGCGAACTGGCCGGCGTGGAGCCGAAGATGCTGCGTACCATGGTTGACGACCTGAAGAACCAGCTGGGTTCGACGGTTGTGGTGTTGGCTACGGTCGCAGACGGTAAAGTTTCCCTGATTGCCGGTGTGTCTAAGGATGTGACAGATCGCGTGAAGGCAGGGGAGCTGGTTGGTATGGTCGCTCAGCAGGTGGGCGGTAAAGGGGGCGGTCGTCCGGATATGGCGCAGGCCGGTGGTACCGATGCGTCTGCTCTCCCTGCAGCGTTAGCCAGTGTGAAAGGCTGGGTCAGCGCAAAACTGTAATAACTATAAGCGCATATACCCTAAATAATTCGAGTTGCAGGAAGGCGGCGACGCAGCGAATCCCCGGGAGCTTACTCAAGTAAGTGACTGGGGGGAGCGAGGAAAGCCAACACACATGCAACCTGAAGTATGACGGGTATAGGTGCCGTAACCTCAGGGAAATGGCACCTTGCGCGAGAAACACCGATAACGATAAAGTCGGGTTGAAATTGTGTATATCGGCTAAACTTAGGTTTAACAGAATGTGATGCCATGACTGCTTATACCGTAAGGTATTTGTCATCGCTTACTTTTTGGCGTTATATGATGGATAATGCCGGGATACGAGAGACCCGACTCTTTTAATCTTTCAAGGAGCAAAGAATGCTGATTCTGACTCGTCGAGTTGGTGAGACCCTCATGATTGGAGATGAGGTCACTGTGACAGTTTTAGGGGTGAAGGGTAACCAGGTTCGTATTGGCGTAAACGCCCCTAAAGAAGTATCTGTTCACCGTGAAGAGATCTACCAGCGTATTCAGGCTGAAAAATCCCAGCAGTCCAGTTACTAAGGTTTCCGCGCCTCGCTGTTCAGTGAGGCGCATCACTTACCGCCGCTTTTTCTCTTTTTCTGTTTTTTCCCCTGCGCCATACCGCTTTTCATCACCCTTTGCTGCTTTGGTCGTTTGGCGTTATGCCTGCGTCAGGGCTGATTTCCTGTTGATAAATTGCCCTTTTTGCCGTTTTTGCACGCGAATTGCGTGCGAAGTGTGCAAACGAAAAAAGGTCTCGAAAAAGTGTTTGACTTATAAGTACCAGAAAGTAATATGTGCGCCATCGCAGCGACGAAGAGCAGAAACAAGTTCTTCGAAGCACTCGAAAGAGGCGTGTGTGGTGAGGTGGCCGAGAGGCTGAAGGCGCTCCCCTGCTAAGGGAGTATGCGGTCAAAAGCTGCATCCGGGGTTCGAATCCCCGCCTCACCGCCATTTTGCATCCGTAGCTCAGCTGGATAGAGTACTCGGCTACGAACCGAGCGGTCGGAGGTTCGAATCCTCCCGGATGCACCATCTTCTTTCTGAATGAAGAGAGAAGAGCGCTGTGAAAGCAGCGGCCCGCAGTGCGAGGCATAATCGAGTCACTCTACCGATTAGGCCGTCATACTCAGTGTGGCATGTGTTAGTTGTGACACTGACGCGTAGTAAAGCAAGTTTCCCGATGCATCCGTAGCTCAGCTGGATAGAGTACTCGGCTACGAACCGAGCGGTCG
>NZ_JBEAJL010000016.1:0-198852 GCF_040065275.1 Klebsiella sp. JB_Kp042
TCCATGCGGGCTGCCCCGGCCTTCCGGGAACGTCTCAGCGATTTTGAGGCCGCCAACAACGGCAGTTTCAGCAGCCCCTACGCCAGCGGTGAGTTGGGGTTGTAGGCCGGGTAAGGCGCAGCCGCCACCCGGTATAAACGCAACTCCGTGCCTGATTCCATCGCCCGGCGGCGCCGTTGCTTGCCGGGCCTACAGACAATCAGAGCCGGACGAGTAGGCCAGCCAGGATAAGCGCCGCTGTAGGATCAGAAGCGTAAAATTACGGCTCGCGACGATCGGCCAGATCCGGGAGCGGTTGCGCATCGTTATTCGTTGACATCTGCGGCGGCGGTTTGCGCTTCCACTTCAGCTCGCTCACCAGCACGCCCGCGAGGATAAAGACGCAGCCGAGGAGGGCCAGCAGCGGCAGACGCTCACCGGCCAACCGGCCAAAAATACCGGCCCACACCGGTTCGCCGGTATAGATCAGCGTGGCCCGCGTCGGCGAGACGCTGCGCTGCGCCCAGTTCATGGTCACCTGAATGATCGCGCTGAAAATGCCCAGCCCCAGCGCCACGCCGAGCAGCGCCGGCGTCAACGGCGGCACTGACTCACCGGCCGGCTTCATGGCGGCGAAAGCCACCAGCGACGCGGTCGCCAGCTGCACCACCGTCACCCGCCGAACATCCACTTTCCAGGCCCAGGCGCTGATAAGGATAATCTCCGCGGCAATCGCCAGCGCGCTCGCCAGCGTGATCATCTCCCCCACGCCAAGCGCCAGCAGATTGTTTTCCGGCCCGGCCAGCAGGATCAAACCGATAAAGGCCAGCACAATCCCCACGCAGGACATCACCCCCGGCATACGACCCAGGCACAGCCACTGCAGCAGCGGCACCAGCGGCACATACATCGCCGTGATAAAGGCAGACTTACTGCTGGAGATCGACTGCAGTCCCCAGGTCTGCAGCCCATACCCCAGCGCAATCGCCACGCCAATCGCCACCCCCGCCTTCACCTCCAGCCATGTCATACCGCGCAGGGTGCGCAGCGAGAGCAGACCCACCGCCAGCGCGGCGGTCGCGAAACGCAGGCCGACAAAAAACAGCGGCCCGCTGAGGCTGACCGCATACTGCACGGCAAGGAAGGTCCCTCCCCAGAACATGGTGATCATGATAAGGAGCGCTTCCTGGCGGCTAACGGAGAATTTTAACGAAGACATAAAACAGCCATGACGATTAACGGGCGACCAGTGTGCAATCGGCCCGGCGGGAGCGCAACCTCCGACAGCTAAAAAAACCGCCGGCTGATGCCGGCGGCGAGGGCGATGCGGTTGGGTCGGGGAGATTAACACCGCATCAAAGAGAACAGTGCGAGTCGCGCGTTAACTCTCACGACTACCGTGACTGTTTTTACCCCCTTTTTTACCAGCCTCTGAGGCGCGCTGAGGGTCATTTTTAAAATTCCCCCCGCTATGCTGGCCACCTTTACGTCCTGCTTCTGATGCTCTTTCACGGTCTTCAGCAAAGTTGCCAGAACCGCCACGATGGTTTGCCATTACTGACCTCCATTAGGTTAGACATCATAGTGCATTACGCGGGAGCGGCGACGCCGCTGTCCTGCCGCGTATCTATAAGGTTAGTGAATGACTGCCGCTGACGATGGCAAATGTCACATTCAGAAACAAAGCCTGGCGAAAAAAATCCCCTCGCGCCGCGTGATGGCGCTAACCTCCTCTGCTGACGAAGAAAAAATAGTTAGCGAAAATGTATCCTGATGCTACATCCTCGCCGCACCGGCCAGAATGGCGGAGGCATCGCTTCCCGCTTCTCCGCCGCTCAGGCCGCGCTGCGCAAGGAAAAGTAAATAATGCTTTGTCATTTTGTTATAAATCAAATAAATGCCCGTTGGATTTGCACTCTTCGGCAGAGGCTTTATCTTTAAAGGTACCAGCTATTTGGCTGGCTTATAATGCAACCGAGGAGTGATGGAAATGGCTAAAATTCTGGTGCTTTATTATTCCATGTATGGACACATTGAAACCATGGCTCACGCCGTCGCCGATGGGGCGAACCGGGTGGACGGCGTTGAGGTGGTTGTGAAGCGCGTGCCGGAAACCATGCAGGCAGAAGCGTTTGCCAAAGCAGGCGGTAAAACGCAAAACGCGCCTGTCGCTACGCCGCAGGAACTGGCTGAGTATGACGCCATCATCTTTGGTACCCCGACTCGTTTCGGCAATATGTCCGGACAAATGCGCACCTTCCTCGATCAGACCGGCGGCCTGTGGGCATCCGGCGCGCTGTATGGCAAGATCGCCAGCGTATTCAGCTCAACCGGCACCGGCGGCGGCCAGGAACAAACCATTACCTCCACCTGGACGACGCTGGCCCACCACGGCATGATCATCGTGCCGATCGGCTACGGCGCCCAGGAGCTGTTCGATATCTCCCAGGTACGCGGCGGGACGCCTTATGGCGCAACCACTATTGCCGGCGGCGACGGCTCGCGTCAGCCAAGCGAGGAAGAGTTAGCCATCGCCCGCTATCAGGGTGAACATGTCGCCAAACTGGCCGTTAAACTGCACGGCTAATCTTCCGCAGGAGGAGCACTATGCCAACTCAAGAAGCAAAAGCACATCGCGTCGGCGAATGGGCAAGTTTACGTAACACCTCGCCGGAGATCGCCGAGGCGATTTTCGAAGTCGCCCACTATGATGAAAAACTGGCGGAGCAAATCTGGGAGGAAGGCAGCGACGAAGTGCTGGCGCTGGCCTTTGCCAAAACCGATAAAGATGCGCTGTTCTGGGGTGAACAGACGATTGAGCGTAAAAACGTTTAGGACGTTTATCCCTGCCGAGTCTCACCCTAACCTGCTAAAAAACCCGGATTGCTCCGGGTTTTTTCGTTATTTCGCCGCCTCGTTGATCACCTTTTTAAAGGTCTCCAGCGGGCAGAAACCCTGGTCATCGACCGGGCAGCCGTTAAGCGCCAGCGTGACCCGCTGCGGTGGGGTCTGCAACGTCAATGGGTCGGCGTTACGCAGCTGCTCGGTGCTCTGGTAGACATACTCAATCTTCATCAGATCGCGGTTGCTGCCGCTGTCGTGCCAGCGTTGAAACAGCAGTTTGCCGCCGATAGGCGTGCGCTCATACTGGCCGGGCAGTTGATAGGGCTTAAAGTCCAGCGCCGTCAGCAGCGAGGCAATATTCGAGTCGTGTCCCACCAGCAGCGTGACTTTCGCCTTGCTGGCCCCCTCGCCCACCAGCGCGTTATCGATATAGTTGACCAGCGGCTTGGCCACGTTTTGCGCCACCGCCACCGAAGTAAACAGACTATCCTGATAGCCGTTTTTCAGCTTCGACAGCACCTGCCACTGCTTATCGCTGGCGATCTCCCCCCACGCCACCTGGTCTTTGGGGAAGCCTTCATAATATTGCAGGGTGAAGGCGTCCACCAGCGAGTTGCCCACCTTCAGCGGCCCGGACACCCCCGGCTCCTGCTGATAACCGGCGCTAAAAGCATCTTTACCCTCGCTCAGGGAACAGACCTGCTTCTCTTTGCAGGAGGGCGAGTTGCGGTAATCGATTATCGTCTCCAGCAGCTTGTAACTCTCGGTCAACTGCAACCCCTGGCGCTCTTTTTCCATCGCCTGCAGCGCTTTCTCACGAAACGCCGGGGAGTCGTCGGTGATAACCGGGTTGAAGGTCGGGTCCATGGTGCCCATCTGCGGCTGATGATGCACCGCAATGCCGCAGCCCGGGAACGCGCCGGTGATAAAGAACTGCGCGGTGGCGACGGTGCGCTGCAGGCTGTTAGCGTAGGCGTAAACGGCGTTTTCCGGCGGGCACTCGCCGCTGGTCACCAGCTTCTGCTGCGCCAGCCATTCGCGCATATAGTGGCCCATATACACCTCCAGCACGCCACCCTTGGTGGTCAGCTGGCCGCCCGGCACATCCCACTGCGGCCAGGCTTTGGCGGTGGACTGCTCCAGCACGCTACCGTTATTGGCCAGCGGCGCGCGCAGGTTGTGACGACTCATGATCAGCACCTGCTGCAGCTGATACCCCTCCGGGGCGGCCGTGTCCTGCGCCAGAGCGCCGGCGGATAACATGACCGCGCCGGCTACGGCGGCGGCGAGTAGACGTTTGTTCATCCCTTCATCCTTAGTCATTTATTATCATCGGGTTAATTGTGACGGATTTATGCCATTTTTCCTGGCATTCGCTCGCAAACTTAGACCGCCGCCGAAAATTTCCTCTGCCGACCAAATAGTTTTATAATGAAACAACTAACCCGGAGGCTTTCGTGAAACGTACCCGTCTTGAAAACAGCTGCTGTCCTGTCGCCCGCTCCCTCGACGTTATCGGTGACTGGTGGTCGCTGCTTATCGTCCGCGATGCCCTGCGCGGGGCGTGCCGTTTTAGTGAATTCCAGAAAAACCTCGGCATTGCCAAAAATATGCTCGCCGGACGCCTGAAAATGCTGGTGGATGAAGGCATCCTGCGTCTGCAGCCGGCCTCCGACGGCAGCGCCTGGCAGGAGTACGTCCTCACGGATAAGGGCCGCGCCCTGCAGACCGTGCTGGTCGCCCTTTCCCAGTGGGCGGATGACTTTCTGTTCGATCCTGACGAACCGGCAACCCGGCTCATTGACCGCCAGCAGCGCCAGCCCCTGCGTAAACTGGTCCTGCAGGCGGCGGATGGCCGTGAGCTGGCCCCGGCGGATATCACCATCGCCGTTCCGCTGAACGACTAATCGCTGCCCGCGGCAGGCAAAAATAAAAAAAGCCCGGCAAAATGGTTGCATTATTAAACCAAGTATCTCATGCTGAATTTGGTTTAATAATGCAACCTTTTAAGAGGCAATACTCATGTCCCAGTCATCGCACACTGCTTTTATCACCGGCGCTTCCTCAGGTATCGGCGCGATCTATGCCGAACGACTCGCCGCTCGCGGCTACGATCTGATCCTCGCCGCCCGCCGTGAAGATCGGCTGCAGGCGCTCGCCGGGCAGCTGCAGGCGCGCTACGCCATCCGGGCCAGCATCGTCAAGGCCGACCTGAGCGAGGAGCAAGGCATTGAAGCCGTGGAGCAGCGTCTGCAGCACGATCCCGCCATTGACCTGTTCATCAACAACGCCGGCACGGCAAAAATGGCGGGCTTTCTCGCCAGTACGCCGCGCGAGCACCAGGCGATTCATACGCTCAACACCACCGCGCTCCTGCGCCTGAGCTATGCCGCGCTGGCCGCTTTTGCTCCCCGGGGCCGCGGAACGCTGATCAATATTGCCTCTATTCTTGCGCTGCATACGCTGCCGGGCAGCGCGGTCTACAGCGCCAGCAAAGCCTGGGTGTTGAGCTTTACCCGTGGCCTGCAGGATGAGTTTGCCGACAGCGGCGTGCGTATTCAGGCGGTATTGCCGGCGGCGACCGCCACCGATCTGTGGCCGACCTCCGGCGTGGCGCTGGACGCCCTGCCCACCGGTACGGTCATGACCACCGAGGATCTGGTTGACGCCGCCCTCAGAGGACTGGAGCTGGGGGAAAAGGTCACCTTACCGCCCGTGCATGACCTGGGATTGTGGGAGGCTTTCGAGCAGACGCGACTGGCGCTGTTTACCAGCGCGCGAACCGGGCAACCGGCGCCGCGATATCGCTAACTCACTCCGGCAGTGGAACCGCCGCCAGGGTACAGATCGCCTCGTGCTCACCGCCGCGGCGATCGGTGATCACCACCTTATCGCCCGCTTTTTTACCTTCACACGGTTTCAGGACCTGCTCCACGATCCGCTCGCGGATCGCCTGACGTTCATTTTCAGCCTGACTGGCGAAGGCCGTCAGCGCCAGCGCCACGCCCAGCAGGCTGAGGGTTTTCTTATACATGTCTTGCTCTCAGATCATTCTAATTCGCGGTCAGCGTAACCCGCTGCTGGCCGCACTTCTGTAAAATCACTTAACGGAGTGTTACGCCCTTTCAGCTGAAACCCAGACTGTCACATTCCTGCGGGAAATATTTTATCACAACCCCTGCGGCGGATATTCCCGCGATGAGGCGTCATCTTTCAGACATATCCCGATGTTATCTTCAACTGAGCCCTGTATCTTTTTCCCTTTCTAAACAGAATTTTAGGTTGGTCTATGTCGGGTCTTATTCTCTTTATCGTCGCGGTGGCGCTGCTGGGCGTCGCCATCTACAGTCTGGTGTCGTACCTCAAAGAGCGGCGCGCCAGTCAGTTACCTGTCCATAAAAAGAAGAAATAATACCTTCCGTTCTCCGCCGTTTTCTGCTGATTTCTTTACCATCCTGTACTGTCCCTTACCGATGCCATAACAAAGGCAGGCCTGCGGGCCTGCCTTTGTTCGGTTTCTGCGTCAGGCTCTAGGACTCCCAGGCCTGCTCCGCCTTGGCGGCATCGAACTGCGGCGGCGGTTTACGGAAGCGACGGGTCAGATAAGCCAGATACAGCAGACCAAGCGCCGCCCACACCAGACCGAGCGTCAGGGAAGTGGCCTCGAGGTTGATCCACAGCACCCCTACCGTCAACGCCCCGACCATCGGCAGCAGCAGATAGTGCAGTCGATCCTTCCAGGTTTTGTTGTACCCTTTGCGCCGCCAGAAGTGGTTGAACACCGACAGGTTAACGAAGGTGAAGGCCACCAGCGCGCCGAAGTTAATCAACGCGGTGGCGGTCACCAGGTCGAAGAACAGCGCCGACAGCGCGACAATACCCACCATTATCACGTTCAACGCCGGGGTGCGCCATTTCGGATGCACATAGCCGAAAATGCGCTCCGGGAAGACGTTATCCCGGCCCATCACGTACAGCAGACGGGAGACGCTGGCATGGGACGCCAGGCCGGACGCCAGGGTATTAACAAAGGTGGTGCAGAGGAAAATTGACTGGAACAGCTTGCCGCCCACGTACAGCGCAATCTCCGGCAGCGCGGCGTCCGGGTCTTTAAAGCGATGAATATCCGGGAAAAACAGCTGCATAAAGAACGACGCGACGATGAAAATAATGCCGCCGTACATCGCGGTGAGAAAAATCGCCTTCGGGATCACCCGCGCGGCGTCAGGCGTCTCTTCCGACAGCGTGGTCACCGCGTCGAAGCCGAGAAACGAAAAGCAGACGATGGTCGCCCCGGTAATAATCGGGATCAGATGCGCATTCTGGCTGATAAACGGCTGCAGCGACCAGACGGTCCCTACCCCCTCGCCTTTGTGCAGCCCCTGGACCACCAGAATGACAAACACCACCATAATCGAGATCTGCACCAGCACGAACAGGGTGTTGAAGTTGGCCACCAGGTTAACGCTTTTCAGGTTCGCGGCGGTCAGAATGGCGACAAAGGTCACCACCCACACCCATGGCGGCACTTCCGGGAACAGCGCCGAGAGATAGATCTTCGCCAGCAGGACGTTGATCATCGGCAGGAACAGATAATCCAGCAGCGACGACCAGCCGACCATAAAACCGACGTGCGGACTGATGGATTTTTGCGCGTAGGTGTAGGCAGAGCCGGCTTCCGGGAACTGGCGCACCAGTTTGCCGTAGCTGATGGCGGTGAACAGCACGCCAGCCAGCGCCAGCAAATACGACGCCGGGACGTGGCCGTTACTGATGCCGGAGACAATGCCGAAGGTATCAAACACCGTCATCGGCGTCAGATAGGCGAGCCCCATCATCACCACTTGCCAGAGTTTGAGGGATTTACGCAGACGCGGTCTGCCCGCCTGAGCGGCGTTATGCGCAGGAAGATTAATTGCCATCGACCATTCCCCCCTTGCGGATAACAGTTTGCGGGCACAACGTTCGCGTGACAAACCTGCTTAGCAAGGGGGTAAGGCATAAATAAAAGGGTAAGACGGACCGGTGAGCGGTTGCTGGCTGGCATCCAATGCGGCCTGAGCGGCCTCCCTCTCCCTGCGGATATTTGAACATCTGCATCATCTCATTTCCTCGTCACACACTGTGTCGTTAACTGAAGCCCCGTTGCCGCCTGCGCTCCTTAACGCGACATCCGGGAAATGGCTGGGCTCCCAGCAAAAAGGACGACCAGGCTCCGCTCAGGCCGTATGATGCTACTCATGACTCAACTCATGCGCCCCTCGCGGGGCGACCATCAGGCGTTTTTCAACATCCACTCAATTTCAGTTTCTGTGATAAGACGCTCAAACTGCAATAATTCATCATGCTTGCAGGCATGGAAAACGTGGCAAAAACGCTCGCCGAGACGCTCACGCAGGTGATCGTTCTGCATAAACTCCCACAGCGCGTCGCTCTGACGGATCGGGAACGGCAGCCCTTCTTGTTCCAGGCCGTTACCTTCCACCTCTTCCTGCAAAGGCAGCTGAGGGTTATCCAGCCCGTGCAGGATACCGGCGAAAATCGCCGCCATCACCAGATACGGGTTGGCGTCCGCTCCCGCCACGCGATACTCCACGCGGTGGTTCTGCCGTTCGCCGCACGGGATCCGCAGCGCCACGGTACGGTTGTTATGGCCCCAGGAAGCCTGCGTCGGGACATACATCCCCGGCTGGAAGCGGCGATACGAGTTCACGTTCGGCGCCAGCAGCGCCATCGAGGCCGGCATCAGATCGATCATCCCGGCCAGCGCGCGTTTGAGCAGCGCGGAGTCTTCCCCGTCGCCGTCCACCAGCACGTTTTCCCCTTTATTGTTCAGCATGCTGATGTGGATATGCATCCCGCTGCCCGCATGCTCTTCATAAGGCTTGGCCATAAAAGTGGCGTGCATCTTATGCTTCTCCGCCATTAAACGCACGAGACGTTTTAACGCCAGCGCATCATCGCAGGCGTCCAGCACGTTATCGGTATGGTGGAGGTTGATTTCAAACTGGCCCGGAGAGGCTTCGGCCACCGCGCCGTCGGCGGGGATCAGCTGCAGTTTCGCCAGCTCGTCGATGTCGTTGAGCACGTCGGCAAAGTGGTTCAGGTTATCGACCGAGTAGACCTGGCTTTGGGTGTTGCGATCGTCGGTGCCCGGCGCGCACGGCGGCTGCAGGTAGCCTTCGGCATCGCGTTTGCGGTCCAGTAAATAGAACTCCAGCTCTACCGCTACCACGGGGAACAGCCCGCGCTGGCGCAGCTGCTGCCAGAGGCGGTTGAGTACGTTCCGCGGCTCAACGTCAAAGGGAGCGCCATCTTCATCAACCATAGTCAGCTGTACCTGGGCTATCGACTGCGGATCGGCCGCTGAAGGCGTTAAGGTACCGGGCACCGGGATGCAACTGCGATCCGGCTCGCCCATCTCCTGGCCCAGACCGGCCTCTTCCACGACGTTGCCGAGAATATCCATCGCAAACACCGAGGCCGGAAAATAACAGCCTTTCTCCAGCTTACTCAGGCCGGCAACGGGGATGCGCTTGCCGCGGAAGCAGCCGTTCAGATCAGTGAGGAGGACATCGACATATTGGGTATCAGGGTAGGTTTCGAGGTAGCGCTTCACTTCTTTCGCGAACGCGCTGACCCGTCTCTCTTCCGTTTGCTGAACAAAATTCTCAACTTCTACGATATTGGTTTCCATGATTCACCGCCGTTGGTTTGGTTTCGGTCCTGCACTCAGACCGTTAAATATAATGTCCACCCCATCGACTGTGTATGCAAATAAATTGTTTGTCAAATGTTAAATTAAGTTTGCAAAGGGCTATTTCCACTGCTAGATTGAGAAAATATTGAACGATATGGCCGTTAAACCCGCTATAGCGGTCATAATTTAGTCCACTTTGTGAGGGCGATCATGGAAAATATAATGTACAAGCCAGTTATTGGCGTCGTGATGTGTAGAAACAGGCTTAAGGGTCACCAGACCCAGACCTTGCAAGAAAAGTACCTGAATGCAATTGTTAACGCCGGCGGACTGCCGATCGCCCTGCCGCATGCGCTGGCGGAGCCGGAGCTGCTGAACGCGTTAGTCGATAAACTGGACGGGATATACCTGCCAGGCAGCCCCAGTAACGTGCAGCCGCACCTTTATGGTGAAAACGGCGATGAGCCTGACGCCGACCCCGGGCGTGATCTTCTGAGCATGGCGCTGATTAACGCCGCACTCGAAAGGCGCATCCCCATTTTCGCCATCTGTCGTGGACTGCAGGAACTGGTTGTCGCCACCGGTGGGACTCTGTATCGTCGTCTGTTCGAGCAGCCTGAGCTGCTGGAGCATCGCGAAGATCCTGAACTGCCCGTCGAGCAGCAGTATGCCCCGTCCCATCAGGTTGAGGTTCAGGAAGGAGGATTGCTGTCGCAATTGATACCGGGCTGCAACACGTTTTGGGTAAACTCGCTACACGGACAAGGGGCAAAAACCCTGAGTCCGCAGCTGCGCGTGGAGGCGCGAGCGCCGGATGGACTGGTGGAAGCGGTCAGCGTGAACGATCACCCTTTCGCGCTGGGCGTACAGTGGCATCCTGAAGGGAACAGTAGCGAATACGCCCTGTCGCGTATGTTGTTTGATGGTTTTATCACCGCCTGTCAGGGCCATCATGCTGAAAAGCGGCGGCGCTGACCACTACCGTTAAGGAAATGCAAATATGAGCGATGACGGACTGGCGCCAGGGAAACGTCTGTCAGAGATCCGCCAACAGCTGGGTCTCTCGCAGCGTCGTGCCGCCGAACTGTCTGGGTTAACACATAGTGCCATCAGCACCATAGAGCAGGACAAAGTCAGTCCCGCCATCAGTACGCTGCAAAAGCTGCTGAAAGTCTATGGGCTGTCGCTCTCGGAATTCTTTTCTGAACCCGAAAAGCCGGACGAACCCCAGGTGGTCATTAATCAGGATGACCTTATCGAAATGGGCAGTCAGGGCGTTTCCATGAAGCTGGTTCATAACGGAAATCCGAACCGTACGCTGGCGATGATTTTTGAAACTTACCAGCCTGGAACCACGACCGGGGAGAGGATTAAGCATCAGGGTGAGGAGATAGGCACCATACTGGAGGGGGAGATCGTGCTGACCATTAACGGTCAGTCGTACCACCTGGTGGCTGGACAGAGCTATGCCATTAACACCGGCATCCCGCACAGCTTCAGCAACACCTCGGCAGGCATCTGCCGCATCATCAGTGCCCACACCCCCACCACATTCTGAATAGTTAGCCTGAACGAGGTTCAGGCTTTCTTCAGACCTGCGACGGCGGAAATTTTATTTTCGTCGCAGCGAAAAACTCGCCGTCATAACGTTTGTGCCGGAAGGGAATCCTATTTCCTGCTGGCCCTGAAATAATTAACGCCGTGAATGGCGACTCGTCCCTGAATTATTCGGCATGCAGACAACCTGTCGAAATTTAGGGCAATAAAACGGTATTCAACTCCGGGGATACACGATGCCCTGCGCCTGGCGCAGCGCCCCCGTGCAGCCTGAAAACGCCGAAATGATTAATTTGCCGATAATGTTTTTAAGGAGTCATGATGAATTTTCAGCACCTGGCTTACTGGCAGGAAAAAGCGAAAAGCCTGGCCATTGAAACACGATTATTTATTAACGGCGAATATTGCGCCGCGGTCGATAATACCACCTTTGAAACCATTGACCCTGCCGCGCAGCAAACGTTAGCCCATGTCGCCCGCGGCAAAAAAGCCGACGTCGAGCTGGCGGTGAAGGCCGCGCGCCGGGTCTTTGATAACGGCGACTGGTCACAGGCCGCCCCCGCGCAGCGTAAAGCGGTTCTCACACGCTTCGCCGACCTGATGGAGGCCCACCGCGAAGAGCTGGCGCTGCTGGAAACGCTGGATACCGGCAAACCGATTCGCCACAGCCTGCGCGACGATATTCCCGGCGCCGCCCGCGCCATCCGCTGGTATGCCGAAGCGCTGGATAAAGTCTATGGCGAAGTGGCCCCCACCGGCAGCAACGAGCTGGCGATGATCGTCCGCGAACCGATTGGCGTCATCGCCGCGGTGGTGCCATGGAACTTCCCGCTGCTGCTGGCCTGCTGGAAGCTCGGTCCGGCGCTGGCGGCAGGCAACAGCGTGATCCTTAAGCCGTCGGAAAAATCGCCGCTCACCGCCCTGCGCCTCGCCGGGCTGGCGAAAGAGGCTGGCCTGCCGGACGGCGTGCTGAACGTGGTCAGCGGCTTTGGTCACGAGGCCGGACAGGCGCTCGCCCTGCATCCTGACGTGGAGGTCATTACTTTTACCGGCTCCACCCGCACCGGCAAGCAGCTGCTGAAAGACGCTGGCGACAGCAATATGAAGCGCGTGTGGCTGGAAGCGGGCGGCAAGAGCGCCAACATCGTCTTCGCCGACTGCCCGGATCTGCAAAAAGCGGTCAGCGCCACCGCCGGCGGCATCTTCTACAACCAGGGCCAGGTGTGCATCGCCGGCACCCGCCTGCTGCTGGAGGAGAGCATCGCCGACGAGTTCCTGGCGCGACTGAAAACCGAAGCGCAACACTGGCAGCCGGGCAACCCGCTCGACCCAAACACCACCATGGGCATGCTGATTGACAACACCCATGCCGACAGCGTGCACAGTTTTATTCGCGGCGGCGAAAGTAAAAGCACGCTGTTCCTCGATGGGCGGAAAAATCCATGGCCTGCCGCCGTCGGCCCGACCATTTTCATTGACGTCGACCCGGCCTCCACCCTCAGCCGGGAAGAGATCTTCGGCCCGGTGCTGGTGGTGACGCGATTCAAAAGCGAAGACGAAGCCCTGCGGCTTGCAAACGACAGCGACTACGGCCTCGGCGCCGCGGTATGGACTCGCGATCTCTCACGCGCCCACCGCATGAGCCGCCGCCTGAAGGCCGGTTCGGTCTTCGTCAACAACTATAACGATGGTGATATGACCGTCCCCTTCGGCGGTTACAAACAGAGCGGCAACGGGCGCGATAAGTCGCTGCACGCCCTGGAAAAATTCACCGAACTGAAAACCATCTGGATTGCCCTGGAGTCTTAATCATGACCGAACATACCACCAGCTATTACGCCGCCAGCGCCAACAAATATGAACCCTTTCCGACGCTGGACGAATCGATAAGCTGCGACGTCTGCGTCGTCGGCGGCGGCTACACCGGCCTCTCCTCTGCCCTGCATCTTGCCGAAATGGGCTACGACGTGGTGGTGCTGGAAGGGGCGCGCATCGGCTTCGGCGCCAGCGGCCGCAACGGCGGTCAGCTGGTTAACTCCTACAGCCGCGATATCGACGTGATTGAAAAAAACTACGGCCCGGATGCGGCGAAAATGCTCGGCAGCATGATGTTCGAAGGCGGCGATATTATCCGCGAACGCATCCAGCGCTATCAGATCCAGTGCGATTACCGACCGGGCGGCCTGTTCGTGGCGATGAACCATAAACAGCTGGAGACGCTGGAAGAACAGAAAGCCAACTGGGAGCGCTACGGCAACACGCAACTGGAGCTGCTGGACAGAGAGGCGATTCGTCGCGAAGTGGACAGCGACCGCTACGTCGGCGCCCTGCTCGACCACAGCGGCGGCCATATTCACCCGCTCAACCTCGCCATCGGCGAAGCGGACGCTATTCGCCTGAACGGCGGCCGGGTGTATGAGCAGTCGCCGGTCACCCGCATCCAGCACACCAGCCCGGCAGTGGTCAGCACCGCCCGCGGCCAGGTCACTGCCCGCTATGTGATTGTCGCCGGCAACGCTTATCTCGGTGACAAACTGGAGCCGGAGCTGGCGAAGCGCAGCATGCCGTGCGGCACCCAGGTGGTCACCACCGCGCCGCTGTCGGAGGAGGTCGCCCGCTCGCTGATCCCGAAAAACTACTGTGTGGAAGACTGTAACTACCTGCTGGACTACTACCGTCTGACCGGCGACAACCGCCTGCTGTACGGCGGCGGCGTGGTCTACGGCGCCCGCGACCCGGACGATGTGGAGCGGCTGATTATGCCAAAGCTGCTGAAAACCTTCCCACAGCTGCAGGGGGTGAAGATTGACTACCGCTGGACGGGCAACTTCCTGCTGACCTTGTCGCGGATGCCGCAGTTTGGTCGCCTGGATAGCAACATCTACTACATGCAGGGCTACAGCGGGCATGGGGTCACCTGTACCCACCTCGCCGGACGATTGATTTCGGAACTGCTGCGCGGCGACGCCGAGCGTTTCGACGCCTTTGCCAAACTGCCGCACTACCCGTTCCCGGGCGGCCGCAGCCTGCGTATCCCCTTTACCGCGATGGGCGCCGCCTACTACAGCCTGCGCGACCGCCTTGGGGTTTAATCGTCTTTGCCGACGGCCCTGGCCGTCGGCTCATGCTGCGGATAGTGTTGCTGGAAATAGTGGCGCAGAAACTCCACGGTGGTGCGAATTTTAGCCGACGTCGCCAGGCGGGAGACGTAAACCGCCCAGACGTTGGCCGGTTGCCAGTAGTCCGGCAGCACCTGCACCAGATGCCCGCTGGCGATATTCTCCCTGACGTCCCACCACGAACGGAGCGCAATCCCCTGCCCGTCCAGACACCACTGATGAACAATTTCGCCATGGTTGGACGACAGCGGCCCGGTCACTTTGATGGCGTGCTGGCCCTCTTTGCTATGCAGCTGCCAGACGCCGAACGGATGATCCCGCTCTTTAATCACCAGGCACGGCAGAGCCGCCAGATCGCTCAGCTGTTTCGGCGGCGCATGGCGGGCGAGGAACTGCGGCGACGCGCAGAGTACGCGGTGATTGCGCGCCAGCTGGCGGGCAATCAGATTCGGCGCGATATCGTCGCCGAGGCGAATATCGAGATCCACCCCTTCATTGACTAAATCCACCAGCCGGTCCTGAACATCAAAACGCAGCTCCAGCTGCGGGTACTGAAGCGCCAGCGCCGACAGCGCGGGGGCCACCACCCGGCGGCCAAAGCCGAAGCTGCTGATAATCCGCAGCGTTCCCTGCGGCACCTGACGCACGTCGGAGAGCTCGTCCATCATCTCATCGACATCCTGCAGAATGCGCTGCGCCCACTCGTAGATCCGCTCTCCCTCTTCGGTAATGGTGACCCGGCGGGTGGTCCGGTGCAGCAACATCACATTCAGGGTTTGCTCCAGCAGCGAAACCCGCTTGCTGACGAAAGCCGGCGATACGCCCAGCTCCTCAGCGGCGGCGGCAAACCCGGCCCGGCGGGCGACCAGCATAAAGACGCGTAAATCATTCAGCAGCGGCAGATTATTCATGATCTGTGTTTTATGTTTCACCAGTTAGCGTGATTAATTATGAATCAGTCAATTATAGGATAAGCAGGTGGTCAAACATCATCGCTAAAAAGTGAGAACCGGAATGAAAAAAACCTGTCGTATTGCCGCCATCCCGGGTGACGGAATTGGCAAAGAAGTCCTGCCTGAAGGGATCCGCGTACTGAAAGCCGCCGCGCAGCGGTGGGATCTGGCGCTGAGCTTCGAGCAGATGGAGTGGGCAAGCTGCGAATATTATGCTCATCACGGTAAGATGATGCCGGACGACTGGCGCGAGCAGTTACAGGGGTTCGACGCCATCTACTTTGGCGCCGTCGGCTGGCCGGATACCGTCCCGGATCATATCTCGCTGTGGGGGTCGCTGCTGAAGTTCCGCCGCGAGTTCGATCAGTACGTCAACCTGCGCCCGGTGCGCCTGTTCCCCGGCGTCCCCTGCCCGCTGGCGGGGAAAAAGGCTGGCGATATCGATTTCTACGTGGTGCGCGAGAACACCGAAGGCGAATATTCCGCTCTGGGCGGGCGCGCCAATGAAGGCACCGAGCATGAAGTGGTGATTCAGGAGTCGATCTTTACCCGCCGGGGCGTTGACCGTATCCTGCGCTACGCCTTCGAGCTGGCGCAAAGCCGCCCGCGCAAAACGCTGACCTCGGCGACGAAATCCAACGGGCTGGCCATCAGCATGCCCTACTGGGATGAGCGGGTGGAGGAGATGGCCAAAAACTATCCCGAGATCCGCTGGGACAAGCAGCATATCGATATTCTCTGCGCCCGCTTCGTGCTGCAGCCGGAGCGGTTTGACGTGGTCGTCGGCTCCAATCTGTTCGGTGATATTCTCTCCGATCTCGGCCCGGCCTGCACCGGTACCATTGGTATTGCGCCATCGGCCAATCTCAACCCGGAGCGCACCTTCCCGTCGCTGTTCGAGCCGGTCCACGGTTCAGCGCCGGATATCTACGGTAAAAATATCGCCAATCCGATCGCCACCATATGGGCCGGGGCGATGATGCTTGATTTTCTCGGGAACGGCGATGCGCGCTATCACGCCGCGCACAACGGCATCCTGGCGGCAATTGAGCAGACGATCGCCAGCGGGCCGAAGACGCCGGATATGCAGGGCAGCGCGTCAACGCAGCAGGTCAGCGACGCCGTCTGCAAAGCTATTTTGGCATAATTATCCCGGCCGCTCCCAGGTCGCGCTACGGCTGACCTGGGCTACAAAAGGCACGATAATGGAGTGAGTAGGCCGGGTTAGGCGCAGCCGCCACCCGGCGAAATAACGGTGCAACCGAAAATGTCCCTGCTCGCGGAGCGCCTGGCAGGGCTACCTCTCCAGGGCTATTTCCGGGCACATTGCGCTCCCGATTATGCCTTCTGCGTTATGTCCCTTCTGGCGCAGGGTGCGCACAGGGGTCGGACAGTCGCCACCGCTCCCTGTCCTCCCGGGCTCCGGCCAGCCACATCGCTACTGCATGGTGCCTTCGACTTATCCCGGCAGGCTTCGGGTGGGGCCGAGGCAGCATATATGGACGTCCATGCATATATGGACGTCCATGCAAAACACGGCCCTCAGCCCGCATCCATGCGGGCTGCCCCGGCCCGCCGGGAATGTCTCAGCGATGTTGAGACCGCCAACACCGGCAGTATCAGCCAGCATGGTGAATAAATTAACGGCAGGCCGCACGGACCGTAGCCCGGGTAAGGCGTAGCCGCTACCCGGGAAAACCCGCGCGCCTGGCACCCTAGCCCCCGCTCTCTTCACTAAGCAGAAAACGCTACGACTGACAAGTGGATCGCATCACAGCGGTGAACTTTATTAATTCCTGAAAGAACAGAACCTGCGCCAATTCACCTTTTATTATTTCCTTTCCGTGTTTTATTGCTTCACGAAACGGCCAATTGTTTAATTCATGTAACGAAGAAATAATCCGATTGTTAATAGCTTTTTGCTACGAACCTTGACCCTACAGCGTGATAACAACGACAGGCTAAAGCCACCTACGGGCAATCATGCCCAGGAGATCACCCATGTTGAGCAACGTAAAGAAAAAAGATGTGCCGCTGATTGCCATCAGCCTGGCGGCCATTGTTTTCATCGCCGCTGCATTAAGTCTCTTCCCCCAGCAAACCGCGCAGGCGGCTGATTCGATTTTTAACGGCGTCACCCGCCTGCTGGGTTCCACGGTACAAGTACTGGTGCTGCTGGCGCTGGGACTGGTGCTCTATCTGGCGACCAGCAAATACGGCAATATCCGTCTCGGTGAAGGCAAAGTCGAATACAGTACCCTCTCATGGCTGTTTATGTTTATCTGCGCCGGGCTCGGCTCCTCCACGCTGTATTGGGGCGTTGCCGAATGGGCTTATTACTACCAAACCCCGGGCCTGAATATTGCACCGCAATCGCCGAAAGCGCTGGAATACAGCATCCCTTACTCTTTCTTCCACTGGGGGGTAAGCGCCTGGGCAACCTATACTCTCGCCTCGCTGATCATGGCCTATCACTTCCACGTGAGGAAAAATAAAGGCCTCAGCCTCTCCGGGATCATTTCGGCGATCACCGGGGTGAATCCGCAGGGTTTCTGGGGCCGTCTGGTCGATCTGATGTTCCTGATCGCTACCGTCGGCGCGTTAACCATTTCGCTGGTGGTCACTGCCGCCACCTTCACCCGCGGCCTGTCAGCGCTGACCGGGCTGCCGGATAACTTCACCGTGCAGGCGTTTGTGATCCTGCTCTCCGGCGGTATTTTCTGCATGAGTTCGTGGATTGGCATCAACAACGGCCTGCAGCGCCTGAGCAAAATGGTCGGCTGGGGTGCGTTTCTGCTGCCGTTGGTGGTATTACTGGTTGGCCCGACCGAATTCATCACCAATAACATCATTAACGCCGTCGGCCTGACGACCCAGAACTTTCTGCAGATGAGTCTGTTTACCGATCCCCTCGGCGATGGCGCCTTTACCCGCAACTGGACCGTATTCTACTGGCTGTGGTGGATCTCCTACACCCCAGGCGTGGCGATGTTCGTCACACGTGTCTCCCGGGGGCGCAAAATCAAAGAGGTGATCTGGGGACTACTCCTCGGTAGCACCGCCGGCTGCTGGTTCTTCTTCGGCGTAATGGAAAGCTACGCCATGCATCAGTTCGTTAACGGTGTGATTAACGTACCGCAGGTGATGCAGACTCTCGGCGGCGAAACCGCCGTCCAGCAGGTCCTGATGTCGCTGCCGGCAGGTAAGCTGTTCCTCGCCGCCTATCTGTTCGTAATGATTGTTTTCCTCGCCTCGCACATGGATGCGGTGGCCTACACCATGGCGGCGACCAGTACCCGCAACCTGCGCGAAGGCGACGATCCGGATCGCGGCATGCGCCTGTTCTGGTGCGTGGTGATCACCCTCATCCCGCTATCGATTCTGTTTACCGGGGCTTCGCTTGAGACCATGAAAACCACCGTGGTGCTGACCGCCCTACCGTTCCTTGCCATTTTACTGATCAAGACCGGCGGCTTCGTACGCTGGCTAAAACAGGACTACGCCCACGTGCCTGTGCATCAGATAGAAACCCATACGCCCGAGCCGATCGTTAAAGCCGAAACGCTGCCGGTTGGCGCAGTACTCAAAGGCGACGGCCAGTCGCTGTAAAAATCGCTTACTGACAATAATCACAAGGTGACCCTACATGAGCAATTTAAGCCCTGACTTTACCCTGCCGATTAACTTTTGCGCCAATCCGCAGGACGCCTGGACCATTCCAGCCCGTTTTTATACCGACAGCCAGGCTTTTGAACACGAGAAAGAGCATATTTTCGCCAATAGCTGGATTTGCGTCGCCCACGGTAGCGAAGTGGCTAAGCCGAACGACTACATCACCCGGGAGATCATCGGCGAAAATATCGTTATCGTCCGCGGTCGCGACAACATCCTGCGCGCCTTCTATAACGTCTGCCCGCACCGCGGCCACCAGCTGCTGAGCGGTGAAGGTAAAGCCAAAAACGTGATTACCTGCCCCTATCACGCCTGGGCCTTCAAGCTTGACGGCAATCTCGCCCACGCCCGCAACTGCGAAAACGTGGCGAATTTCGATAGCGAAAAGGCCAGGCTGGTGCCGGTTCGCCTGGAAGAGTATGCCGGCTTTGTGTTCATCAATATGAACCCGGAAGCGGAGAGCGTGGAAACGCAGCTACCTGGGCTGCAGGACAAAGTTCTGGAAGCCTGCCCGGATGTGCATGATCTGAAACTGGCGGCGCGCTTTACCACCCTCACCCCGGCGAACTGGAAAAATATCGTCGATAACTATCTGGAATGTTACCACTGTGGCCCGGCGCACCCGGGCTTCTCGGACTCCGTACAGGTTGACCGTTACTGGCACACCATGCACGGCAAATGGACCCTGCAGTATGGCTTCGCCAAACCGTCCGAGCAATCGTTTAAATTCGAAGAGGGTACCGACGCCGCGTTCCATGGTTTCTGGCTGTGGCCGTGCACCATGTTCAACGTCACGCCGATCAAGGGCATGATGACCGTCATTTATGAATTCCCAGTGGATGAAGAGACCACCCTGCAGAATTACGACATCTATTTCACCAACGAAGCGCTAACCGACGACCAGAAAGCGCTGATTGAGTGGTATCGCGATGTGTTCCGCCCGGAAGATTTACGTCTGGTGGAAAGCGTGCAGAAGGGGCTGAAGTCCCGCGGCTATCGCGGCCAGGGACGCATTATGGCGGATACCAGCGGCAGCGGTATCTCCGAGCACGGGATCGCGCATTTCCACAATCTGGTGGCCCAGGTGTTCCAGCCGTAATTGTTGAAGGAGTTGACCATGTCCGTATTTCACTCAGATCTGTTTCGCCAGCAGGCGCTGATTGCCGGAAGCTGGCGCGACGCCGCCGACGGTACGACGCTTGCCGTCAGCAATCCTTCCACCGGCGCGACGCTCGGCCAGATCCCCAATATGGGTCGGGCGGAAGCGCAACAGGCCGTGGATGCCGCCGCGGCCGCCCTGCCGGCCTGGCGTACATTAACCGCTGCGCAGCGCGCCTCGCTGTTGAAAAACTGGCACCGCCTGATCCTCGAAAACAAAACCGCGCTGGGGCAGATCATGACCGCCGAGCAGGGCAAGCCGCTGGCGGAAGCAGAAGGCGAAATCGCCTATGCCGCCTCGTTTATCGAGTGGTTTGCCGAACAGGGCAAACGCACCAACGGCGAAATAATCCCCTCCCCCGGCGCGGATAAACGCCTGATGGTGATCCGCCAGGGGGTGGGCGTTTGCGCGGCGATCACCCCGTGGAATTTTCCGGCGGCGATGATCACCCGCAAGGCCGGCCCGGCGCTGGCCGCTGGCTGTACGATGGTGATTAAGCCAGCTAACGAAACGCCGTTTACCGCGCTGGCGATGGCAGAGTTGGCGATTCAGGCCGGGATCCCGCAGGGCGTTATTAACGTCGTCACCGGCCAGTCGCGCGAAATTGGCGCGGTGTTCACCGGCGATGAGCGGGTGCGTAAGCTCTCCTTTACCGGCTCGACCGAAGTTGGCCGCGTACTGATGCGCCAGTGCGCGGAATCCATTAAAAAGCTCTCTTTAGAGCTCGGCGGTAACGCGCCGTTTATCGTCTTTGACGACGCCGATATCGATAAAGCGGTCGAGGGGGCGCTGATCGCCAAGTTCCGCAATGCCGGCCAAACCTGCGTCTGCGTCAACCGCTTCTATATTCATCGCGCCGTTTACGACCGGTTCTGCGATAAGTTTGTGGCTCGCGTCGCCGCCCTGAAAGTCGGCGATGGCAGTGAGTCCGATGTACAGATTGGCCCGCTGATCAACGCTGACGCCGGGCGCAAAGTCCAGTCCCTGCTCGACGACGCCCTGACCCGCGGCGCGACGCTGTTAACCGGCGGTAAAGTGCATCCGCGGGGCGGTAATTTCTTCACCCCAACGGTGATCGGCGACGTCCAGCCGGGGTCACTGCTGCTGCAGGAAGAAATTTTCGGCCCGGTGGCGGCGCTGGTGAAATTTGACGATGAGCAGCAGGTCATCGAGCAGGCGAATGACACTATCTACGGCCTCGCCTCCTATTTCTACAGCAACGACGCCGCCCGTATCTGGCGCGTCTCCGAACAGCTGGAATACGGCATGGTCGGCATCAATACCGGGCTGATTTCCAACGAAGTCGCGCCGTTTGGCGGGGTAAAGCAGTCCGGCCTTGGCCGCGAAGGGTCGGAACACGGAATCGAAGATTACCTGGAGATGAAGTATCTCTGCCAGGGGTTATAAATATGCTCTCCCGGCGATGGCGCTGGCCACGCTGGGATCTTTTGATGGAGTTCAGCGATGTCTGATTATCAAATGTTTGAGGCGGTCGTTCGCGATGTTGAACAGAGCACCCCTCTTGTGAAGCGTTTTACGCTGGTATCGCAGACCGGCGCTCCGCTGCCGGCATTCAGCGGAGGCAGCCATATTATCGTCCAGATGCAGGATGGCGAGCAGCGCTACAGTAACGCCTATTCGCTGATGAGCTCGCCGTTGGATACCACCACCTGGCAGATTGCGGTGCGTCTTGAGTCGCCTTCCAAAGGCGGCTCGCGTTTTATGCATCAGCGGGTGCGCCCAGGCGATAACCTGACGGTGTCCACACCCAACAACCTGTTCGCCATCGAACCGCAGGCACGCAAGCATCTGCTGATCGCCGGCGGCATCGGCATCACGCCGTTTTTATCGCATATTCCTGAACTGGAACAACGGCAGGCCGACTGGCGGCTGCACTACTGTTTCCACGACGCCGACAATAATGCTTTCGTCGATGCGCTCAGCGCCGCGCCGTGGCGCGATCGGGTCAATGTTCATGTATCAGCGCTCGGCAGCCGTCTCGATCTGCCGCGCCTGTTCGCTGACCTCGAGCCCGGAACCCACGTGTATATCTGCGGCCCGGCGGCGCTTAACGAGGCAGTGAAAGCCGCCGCCGAACGCCATCAGGTGCCCGCCAGTCAACTGCACTTTGAGCAGTTTATCCTTGAGGATAAAGGCGGAGAGGCGTTTACCCTGGTGCTGGCGCGTTCCGGACGCGAATTTACCGTACCGCAGGATATGACCATTTTGCAGGTGATCGAGAATAACAAAGCAGCGAAGGTGGAATGCCTGTGCCGCGAAGGGGTGTGCGGCACCTGCGAAACGGTGATTCTGGAGGGCGAAGCCGACCATCGCGACCAGTATTACAGCGAGGAAGAGAAAGCCAGCCAGCAGAGTATGCTGATCTGCTGCTCGCGCGCCAAAGGCGGCCGGTTGGTGCTGGATTTGTAAAGCGCGCTCCGGCCAGCGGCGCGGGCCGGATAACCGATCACAACTCCAGCTCGCGGCGCAGCAGTTGCGCGATAGCCTCGCTGCTCTCTGCGGATACCAGCGCCTGGCGGAACTCGGCGTGCATAATGCGCCGCGCCAGGCGCGAGAAGATGCGCATATGCTGGTCGCCCGCCGAATGCTTGTTTAGCGTCAGCATAATCACAAACTGCGCTTCTTCATCACCCCACTTCACCGGCTGCGCCAGGCGGGCGACGCTAATGGTCGACTGCTCAATATGCTCGGATTTACTATGCGGAATGGCAAAACTGAAGCCCAGCCCGGTGGAGAACACCGCCTCGCGGGCCCAGAGATCGGCCTCCAGCTTGCGCGGATAGCGGCAGCGCCCGGCCAGCAGCAGGTTATCCGTCATCCCCTTCAGCACCTCCTCCTTGCTGCGCCAGTCACTGTTGAGGGTGATGCACTGACGGCTAATCAACGGCACATCCTGCTGGCGCATGCGGAACTGGGCCAACAGATGCTCCACTTCCAGCGAGGTACGGCACTGCATCGCCTGATTCAGCAGTTGACGGCAGGCGCGGCTGTCCAGGTGCGCCAGACGCGCTTTGGTCGCCGGGATCGTCGGCGCGCTCATGCTCAGTTCATCCAGGCCGAGGCCGACCAGCAGCGGCAGCACCGAACCTTTGGCCCCCAGCTCGCCGCACAGGCCGATCCATTTCCCCTGCCGGTGCGCCGCCTGCACGGCATAGTCCAGCGCACGCAGGAAGGCCGGGTTGAGACTGTTGTAATGGCGCGTCACTTTCGCATTATCGCGATCGACCGCCAGCAGATACTGCGTTAAGTCATTGCTGCCGATGCTAAAGAAGTCCACCTCTTCGCAGCACTGATCGATGATGAACATCACCGACGGCACCTCCAGCATGATGCCCAGCGGGATTTTTTCATCAAACGGGATCTGTTCGACGCGCAGCGACTGTTTGGCCTCCGCCAACCGCTCTTTCACCCACAGGATCTCTTCCATTGAGGAAATCATCGGGATCATGATCTTCAGCGAGCCGTGCGCCGAAGCGCGTAGAATCGCCCGCAGCTGAGTATGAAACAGCGCCTGGTACTCTTCATAGATGCGCACCGCGCGGTAGCCGAGGAAGGGGTTATTTTCCGCCGGAATGTTGAGGTAGGCCACCGGCTTATCACCGCCGATATCCATAGTCCGCACGATAATGCTGCGCCCGGCGGCAGGCTCCAGCGCCTGGCAGAAAATGTTGTAGAGTTCGTCTTCCGATGGCGCGCCGGGCCGGTCCATATAGAGCATCTCCGTGCGGAACAGGCCAACCGACTGCGCGCCGTTGTTGAAGGCCGCCACCGCCTCTACCGAATGGGCGATGTTCGCCGCGATCTCGACGCGGATACCGTCTTCCGTCTGCCCCGCCTTATCCAGCCATACCTGCTGCTGTTGCTGGATCTGCGCCTGAACCCACGACTCCTGCTGATAGTAGCGCGCCACCGCCGGACTCAGGTCGACCACCAGCAGCCCCGCGTTGCCGTCGATCTGCACCTGGGTATCCTCCCACGGCAACAGTGCGTCGAGGTCAACCCCCACCAGGGTCGGGATATTGAATGAGCGGGCGAGGATCACGGTGTGCGACGTAGTGCCGCCGCTGCGCAGCAGCAGCCCTTTGAGATGCGTTTTATCCAGTTCGAGGAACTGGCTGGGGGTGAGGTCGTCGGCAAGGCAAATGGCGGCTTCCCGCAGTTGACCCGGCGCCGGGAAACGGGCTTCGCCGTAGATATGCTGCAACAGTTGGAAGCAGACATCGCGCACATCCAGCACCCGCTCCTGCAGATAGCTGCTGCCGGAATCGCGGAACTGGGCGCAGAAGTGGTCGCTGGTGGCGACGATCGCCTGGGCGCAGCTGAGACCGGTGAGGATCCCGCCGAGCAGATGCTGGCGCAGCGAGGCATCCGTCGCCAGCGAACGGTGAGCTTCCAGTATCGCGCTGGCGGTGCCGTCATTGTCCAGCAGCCGCAGTTCGATATCTTTCACCAGCAGGCGCAGGCCGTTATCCAGTGCCGCCTGCTCCTGTTCAGGACTGCTGGCGACGGGCAGTGCGCCAAGCTCGTGCAAATCGCGGGATTTTAGATGGATGAGTCTGCCCCCCGCGCTGCCGGCGCAGACCGGACTGGCATGAAACAGCATCGGGTTCAGGCGTGAGAGTGACTCCGGCACCGGCTGGACGTCCAGCGCTTGTGCCGTAGGCAGCGGCGCGTCGCAGTGAGGAAATTCATCACGCAGAAAGGCCGTTAACGCGGCGTAAGCCTCGGCTTCATCTTCGCCGCTGATAAGCAGCTGGCAGGTGTCGCCCTTCAGGGTGTTCGTGCCGATGACCGCCAACGCGCTTTTGGCATTGCCACCGGTATCGCAGCGCAGGTTCCGCCACTCAATTGCCGATGAAAAACGGTTACACAGCGTTTCGACCAGACTGGCCGGACGCGCATGCACACCGTTGGGCAAATCACATGTAAATTCAATGACCAGAGCCATCGCCTTCCTCCTGAGTAATCCATTAATTCCCCAAAAGGTAATGAAAGATGGTCAAGTGGACTAGGTGACAAAACTGGCAATTACTGGACTATTGTACACACGATACTTTTTTATGTCCGCCATCACAATTCCACCCTTTTAGCGCTCACTCCTCCTGTCATCACTTAGATTTGAGGTGGATCGCAATTCTTTTCTAACCTTACAAATATCCAGTAAATGCACTTTTTCTCTACTGTTTTATACGGCGCCCTTTTTCTAATGTTGAGCCATCAATACTGTCACGGGCCCTACAGCGCTCAGGAGCAAGCAATGAACGAACTGGTGCAAATACTAAAAAATACTCGCCAGCATCTGATGACCGGCGTGTCACATATGATCCCCTTCGTGGTCTCCGGCGGGATCCTGCTGGCGGTGTCCGTCATGTTGTATGGCAAAGGTGCGGTTCCGGATGCCGCCACCGATCCCAACCTGAAGAAACTGTTTGATATTGGCGTCGCCGGCCTGACGCTGATGGTCCCTTTTCTCGCCGCCTACATTGGCTACTCCATCGCCGACCGCGCCGCGCTGGCCCCCTGCGCCATCGGCGCCTGGGTAGGTAACAGCTTCGGCGCCGGCTTCTTTGGCGCGCTGATCGCTGGGATGATCGGCGGTCTGGTGGTCTATTACCTGAAAAAAATACCGGTCCACAAGGTGCTGCGCTCGGTGATGCCGATATTCATTATTCCCATCATCGGCACCTTTATTACTGCCGGGATCATGATGTGGGGGCTCGGCGAACCGGTAGGCGCGCTCACGGCAAACCTGACCAACTGGCTGCAGGGCATGCGCGAAGGCAGCATCGTGGTGCTGGCCATCATTATGGGCCTGATGCTGGCGTTTGATATGGGCGGCCCGGTGAACAAAGTGGCCTACGCCTTCATGCTGATCTGCGTTTCACAGGGGGTCTACAGCGTAGTGGCTATCGCCGCCGTCGGCATCGCCGTACCGCCGCTGGGGATGGGACTGGCGACGCTGATCGGCCGCAAATATTTCACCGCCGAAGAGAGGGAAACCGGCAAAGCGGCGCTGGTGATGGGCTGCGTCGGGGTCACCGAAGGGGCGATTCCCTTTGCCGCTGCCGACCCGCTGCGCGTTATTCCGGCCAATATGATTGGCGCGGCCAGCGGCTGCGTCACCGCGGCGCTGTTGGGCGCCCAGTGTTACGCCGGCTGGGGCGGGCTCATCGTGCTGCCGGTGGTCCAGGGCAAACTCGGCTTTATCGCCGCGCTGCTGGTCGGCGCCTGCGTCAGCGCCGCCTGCGTCATTGTGCTGAAAGCGCTGGCTAAAAAGAAATCGTCTGACGCCAAAGCCGACGACGAATTAGACCTTGATTTTGAAATTAACTAACAGACTGGAAGGAACAGATTATGACCCACATTATCGCTGTCACCGCCTGCCCGTCGGGTGTGGCTCACACCTATATGGCCGCCGAATCGTTAGAAAGCGCCGCTAAGGCCAAAGGCTGGCAGGTCAAAGTTGAAACCCAGGGTTCTATCGGCATTGAAAACGAGCTGACCGCGGAAGAGATCGCCGCCGCCGATATGGTCATTCTGACCAAAGATATCGGTATCAAATTCGAAGAGCGTTTTGCCGGGAAAACTATCGTACGCGTCAATATCAGCGATGCGGTCAAACGCGCCGACGCCATCATGAACAAGATAGACAGCCACCTTTCCCAACGAGCCTGAAGCCTTAAAAGGGGCGCCCGCGCGCCCTTCGCCACAACATGGAGTTTGTCATGACGAATCGTACTCAACGCCTGAAAGCCAGCCTGTTCGCCCAACCGCGCGAAATATCTCTTGAACGCGCCCTGCTCTATACCGCCAGCCATCGGCAAACGGAGGGCGAGCCGGTGATTATTCGCCGGGCGAAGGCCACCGCCTGGATCCTCGATAAGGTAGACATTTCGATTCGTGATGATGAACTGATTGCCGGCAACCGTACCATCAAACCGCGGGCCGGCATTATGTCGCCGGAGATGGATCCCTACTGGCTGCTTAACGAGCTCGACACCTTCCCGACCCGACCGCAGGACCGCTTCGCGATAAGCGAAGAAGATAAGCGCGTCTATCGGGAAACGCTGTTCCCCTACTGGGAAAAGCGCTCAATGAAAGATTTCATCAACGGCCAGATGACCGACGAGGTCAAAGCCGCCGTCAGCACCCAAATATTCAGCGTGAACCAGACCGATAAAGGCCAGGGCCATATCATTATCGACTATCCGCACCTGTTGAATAATGGCCTGGACGCGCTGGTTGCGGAGATGCAATCACACTGCGACCGGCAGCCTGATAACCCTTTTTATCAGGCGGTATTGATCCTGCTGGAGGCCTCTCAGCGCCATATTCTGCGCTACGCCGCGCTGGCCGAGGAGATGGCTGGACACTGTCAGGATCCGCAGCGTCAGCGGGAGCTGTTAACCATCGCCGCGATTTCGCGCCACAATGCGCAGCACCGGCCAACGGACTTCCCCCAGGCCTGCCAGCTGTTCTGGTATATGAACATCATTCTGCAGTACGAATCCAATGCCAGCTCCATTTCGCTCGGCCGTTTTGACCAGTACATGCTGCCGTTTTATCAGGCGTCGCTGAATCAAGGACAGGATCCGGCGTCGCTCAAGGAGCTGCTGGAGTCGCTTTGGGTAAAATGCAACGACATCGTCCTGCTGCGCTCCTCCAGTAGCGCACGCTATTTCGCCGGTTTTCCCACCGGGTATACCGCCCTGCTCGGTGGGCTAACGGAAACCGGGCGCAGCGCGGTCAACGTGCTGTCATTTTTATGCCTCGATGCCTATCAAAACGTGCAATTGCCGCAGCCGAATCTTGGCGTGCGGGTGAACGAGCTGATTGACCGCCCGTTCCTGCGTAAAACCGCCGAAACCATCCGCCTGGGCACCGGCATTCCACAGATTTTCAACGACGAGGTGGTGGTCCCCGCCTTCCTCAATCGCGGCGTGTCGCTGGAAGACGCCCGCGACTACGCGGTGGTCGGCTGCGTCGAGTTGTCGATCCCCGGCCGCACCTACGGCCTGCATGATATCGCCATGTTCAACCTGCTGAAGGTCATGGAACTTGTCCTGCAGGAAAATGAAGGACAACCGGAGGTCAGCTGGGAAGGGCTTATCCGCCAGATGCGCGACAAAATTCGCTATTACATCAAGCTGATGGTCGAGCGCAGCAATATCTGCGATATCGGCCATCGCGACTGGGCGCCAGTGCCTCTCCTCTCCTCGTTCATTAAAGATTGCGTGCAGCACGGTAAAGACATCACCGCCGGCGGAGCGCGCTATAACTTCTCCGGCGTCCAGGGCATCGGGATCGCCAACCTGAGCGATTCGCTTTATGCCCTGAAGGGGATGGTCTTTGACCAGCAGCGCCTTAGCTTTGACCAACTGATGGCGGTACTGAAAGCCAACTTCCAGACGCCAGAGGGAGAGAAAATCCGCGCCCGGTTGATCAACCGTTTTGAAAAATACGGCAACGATATCGACGACGTCGATAATATCAGCGCCGATCTGCTGCGCTTTTACTGCAAAGAGGTGGAACAATATCTGAATCCGCGCGGCGGGCGTTTTACGCCCGGCTCCTATACCGTCTCGGCGCACGTGCCGCTGGGCTCGGTGGTGGGGGCTACCCCGGACGGGCGGCTGGCTGGCGAACAGTTAGCGGACGGCGGCCTGTCGCCAATGGTCGGCCAGGATGCCCAGGGGCCGACGGCGGTGCTGAAATCAGTCAGCAAGCTGGATAACTATCTGCTGTCGAACGGTACGCTGCTCAACGTTAAATTTACCCCGGCGACGCTGGCCGGCGACGGCGGGCTAAACAAGCTGGCAGACTTTTTACAGGCTTTCTGCAAGCTCAAGCTGCAGCATATTCAGTTTAACGTGGTCAATGCCGACACCCTGCGTGAAGCGCAGCAACGGCCGCAGGACTTTGCCGGCCTGGTGGTGCGCGTCGCGGGCTACAGCGCCTTCTTTGTTGAGCTGTCGAAGGAGATTCAGGATGACATTATCCGCCGCACCGCGCATCAGCTGTGAGGTGATGGAGACGCGCGCCGACCGGGCGCGCATTTTTAATCTGCAGCGCTACTCGCTCAACGATGGCCAGGGGATCCGCACGGTGGTATTTTTCAAAGGCTGCCCCCACACCTGCCCGTGGTGCGCCAACCCGGAGTCAATGTCACCCAGGATCCAGACCCTGCGCCGGCAGAGTAAATGCCTGGGTTGCGCCCGCTGCCAGCAGGATGTCGTCGAGTGTCCCTCCGGGGCATGGGAGCAGATCGGTCGCGACATGACGCTGGATAACCTCCTTCATGAGGTGCTGAAGGATGAAGTCTTCTTCCGCGCCTCCGGCGGCGGTGTCACCCTCTCCGGCGGTGAAGTGCTCATGCAGGCCGAATTTGCCGCCCGCTTTCTCCAGCGCCTGCGCCAGTGG
Organism: Klebsiella sp. JB_Kp042; assembly: GCF_040065275.1. Taxonomy (NCBI): domain Bacteria; kingdom Pseudomonadati; phylum Pseudomonadota; class Gammaproteobacteria; order Enterobacterales; family Enterobacteriaceae; genus Klebsiella; species Klebsiella sp. JB_Kp042. The sequence continues at coordinate 29,425 of NZ_JBEAJL010000016.1, forward strand.
GGGATCCGCACCGCCATCGAAACCGCTGGCGACGGGCCCTTCAACCGTTTTTTACCGGTGGCTGAAGCCTGCGACGAGGTGTTATTTGATTTTAAAATCATGGAACCTGAGCGGGCATTGTCGCTACTGCGAATCAATCAGCCGCGGGTACTGGATAATTTTCGCCAGCTGGCGGCTAGAGAGATCAACCTCATCCCACGCGTGCCGCTGATCCCGGGCTATACCATGAGCGTCGATAATTTTCGCCAGATTCTGAACTTTCTCGCACCTTTTAATCTTACAGAATTGCACCTGCTGCCATTTCATCAATACGGCGAGCCCAAATACCGTCTGCTGGGCAAACCCTGGGCGCTGGCCAGGGTGAAAGCGCCTGACGAAGCGGACATTCAACCTTATCGGGTAATGGCCGAAGCGGCCGGATTCCACGTCACTATCGGCGGTTAACGCCAGGAGGATGTTATGGACTTCAATATTATCGCCGTCACCGCCTGCGTCAGCGGAGTGGCGCACACCTATATGGCTGCCGAACGGCTGGAAAAGGTCGGTCATCATGAAAAATGGCATCTTAAGGTGGAAACTCAGGGCGCGCTCGGCGTTGAAAATCGCATTACCGCAGAAGATATCGCCCGCGCCGAAGTGGTGCTGCTGGTGACGGATATCGAAATTGACGACGCCCAGCGCTTTCGCGGCCTGCGGACGATTAAAACCAGCATCAAGAGCTTCCTGCTGCAGCCGCAGCAGATCGTCGAGGCCGTGAAAAGCATCATGAAAAAGCCGGTCGTCTATGTTGAACTTCCCTGACCGGCGACAGGCCTTACTCTACATCCAGCAACCACTTTTGCGCTGGCGTCAGGCGGCTGGCCGTCTCGGGCGTCAACCAGCGCCGCTGGTCCTGCTGCGGCGTATCCGCGCGATCGATGTATAACCCATGCAGCACACGTCGTCTGCTGCCCTCACGATTACGCGTGCCGCCGTGCCAGGCGTGAGCGTTGTAAATCATCACGCTCCCGGCCGGCGCAGCAAACACGATTTCATCAGGGTGGGCCTGCTCTGGGTCGGCCAGTACCTCTTCCGGGAGCTCAGGACGCAGATGGGTACCGGGGATAATCCGCGGCGCGCCGTTGGCGGCGCTCAAATCGTCTATCGCCCAGATGGTATTCACCAGGTGGACTTTGGGAAAATCCGGGCGCGGCTTTTTCCAGTCGGCGTGCAGCGGCTGGTGGCCGCCGTTATATAACGCCTCGCGCGCGTTCAGGCTGGAGACTTTAAAATCGCCGTCGAAGATATAGCGGCAGGCGGAGAGGATCAGCGGATGAGCCCAGACTTTCTCCCAGATAACCCCCTTATTCACCAGGTTGGCGATCCGCGTCGCGGTCGCTTCCTGATGATGTTCCATCGCCAGATTGTCGCCTTCGCGCTCGACCAGGGTATCAATTAGCCGTCGCATTTCGCTCAGCCACTGGGCGTCAACGACGTTATGCACAACGGTGTAGCCGAGGGTGTCGAGCTCGTGTTTCATTTGCGCGCTGAGCGCCAGGCTGGCGCCTAACGCATCGAGAAAGCTAGCTGAAGATGAGTTCATGTTGCGTTCCTTTTTAACGTTCCGATAACACAAACAAACTCTACTGGTCCATCCGCGGCATGACAGGAGGCGAACGCTACGAAAAACTGGACATACGTACGCGAGCCAACAAAGTGTGATGGGCGTCAACAATCACGTTTTCGGCGATGCCTGTGCTGTAGCTGACCGGGAATCCACCGCGCAAAATGGCTTAACAAACGCTGCCGGGGAGGAAAAAATAGATTATCATCAACAGGATAATGCGCATGCTGAGGGCAAAGAATGATTGAAGATCTGCCGGATATACTGCATCGGTTAATCGGTCAAAAAGATCGCTTACAGGTGAGATTTCCTGAGCCGGATATCTCCGTGCCTGCCCTTGCCTTCAACGTACCGTTTCCACGTCTGGAAATTGTGCTGGAGGGTCAGCTTAATGAACAGGGGCTGCCGCTAGCCGCTTCGACGTTAACCGCGCTGCAGGTACTCTACGTGCAGGCGGGAAAGTGGACGCTGCCGCAGTGGACCGGCCCGGCCACTACCCTGAGTATCCTGTTTGGCCGGCAGAAACTGGGATTCAGTATTCAACGCTGGGACGGGAAAAGCCTGCACACGGAGAAGCAAAGCGTTGCCCGCCTCGGGCCGCGCGTGGGCTCTTACCTGCTGCTGAGCCTGAATGAAGTCAGCCTGCAGCCCGATCCGCTGACCGCCCGGCTGGTGGTCGCCGCGCTACTGAGCCACTGTCGCGAACAGCTGGTTGGGCTGGAAATGCGCGTCAGTCGCAGCCGGGATCTGTTTCTTGCCGTTCAGGACTATCTCGAGGAAAATCTGAGCCTGCCGCTGACGCGGGAATCAGTGGCCAGACGTTTTCACATCACGCCCAACTATCTTTCGCATATTTTTCAGAAATCAGGCTCGGTGGGATTTAACGAATATCTGACCCGGGTGCGTCTTGAAAAGGCAAAACAGCTGCTGCGCGGCTATGACCTGAAGGTGAAAGAGATCGCCCATAACTGCGGCTTTGTCGACAGCAACTATTTTTGCCGGGTCTTCAAACGCTACACCGAGCGTTCGCCGTCAGAGTATCGGCGACACTGCCGCAGCGCACAGCAGGCCTAACCTGCCGTGTCGGAATATTACGCCCACTCCACGCGCCCGCGCCCGTTGTGCTTGGCCTTGTACAACGCCTCGTCGACTTTGCGGATAAACGTCTCCTGCGCTTCGCCCGGCCGCCAGGTTCCGACGCCAATGCTGATCGACAGCGGTGTTTGATGATTGATCAGGATGGTGCGGGCATTGTCGAGGATCGCCTGCGCCAGATCGTGCAGCTCAGGCTCCGACAGGCCATCGACGATAATGGCAAACTCTTCCCCACCGATACGCGCCGGCAGGACCTGCTCGCTGGTCAGTTTCGCCAGCTGTTTCCCCAGGGAAAATAACACTTCATCCCCCACCAGGTGGCCCCAGGTATCGTTGATTTTCTTAAAAAAATCGATATCCAGGATCATGAGCCCCAAAGCATGTCCGGACTTTTCGCGAATGGTATCGATAAAAAAGCGGCGGTTGGGCAACTGAGTGAGCTCATCTTTTAGGGATTGCGAGCGCGCGTCAACGTACAGCAGGTTGATGCGCTCAATAATTTTGTAGACGCCCACCACGGTCAGCAGCATCCCGGAGAGGCGCAGCAGATCTTCGCAGTAGTAGCCCATCCAGCGCGGCTGAACCACCATCTCATCCATCACATCGAACGTGCCGCCGGCAATCCACAGCAGCAGCCCATAGCGCACCCAGTTGACGGCAATACGGCTCATCCGCACCTTCGCTGAGCTCCACAGCATAAACACCAGAAACAGCAGCGCCAGCATATCGATATAGAGCCCGGGGTTGGCCAGGATTTCTCGCCACGTGCCGATGGGCGGCGACACCAGCGCACAGCCGACAGCGACGGCGACGATAACCAGCAGCGCAGGCAGTAGCGTACCCCGCGCCAAAGCGGACGGAATGGGGCGTTTCGCAGGAATAAGGCATTCAGGCATAGCGATGTCTCATGGTAACCACAGGGCCGATCGCGGGACAGGATAGCAGTTAAGCGCAGCGGGACGAATGAAAAAGCGACGCGCCGACAAAACGGCGGTGAGGTAGACTGACCCCGCGGAATTGTTCCAACGTACTACCACTCCATGGCGACGAGGTCAGTGGCGCGGATACTATCGGCTAAATCCATCAGCTGATTAGCTTTCCGTGCGGCGCCACCGATAACCGGCGGCGCCTGCTCAGAGATTAGCCGCTGAACACTCGCGCCTTGCCGCTGACCGTCAGTCGCACCGTCGCGCCGGGCTGCCACGCCGGCTGGCTTACGGTTCGCAGGACAATCGGCCGATCGTGCCCGGACATCGACAGCGTCAGCGTGGAGAGCTGGCCGGAGAAATCAACATCGCGGATGGTGGCGGTACTTTCCTGCGGCCCGCTCACGCTGACGCTCAGCTGTTCCGGACGCAACATCACCTTACCTTCACCAGCAGGATGCCCTGCGTCTGTCGCCAGGTCGCCCAGCGCGCAGCTGGCCCGCCCGGGGCTCAGCCGTGCGGGGAGGATCAGGGCATCGCCGAGAAACAGCGCCGTCTCTTCATCCACCGGCTGCGCGTAAACCGCCAGCGGGGTCCCCACCTGGGCGAAGCGCCCCTGGCGCATCACCGCCACCTGTGTGGCGAACGACAGCGCTTCGGTCTGGTCATGGGTCACCAGAATCGAGGCGATGCCGGTCTCCGCCAGCAGATCGGCGGTCGCTTTGCGCGTGCTGGCGCGCAGTCCGGTGTCCAGGGCAGAAAAGGGTTCATCGAGCAGCATCAGCGCCGGCTGCTGGGCCAGGGCGCGAGCCAGAGCCACACGCTGCTGCTGGCCCCCGGAGATCTCATGCGGCCAGTGGCGCGCCAGGCTGTGGTCGAGGGCGACCATCTCCATCAGCGCGCCCACCCGGCGACGTTTTTCCTCGCGGCTGGCGTCCAGTCCCCAGGCGATATTGTCCGCCACATTGAGGTGAGGAAACAGCGCCCCCTCCTGCGGAACGTAGCCGATCTGACGCTGGTGGGCAGGAACAAACACGCCCTCGGCAAACAGCGGCGCGCCGTGCATCACGATCCGCCCGCTGTCGGGCGTTTCGAAACCGGCGAGAATGCGCAGCAGCGTGGTTTTTCCCGAACCCGACGGACCCACTATAGCCGTCCGGCTACCCGGCGCCACCTGAAGATGAATATTATCGAGGACCTGCGCGTCGGCGAAGGATTTCGAAACAGAAGACAATTCCAGCATGTTACAACCCTGCCATTTTTTTCGACTGCATATAGAGAACCGCCGTCAGCGGCAGCGAAATGACGATCATCAACAGCGCGTAGGGCGCCGCCGCCACGTAGTCGATCTCGCTGGTTAACGCCCAGAATCCGGTCGACAACGTGCGGGTGCCTAACGGCGAGAGCAGCAGCGTGGCGGTCAGCTCATTGCTGACGCCGAGGAACACCAGCGCGGCGCCGGCGGCCGCCCCCGGAGCGGCAAGCCGCATGGTGATACTCCACAGGGCGCGGGCCGGGCTGCGTCCGAGACTGCGGGCGACGTTTTCCAGCTCCACCGGCGCCTGGGCGATACCGGCGCGCAGGTTAATCAGCGCCCGCGGCATAAACATCAGCAAATAGGCCAGAAACAGCGTCACTTCTGTCTGGTACACCGGACGGGCATAGTGGATGGTGACGGTGACCAGCGCCAGCGCGGTCACGATGCCGGGCAGCGAGCTGGTGATGTAATTACACCCCTCCAGCAGGCGGAACAGCGGACGCGGATAGCGCACGCCGAGCCAGGCGATGGGGATCGCGCAGACCGTCGTCAGCAGCGCCCCGCCCGCCCCCAGCAGCAGCGTTTGACGCAGGGAATGCCACAGATCGGCATGCAGCCAGTTGTCGATACCGCCCAGCCACAGCCAGCGTCCCAGGACCAGCAACGGCACCCCCATCGCCAGCAACACCAGCAACAGAAGCAGCAGCTGCGCGCCGAAAGCGGCCCCTTTACCCAGCACCAGGCGCTTCTGCTCGCGCGCCGCCCCGGCGCCGATACGCGCATAGCGCGCTTTACCGCGCGAAGCGCTCTCCAGCAGCAGGATCGCCAGACAGCACAGAGCCAGCACGCCCGCCAGCATATTGGCGGCCGGACCGCTGAAGGTCGACTGGAACTGATCGTAAATGGCGGTAGTGAAAGTATCGAAGCGGATCATCACAAACAGACCATATTCCGCCAGCAGATGCAGAGCCACCAGCAGCGCACCGCCGCAGATAGCCAGCCGCAGCTGCGGGAGGACCACCCGAAAGAACACTTTCCACGGCGGAGTGCCCAGCGATGCGGCGACATCTTCAAGCGTGGGATCGAGTCGGCGCAGCACGGCCGCCACCGGCATATAGATAAACGGATAGTAGGCCAGCACGGAAAGAAACACCCCGGCGCCCAGGCCATGCAGCGAGGGCGCAGCGCTGACCCACGCGTAGCTCTGAACAAAGGCTGGAATGGCCAGCGGGGCCACCGCCAGCGCCGACCACAGCTGCCGCCCGGCCATCGCGGTACGTTCCGTCAGCCAGGCCAGCGTCACGCCAAGCACAATGCTGATGGGGACCGCCAGCACCGTCAGCCACAGGGTATTGCTGAGCAGCTCGCCTACCCGCGGGCGAAAGACCAGCGCTTTGATTGTCGGCCAGCCGGTATCGAATCCGACCGCCACCACAAACCCTAACGGCAACAGCGCCAGCAATGAAAACAGGAGCGCTAAGGCAACCATCGGAAATGCAGGACGCCTGCGCTCGGGCAGGCGTCCTGTTTTCTTTCCGAGCGACAGACTCAGAACAGACATAGCAACATCACTTCCTCAGGATCAGAGCAGGCCAGCCTGCGTCATCAGTTCAATGACCTTTTTACTGTTCAGCGAGGAAGGTTCTACCTTCGGGGCGTCCAGATCTTTCAGCGGGGTCAGTTTCGGGTTAGAGGCCGCGTCTACCCCCACCGCATATTCGAAGGCGTTATTGGTGCGCAGCGCATCCTGTCCCTGCTTACCAGTGATCCATTTAATAAAAGCCTGCGCCTGCGCTTTATGTTTGCTGGAGGCCAGCACGCCGCCGCCGGAAATGCTGACGAAGGCCCCTGGATCCTGGTGTTTGAAGTAATACAGTTGGGTGTTTTTGCTGTTCTCGCCGGTTTTTGACTGGTCAACGAAGCGATAGTAATGGTAGATCACCCCGCCGTCGATCTGCCCGGCGTTGACCGCTTTCATCACCGTGCTGTTGCCTTTATAGGCGACAAAGTTGGTTTTCATCGCCTTCAGCCAGTCGAGGGTCGCCTGCTCGCCTTTCAGCGCCAGCATCGCGCTGACGATAGCCTGGAAATCCGCCCCCGATGGCGAAGCCGCCCAGCGGCCCTTCCACTCCGGTTTTGCCAGATCCATCAGCGAGTGCGGCAGCTGCGCCTCGCTGATTTTCGCCGGGTTATAGACGAAGACGGTGCTGCGCGCGGCGATGCCGATCCAGCGACCGTGCTGAGGGCGGTACTGCGCCGGAACCTGCTGCAGGGTCGCCGCATCCAGCGGGGCGAAAAGTTTGGCATTATCAACCAGCACCATCGACGGCGAGTTCTCGGTCAGAAACACATCGGCTGGCGACGCGGCGCCTTCCTGAACCAGCTGATTACCCAGCTCGCTGTCATCACCATTGCGCAGCGTGACTTTAATACCGGTCTCTTTCGTAAATCCATCCACCCACGACTTCACCAGATTTTCGTGTTGGGCGTTGTAGACCACAATCCCGTCCTGACCGTCAGCCGCCATCCCTTGCGGCGCCAGAAACAGAGAAGCGGCAACCAGCGCTGCCGTGCGGAGGGGCGATAAGCGAGATTTCATGAACGCATCCTTAATGAAATAGGGCAATTAATGGTAAATAGCCTGAGCGGAGAGGATTAAATCACAGCAAAAAAAGAATGATAATGAAAACAATTATCATAAACTTAAAAAAGCAAAAAATAGCGCCGGTCTGTTATTAGGGATTAGAAAATGCTTAAAACCATCCGTTCCCGAAATTTAGATTAAGAAAACATTAAGCTGCGATTATTTTATTGCCTTCGTGACAGAGCAGCCGCCTCTGCACGTTATCTGCGGTCTTTGCCGGCGGGTATTGTGATACTGATCATGTTTTTAATATGCGCCGTCATCGCGAAAGATATCCCCCTTCTACGATCATTAAAAAGCCTTTACCGTCAGAGGGATGGTTAACTTTATGCACACTCACCCTGGCACGCACGATAAATGAAAGAGATAAAGCGGCGAAACGCATGGATTGCCTTTTCCCTGGCGCTGGTGGTATTTCTGGCTGGCGTGTTCGTCATTAACTGGCAACTGTGGCATTCCGACCAGGCCGCCCATGTCGCCGCCGCCCGCCAGGCGGCGACGAAAATCGCCGTTATTCTGGATGAGGCCCGCACAGCAACGGTGACGGCGATGAACGTTAGCCGCAGCGGGTGCTCGGAACAGGGTCAGTTTCAGCTCGGAACGGAGGCCGCCCTGCAGCCGCATCTGCGCACCATTATGCTGATAAAAGAGGGCCAGGTGTGGTGCTCGTCCCTGCCCGGCAACCGGGTCCTGACGCTCAGCCCTGTGTCTTTATCTGACGAACCTCTGATGCTGCTCCCGGCCAGAATGATGGTCAATAAGCGTCCGGTGCTGATCTATCAGACGCACTCAGCGCAGATCCGGGTGATTGTCACTATCAGCGACGTCCATCTGCGCGATGCGCTATATAGCGATTCGGATAGCAATGGGCTGGCCCTATGGGTTCAGGATCAAATGATTACCAGGCATGGCGATGTCCAGCCACAGGCTGCTGATCCAAGCCGGAGCGTTTTTACCTCGCCGGCCTATCCGTTTCGCATTGCCTATCCCGAGTCATCTTTTTTAAGCCCCGGCCGCCTGGTGAATAATGGCGCCGGTTTGCTGATTTTTATTTTCTCTGTTTCGCTGCTGTTTTATTTTCTGATGCGTAAATTTCTCAATGTTTACACCTCTGAAGAAGAAAAGTTGCGCTACGCCATCGCCCAGGGCTATATCGTTCCCTACTACCAGCCTTTGGTGAACGGGAAAACCGGTGAGATATACGGTGTGGAAATACTGGCTCGCTGGCAAAACACCACCACACCCTCGCGTTCACCTGCTGAATTTATACCGCTGGCCGAGCGTACCGGCCTAATTATTCCGCTGACCCGCAGCCTGATGGCGCAGGTAACCGCCCAGATGAGACCGCTCTTTAATAAACTACCGGATGGGTTTCATATTGGCCTCAACATCAGCGCGTCGCATATTAACTCGCCGACGTTTATCGATGATTGTCTGCACTTTCAGCGCGGCTTTGAGGGTAAAGCGGTAAAGCTGATGCTGGAGATCACCGAGCAGGAACCGCTGTTACTCAATGGGGCGGTGGTCGACAAGCTCAACAGGTTACACAACTGCGGGTTTTCCATCGCGCTGGACGACTTTGGTACTGGCTATTCCGGGCTTTCCTATCTGCACGAGCTGGTGTTTGATTACATTAAAATCGATCAGAGCTTTGTCGGTCGCGTGACCGGAGAGACGCCGTCAAGCAAGCTGCTGGACTGCGTGATAGAGATGGCCCGAACGCTTTCACTGCGCATCATTGCCGAGGGCGTTGAAACCCAGGCCCAGCTGGATTACCTCAATCGCCAGAATATTCCTCTGCTGCAGGGCTACTTCTTCTGGAAGCCGATGCCCTACGTCGCGCTGGTGATGCTCCTGCTGAGTAAACCGAAGGCTCGGATTATCGAAGAATAAGCGGGCGGTCAGTAACCCGGCGGCAATCCTGCCCTGCACAAACCTCATCCCTGAGCAAACAGGTTCAGCGCCTCCTGACGGTTCTCTTTAATAGAAAAGATACGATCCATACGGGTAAGCTTGAACAGGTTCTGGATCGTCCCGTTGAGCGAACACAGCACCAGCTCTCCCTGCCCACTGACGCTCTTGAGTATGGATACCAGGGCGCCCAGGCAACTGCTGTCGATAAACTCGACATGGCTCAGATCCAGCAGTACGTTTTTCGTCTCCCCGTCGATGGCCTCGAGAACCTGCTGCTTAAACGCCGAGACAACGGAAGCATCCAGTCGACGCACCAGGGGCACGATAATTTTGACGCCCTGCTCAGTATGTAATTCAACGTTCATCTTTATCCTCAATGTTGGCTGACACCTGTCAACGCGACTCAGTTCTGTTCGGCGTGTGCTTTTTTAGCGGGTGATGCCCCAGATATCCCTGGCGTAGCCGCGGATAGTTCTGTCGCTGGAAAACTCCCCCATCCGGCAAATGTTGAGCAAGGCCCGGCGGTGCCAGCGATCCGGTTGTTCAAAATCAGCCATCGCCTGCTGTTGCACCTGACAATAACTGTCGAAATCCAGCAGATGGCAGTAATGATCGGCCCCCGTCAGCATCTGATGCAGCGGCGCAAACCGTTCGCGATCGGCGGTAAACTGCCCGGACACCAGGCTATCGACCACTCGCGCGATAGCCGGATTCTGATGATAGAACGCATGGTGACGCCCGAGGCGTCGGCTCTCTTCAATCTCTTCCGCCACCGCGCCAAACAGATAAAAATTATCGATCCCCACTGCCTCGCGGATTTCGATATTCGCCCCATCATAGGTGCCGATAGTTAACGCGCCGTTCATGGCAAACTTCATATTGCTGGTGCCGGACGCCTCGGTCCCGGCGGTGGAAATTTGCTCAGAGAGATCCGTGGCGGGAATAATTTTTTCCGCCAGCGAGACTTTATAATCTTCGAGGAAAACCACTTTAAGCTGCCCGGCGACCTGCGGGTCACTGTTAATTTTTCGGGCAACGGTATTAATCAACTGAATAATCAGCTTCGCCATCCGGTAGCCCGGCGCCGCTTTACCCGCAAACAAATGGACCTTAGGCGCAATCGTTCTCCCTGCCTCTTTGATATCCAGGTACAGCGCGATCACGTGAAGAATATTGAGTAACTGTCGTTTGTATTCGTGAATACGTTTGACCTGACAGTCAAACATGGCCAGCGGATCCAGCGGGATGCCGTAGCGTTGCGCCACCAGCTGGCTGAGCGCGGTTTTGTTAGCAAATTTTATGGCCCGGATATTGTCAATAACGGCCGGATCGTCCACCAGGTTTTCCAGACGGGAGAGCTGGGGTAAATCGGTTGGCCACCCCTCCCCCAATTGTTGTTGCAAAAACTCTGCCAGCCCAGGGTTAGCCTGCTGCACCCAACGACGCGGTGTGACGCCGTTGGTCTGATTAATGAATTTCTCCGGGGTGATAAAATAGAAATCAGGCACCAGCTGTTTTTTGACCAATTCTGAGTGCAGCCACGCCACCCCATTCACGCGATGGCTACCGACAATGGCCAGATTAGCCATGCGGATTTGCTTATCATGATGTTCGTCAATTAAAGACAGCGAAGATAACAGATGATTTTTATCCGGCCAGCGCCGGGCCACCGCTTCGAGAAAACGGTGGTTAATCTCAAATATAATCTGCAAATGACGCGGCAGAAGTTTCTCAAACAACGACACAGGCCAGGTCTCCAGCGCTTCCGGCATCAGCGTATGATTGGTGTAGGCGCAGGTATTTTGCGTTATCTCCCACGCCTGCTCCCAGGGTAGTCGGTATTCGTCCACGAGGATCCGCATCAGCTCCACCACCGCCAATGCCGGATGGGTGTCATTAAGCTGAATAGCCACATGCTGCGCCAGCAAAGTAATGTCGTCATTAACCTCAGCGTAGTCACGAAATATATCCCGCAGCGTACAGGCCACCAGAAAATATTCTTGGGTCAGCCGCAGCTCTTTTCCGGTCAGCACCTCATCGGAAGGATAGAGTATTTTTGAAATATTCTCCGAGGCGATTTTTTCACTCACCGCCTTGATATAATCGCCGCGATTAAAAATATGGATATTAAAGGAGTCAGAGGCTACCGCGCTGTAGAGACGCAGCTTGTTGGTGGTCGTATCCCGGTAGCCGGAAACAAAATAGTCATGGGGAATACCAACGATAGTTTTCCAGCCGAGCCACATCGGGTTGTAATTACCATCTATATCTTCGCTGTGCTCGATATACCCCCCCAGCGGGATCAGAATGTGCTGGGCGTGATGCTCCACCAGCCATGGGGAATGCATGGAGTGCCAGTCATCAGGATGTTCGATCTGCTGATCGTTTTGAAAGGACTGGCGAAAAAGGCCATATTCGTATTTGATGCCATGCCCGGACGCTGCAATGTCAAGGGTGGCCATCGAGTCGATAAAGCAAGCGGCTAAGCGCCCTAACCCGCCGTTACCCAGCGCGGCGTCAGGCTCCTCGTCAAGGAGTCGTTCAAGATCAAACCCCAGGTCATTGACCACCTGGCGCATCTCCGACAGTAAATTCATATTCACCAGGTTATTACGCAGCGACTGGCCGAGTAAAAACTCCATCGACAGGTAGTAAACTCGCTTTTTTCGCGCTTCGCGCTGCCGCGCCTGGCTCGACAGAAAATGGTCCTGCTGAAAATGACGAATGGCCAGCGCCACCGCGTTAAAAATATCGCCTTGCGTGGCTTTATTTAAGCTGACACACAGCGTGTATTTTAATTGCTCTTCAACCAACGCCCGTAATTCTTTGATATCTTGCGGATTAATGACAGGCATGCTGACCTCACTGGTCTCTTTTCTGCGTTAAACCGTGGCAGGTAAATCATCATTTTTCCAAGTATAGACGAAGTTTTTTTGCGGAAAGTTTTTATTCCTGAGCATCAATTCGCTTATATCGTGCTTCGGAACAATTAACATTCCTCCTTTTAAACGGATTGGTGGTTTCATTTTCGCCAGCTGATAACGCTGCGGCGCTGACAGAGTCAACGAGATTTCGCATGGCGGGCTTGCGAGGTCGGGAGGTCAGGATGAAGCGCGGTTGGGATGGTCAAAGGGAAAAGCAAGAAGGGGTTACCTTTCGGTAACCCCTTCTTTTATATGGCGGAAGCGCAGAGATTCGAACTCTGGAACCCTTTCGGGTCGCCGGTTTTCAAGACCGGTGCCTTCAACCGCTCGGCCACACTTCCGGTGTGAGGCGCACTATAAACACCTCGGCGGATGCTGTAAAGCACCATTTTGTTCAACTGCCTTAAAAACAAACAAATCTGTGTTATTCGTCTGAATTTCAGGCAGTTCGCACAGAAAATCAGCGCCCATCGCCGCTCGCGGACGGCAGTTTCTTTATGTACATATCTTTGGTGTAGTAGTACCCCAGCTTGTCCGGCGTGAAGCCGCCCACCCAGGGCTTCACTAAATGGGTACGCACATAGTGATAGACCGGAATGGCGGGAACATCCTGCGCCAGCAGATCTTCCGCCTGCTGATAGTATTTGCCGCGGGTCGCCACGTCGGTGGCTTTCGCCGCGTTGTGCAGCGCCTCATCGTAAGACGGGTTGCTGTACTGACTGGTGTTCTCGCTATCCCCGGTGCGGAAGGTATTGAGGAAGGAGGCGGCATCGTCGTAGTCGGCAATCCACGCGTAGCGGACGGCGTCAAAATTATGCGTATGCATCGTATCCAGCATCGTCTTCCACTCCTGGTTCTGCAGCTTCACCTCGACGCCGAGGTTTTTCTTCCACATAGAGCTGGCGGCGATGGCGATGCGCTGATGTGACTCGTAGGTGTTATATAGCAGGGTAAAGACCAAGGGGTGCCGCTCATCGTACCCCGCCTGCGCCAGCAGTTTTTTCGCCTCGGCAATCCGCTTCTCGCGCGGCCAGCTGGCATAGTCCGGGTTGTGTAGCGTCACGCCGCCAATATCCGGCTGACTGATCACCCAGGCCGGGCGCTGGCCCTGGCCGAGTACTTTTCCGGCAATGATATCTTTATCAAGCGCCATATTCAGCGCCCGACGCACGCGCGCGTCGTTAAACGGCGGCCGGGTGGTATTGAACTCGTAGTAATAGGTCGCCAGCTGTGGCGAAACGTCCAGCTGGTCGCCCATGGTTTTCTGCAACTGCGCAAACTGATTGATCGGTACCGTGTAAACAATATCGATCTCCCCCGCTTTGTAGCGATTAACATCGGCGGCCTCGGAAGAGACTGGCAGGTAAGTGACTTTATTGATAACCGTGTGCGCATTGTCCCAGTACTTCACATTACGTTCAGCCACCAGCCGTTCATTCACCACCCATTGGGTCAGCTTATAGGGCCCGCTGGTGACGATATGCTCTGGCCGGGTCCATTTATCGGCAAAACGCTCCACCAGCACTTTGTCGATCGGCACCAGCGCGGGGTGCGCCAGCATCGCCAGGAAGGCAGCATTCGGCTGAGTCAGGGTAACCTGCAGCGTGGTGTCGTTTAGGGCTTTCACCCCCAGCGTCTCGGGGCCCTTTTGCCCCAGGGCAATCTCTCGGGCGTTGGTGATATGCATATTGCCGGGGTAGCTTGCATAGGGGGAGGCGGTGGCTGGCGAAACCAGCCGTTGCCAGCTCCAAACGATATCCTGCGCTGTGATGGCCGTGCCGTCGGACCAGGTCAGGCCGGGACGTAAATGGAAGGTCCACAGCTGGTTGTCCTTGTTTTCCCAGCGTTCCGCCAGCCGGGGCTCGACCGCCCCCGCAGGTGATACGCTGACCAGACCTTCGAAGAGATCGCTAATAATATTATTTTCAACGTCGCTCTCGACTTTGTGCGGATCGAGCGAGGCTGGTTCACTGCCGTTATTTCTGACCAGCTCCTGCTTTTCCGCCAGCTGGGTGCCCGGCGGCACCTGCGCCGCCTGCGCCCCGCCGATCATTGCTATCATACTGACTGCCAGCAGCGTTCGCGTGATGTGATTGTTTTGATGTAATGTCATTTCCCTTTGCCTTTAACGTACGGAGTTATTCCCCCTTCCACACTTAGTCGCAGAATTTCAATAAAGCAATATTTTTCAGTAACCTATAAGATTTCGATCGGCTCACCGAAGCGAAACGCGAAAACATATCGCTTTTTCCAATCCATGCAGAATTTTATGCTAGTCAAAAGCGGCAAAAGCTAAGTAAAGATGGGTAAAAGCATTAGGGCTTCACGCTTGTTTTTCTTATTCTTTATACCTAATTACATCTGTCATAAGAGAGTGACTCATGGATCGCATAATTACATCATCGCGTGACCGTTCCTCGCTGCTCAGCACGCACAAGGTTCTGCGTAACACCTACTTCCTGCTCAGCCTGACGCTGGCGTTTTCCGCCATCACCGCTACCGCCAGCACGGTGCTGATGCTTCCTTCCCCGGGGCTGATTTTGACCCTCGTGGGGATGTACGGTCTGATGTTCCTGACCTATAAAACGGCGAATAAGCCCACCGGGATTATTTCCGCCTTCGCCTTCACCGGGTTCCTCGGCTATATCCTTGGACCGATGCTGAACGCGTACCTTTCTGCCGGCATGGGCGATTTGATCGGCCTGGCGCTGGGCGGTACGGCGCTGGTCTTCTTCTGCTGCTCGGCCTACGTGCTGACCACGCGCAAAGATATGTCTTTCCTCGGCGGGATGCTGATGGCCGGCGTGGTCGTGGTGCTGATTGGTATGGTCGCTAACCTGTTCCTGCAGCTGCCGGCGCTGCACCTGGCGATTAGCGCGGTGTTCATCCTGATCTCTTCGGGCGCCATCCTGTTCGAGACCAGCAACATCATCCGCGGTGGTGAAACCAACTACATTCGCGCCACGGTCAGCCTGTATGTCTCGCTGTACAACATCTTTGTCAGCCTGCTGAGCATCCTGGGCTTCGCCAGCCGGGACTAACCGTTCCCCTGCTAACAAAGGCCTCGCTTATGCGGGGCCTTTTTTTTTGCTACACTGCGGCCAGTTTCAGGCGGTATGTGAAAAATTATGTTTATTTTTGAAGGCAACGAAATTGAGACGGATAGCGAAGGCTATCTGAAAGATACCACCCAGTGGAGCGAGGCGATGGCCGACGTCATCGCCGCGCAGGAAGGGATAACGCTCACCGTTGAGCACTGGGAAGTGGTGCGCTTTGTGCGCGAGTTTTACCTTGAATTCAACACCTCACCAGCGATCCGCATGCTGGTAAAGGCGATGGCCAACAAGTTTGGCGAAGAGAAAGGCAACAGCCGCTATCTCTATCGCCTGTTTCCGAAAGGCCCCGCCAAACAAGCGACCAAAATCGCCGGTCTGCCGAAGCCGGTGAAGTGCATCTAATAGAGGATCGCGAACTTGTCCCAGCTGCGGGTGGGTTGATGGGGTTCAGTCAACACTCGGTCAACCCGCGCGCTGCGCGGCCCACCGGCTTTCAGCCAGGCGATGAGTTTCTCCACCTGCTCCGCCTCGCCGCAGGCAAGCACTTCCACGCCGCCGTCGTCCAGATTACGGGCATAGCCGGTCAATCCCAGCTGCAGCGCTTCCCGCTGTGTCGAATAGCGAAACCCTACGCCCTGAACCGAACCGTAAACCCATGCCATCGTGCAGATACTGGCCATCATCGTCTCCTTTTCGCTCACCCTTTACGCTGAGGATAGCAAATTCATTCAGCGTACGTGCTTTGGCAGTAAACCATAGTGCTGACGGAAGCGCGCGGTAAAGCGCGATCCCGACTGATATCCGCTGTTCTGCGCAATTTCCCCGATGGGCCGCGAAGTGGTCTGCAGCTGCCCCAGGGCATGGGCCATCCGCACCTCCTCGACAATCTGGCGAAAACTCTGCGATTCCTGCTGCAGCCGACGGCGCAGCGTGGACTCGCCGAGAAAGAGCATTTTCGCCACCCGCGACACGCTCCACGCTTGCGCTGGCGACAGCATGACCAGTTGTCGAACCTGCGCCGACAGATCCTGCTGCCGCTCGACGAGCAGCGGGCCGGCATAACCCGCCTCGTGCAAGGCCAGCAGCAGGCCCATGGTCTGATGCTGCTGCAGAGAGGGGGACAAGCCTTCCCGCACCGCCTGCAGAACGCTTTGCCACATAAACGCCAGCTCAGTCGTCACCGGGGCGCAGAGCGAGGTCAGACGCCCGGGCGGTGGTTCACTGACATAGCGGGTCTTGAACGCCGTCAACAGCTCGGGCGTCAGCGACAACAGATCGGAGCAAAAGAGGCCATTCTCCGGCTGGTTAATCACCTCCAGCTCAACGTCAGCCGGCAAAACAATCAGCTGTTGCGGGGTCGCCAGCACCCGGCTCTCCCCTTGCACAATCACCTTGCTGCCGCGCTTTACCCGACAGAGCGCCGGGGCGAACAGACGCACCCGATGCAGCCTGCATAGCCGTCGGGTGGTGATCTCCGCGGCGGTCAGGGCGTTATGCTGAAAATGAATACTCTCCATCCGACCACCCTTTTATTTTAGCGCCCGGCCGTCGCCGTCAACTGGGCGCTGGCGAGAGCATGGCTGTGTAACAGATACCCGACCAGCGCCCCGCTGGCATCGGCATTCACCGGCAGCGTGGGGATATCCAGCGCCCACACCGTAAAACGGTAGCGATGCGGTTTATCTCCCGCCGGCGGGCAGGCGCCGCCGAAGCCGGCATAGCCAAAATCGTTGCGGCCCTGTACCGCTCCGCCCGGCAGTGTAGCGCTGTTTTTATCTCCCGCGCCAGCGGGCAGAGAAGAGACGCTGCTGGCAATATTGACTAACGTCCAGTGCCACCAGCCGCTGCCGGTAGGCGCATCAGGATCCCGGACGGTGACCGCGAAGCTGCGCGTGCCTGCCGGGGCGTTTTTCCATGTCAGCTGTGGAGAGACATTGCCTCCTGTGCAGCCGAAACCGGTAAACCAGTGCTTCTGGGCCAGCGGCTGCCCGTCACGCATATCATTGCTGCTCACGCTAAACGGCGCGGCCATCGCGCCACTGCTCACTGCCGCAACCATCGCCACAACTATCCGCATACCTGTTTTCATCGTCTTCTCCTCCTGGGGGTGAGAAGACAGAGTATGAAACGCCGCGCAAAGTGAATGTGCTGAAGCGCCTGCATTTTGTGCCGAAACGCTCAACCGCGCCTGGCGGGGGAAAGATGCTTGTATGCGCCAGGTGTGCTAATCTACGCGCCATTTTTCGGTGCCGACATTCCCGTTGCTTAAAGGTAGCTCCATGACAGATTCCCTATTCCCCCGCTTAGTGTTAGCCAAAGGACGCGAGAAATCCCTGCTGCGTCGCCATCCGTGGATTTTCTCCGGCGGCGTCGCCCGCATGGAAGGTAAAGCCCGCAGCGGTGAAACCATCGATATCGTCGACCATCAGGGAAAATGGCTGGCCCGCGGCGCTTACTCGCCGTCGTCGCAGATCCGCGCCCGCGTGTGGACCTTCGATCGCAACGAAGCCATTGATAACGCCTTCTTTGAACGCCGCCTGCAGCAGGCGCAAACCTGGCGTGCCTGGCTGGCCGAGCGCGATGGCCTCGACAGCTACCGTCTGATCGCCGGCGAGTCCGATGGGCTGCCGGGCGTGACAATCGACCGCTTTGGCAACTTTTTCGTGCTGCAGCTCCTCAGCGCAGGCGCCGAATACCAGCGCGCCGCCATCATCAGCGCCCTGCAGAGCCTGTTCCCTGACTGCGCCATTTACGATCGCAGCGATGTCGCGGTGCGTAAAAAAGAGGGGCTGGAGCTGGCCCAGGGGCCGGTAGTGGGCGAACTGCCGCCAGCGCTGCTGCCGATCGCTGAGCATGGCATGAAGCTGTTGGTCGATATCCAGGGCGGGCACAAAACCGGCTATTACCTCGACCAGCGCGACAGTCGCCTGGCGACCCGTCGCTACGTGGCGGACAAACGGGTGCTGAACTGCTTCTCTTATACCGGCGGCTTTGCGGTGTCGGCGCTGATGGGCGGCTGCCGCCAGGTCACCAGCGTGGATACCTCGCAGGAAGCGCTCGACGTTGCGCGCCAGAACGTGGAGCTCAACGGACTGGATCTGTCCAAAGCGGAGTTTGTGCGCGACGACGTGTTCAAACTGCTGCGTAAATACCGCGATCAAGGGGAGAAATTCGACGTCATCGTGATGGATCCGCCGAAATTCGTAGAAAATAAAAGCCAGTTGATGGGCGCCTGCCGTGGCTATAAAGACATCAATATGCTGGCGATCCAGCTGCTGAACCCCGGCGGCGTGCTGCTGACCTTCTCCTGCTCCGGCCTGATGACCACCGATTTATTTCAGAAAATCATCGCGGATTCCGCAATTGATGCCGGACGTGATGTACAATTTATAGAACAGTTCCGTCAGGCTGCCGACCATCCGGTGATCGCAACCTATCCGGAAGGGCTGTATCTGAAGGGGTTTGCCTGTCGCGTCATGTAACTTGAAAAACGAAACATGAGCCTCATATAGGGAGTATTCATGTTTCCCAGGAGGTGCCTATGATAGCCAGCAAATTCGGTATCGGCCAACAGGTCCGCCATACGCTCTTGGGCTACCTGGGCGTCATCGTCGATGTCGATCCCGAGTACTCGCTCGCGGAACCGGAAGAGGATGAAATTGCCGCCAATGACGAACTGCGCGCGGCCCCCTGGTACCATGTAGTGATGGAAGATGATGATGGCCAACCCATCCACACCTATCTGGCAGAAGCGCAGCTGAGCAGCGAACCCCGCGACGAACATCCGGAGCAGCCGTCCCTCGACGAGCTGGCCAAAACAATTCGTCAGCAGTTGCAGGCGCCGCGCCTTCGCAATTAAACAAAACCCCGCCTGGCGGGGTTTTGTTTATTATTTTGCTAATCCCAGTCGCGGTAGCTCAATGGCCGGACAACGATCCATCACCACGTTTAACCCGGCTTCTCGGGCCAGCACCGCGGCCTGTTCATTGATCACCCCCAGCTGCAGCCACAGCGTTTTCGCGCCGATAGCAATCGCCTCCTGCGCCACGCCCCATGCCGCTTCTGAATTACGGAAGACATCAACCATGTCGACCTTTTCCGGAACATCGGCAAGCGTTCCATAGCCCTGCTGCCCCAACAGCGTCTTGCCTGCCACCTTCGGCGAAACCGGGATAACGTGATACCCCTGATCCAGCAGATACTTCATGACCCGGTAGCTAGGACGGTCAGGTTTGTCGCTGGCGCCGACCAGCGCAATCGTCCGTGTCGAGGTCAGGATTTCGGCAATATCGTTCTCTTTCATGGTTTCCTCCTGCTATTTCACCTAAGTGTATGCTAATCCGCAGCAGGGGGCCATCCAGGCTAACCCGCAGATTCAGCAAAATTTTCATCCCTGATGCTTGCAGCGACAGCCACATTCAGTAATCTGTCAGCAGGTCAAAATGCGGAATGAAAATATGGAACTGACAACACGTACCCTGCCTGCGCAAAAACATATCGCGCTGGTGGCTCACGATCACTGTAAAGATATGCTGATGAAATGGGTTGCTCGCCATCAGGCCCTGCTGGCGCAACATGTTTTGTACGCCACCGGCACTACCGGCAACCTGGTCTCCCGGGCTACCGGGCTGGAGGTCAATGCCATGCTGAGCGGTCCGATGGGCGGCGACCAGCAGGTGGGTGCCCTCATTTCAGAAGGGAAAATCGACGTGCTGATCTTCTTCTGGGATCCGCTGAACGCCGTTCCCCACGACCCGGATGTCAAAGCCTTGCTGCGTCTGGCCACGGTCTGGAACATTCCGGTCGCCACTAACGTCTCCACCGCTGACTTTATTATCCAGTCGCCGCACTTCGCTCAACCGCTCGATATTCTGATCCCGGATTATCCGCGATATCTTGCCGAGCGCCTGAAATAATCGAACCGCGATCACGGCTTTCTGGCCACAGGCACATCCAGCGCCTGCAGGATCTCGACAAACGGCGACGGTTGCGCCTTGTTAAATAACAGCCACACCCGGTGACGGGCACGGGTTATGGCCACGTACAGCAGTCGACGTTCCTCCGCATCCGGAAAATCTTCCGGTTGCGGCAGGAGCGCCTCCTCTATGATCGACTCGCGCGCTGGAGCCGGAAACGCATCCACTCCCTCCTGCAGTCCCAGCACAATGACATAGTCGGCCTGTTGACCTTTGCTGGCGTGAATAGTCATAAAATCAAGCTGGAGGTGCGGCCAGCGCGTCGCCGCTTTATCAAGCGCCTCGGGCTTCAGATGATGGTAGCGGGCAAGCAGAAGGATCCGCTGCTCGGGCTTAACGTAACCGCTCAATTTATCCAGAAGATCGTCCAGCTTATCGTCGGCTAACAAAGTGACGGCCTTTTTATCTCCCGCGGTCAGGCTGTTCAGCGGTTTGCTTAACTGATGCGGATTCTGCTGGATAAAACCATTGGCTATTTCGCCGATACGCCCGTTAAAGCGATAGGTGGTATCCAGCGCACAGCAGTCCCCTTCGCCAAAGTAGTGGTTGAACGCGGTGGTCAGGGAGAGCTGCGCCCCGCTGAACCGGAAAATCGCCTGCCAGTCATCGCCAACGGCAAAGAGCGTGGTTTGGCTATTTTGCCGGCGTAACGCGGCCAGCAGCGAGGCTCGCTGCGGCGAAATATCCTGAAATTCATCCACCAGAATGTGTTTCCACGGGCTAACGAAGCGGCCTTTATCGAGAATATTGACCGCCTGATGGATCAGACCGGAAAAATCGACTGCATTCTCCGCCTTCAGCGCCGCCTTCCACTCTTTCAGCAGGGGCGACATCAGCTTCACCCGTTTACTGAACAGATCGCGTACCGCATCCGGCGCGCCGGCGATCATCTCTGCCTGGGAGCCGCCGTGCATGCGCATCAGGCTGACCCAGCGGTCAAGCCGGCTGGCCATCCGCCGCTGCACCTTTTTATCCTGCCAGAAGTCCCCCTCCGGCAGTTGCCAGCCCATCTCCTCTTCCAGCCACAGGCGCCAGCCTTTCGCCTGCGCTTTTTTCTCCTGGCACTGCTTTTGCCAGCTTTTCAGCAGCAATGCGTGGCGGGCCGCAGTATCGCTTTCCAGCTTACTGATGGTGGGCACTTTTTTGCTGCCCTGCTGGATAATATGCAGCGCCAGCGAGTGGAAGGTGCGGGCGGTAATATCGTCTGATGCCAGACGCTCGCGGATCCGCTCATCCATCTCCTGCGCCGCCTGGCGGCCAAATGCCAGCAGCAGAATTTGCTCTGCCGCCGCTTCTCCCCGCGCCAGCAGCCAGCCCGCTCGAGCCACCAGCACCGAGGTTTTACCACTGCCCGCTCCCGCCAGCACCAGCAGGGAGTGCTCGCCGTTCACCACCGCTCGCGCCTGCGACGGATTGAGCGGGGAGGATTCCACTCCGTTAAAAAAGCCGCGATACTGTTCCAGCATCGCCTCGGTAAAGGCCTGGTTATGGGCCTGACGCGCCGCTTCAATATCCCCTAGCCAGCGCTGACATTCCCGCCACAGCTCCCGGCAGTTATCAAAGGCGTCAAGCCGGCTGGTGGGCATCGGCAACCCGGTTAACGCATGGCGAATATGATCCTGAACATCCGCCACCTGCTGACGCGTCAGCCACTTACCTTCTGCCCGGGTGCGTTCGATGGCTGTCAGCTGCTGCTTCAGCACCCCGGCGGCGATATCGCTCATTTCCGTGCTCCACTGCTGCCAGAGCGTGTGTAAATGGTGATAAAAGCGCTGCGTTTCGCTCCATTCGGTACCGTGCAAACGCACGACTTTATCGTCCGGCAGCACAAACTCCAGTTCGCCCCAGACCAGACCGCGCTTACAATGCACTGACAATAACTGATTGAAAGGGATAAGATACTCATGACGATCGCCGGAAACCTTTACCCCGGCATTCAGTAACTGCACCCTGTCATAAGGATGCTGAGCCATGCGTTTGCCCAATGTTGTCGCTTTAAGTTCCATATAATGTCGATTTTCAATCAGGGTGGATTGTTTTTCAGTTTAACCGCCCCGGACCAGGTGCTCCAGCGCAAAAAAACGTTACAATTGTCAGGTCTTATTATCTACAGGGCAAAACCGAGGCTTTATGCGTACCATTCTGAATATTTTGAACTTTATCCTTGGCGGTTTCGCCACCACTTTAGGCTGGCTGCTCGCCACTCTGGTCAGCATTTTGCTGGTCGTCACGCTGCCGCTGACTCGTTCCTGCTGGGAAATCACTCGCCTTTCGTTATTTCCCTATGGTAACGAGGCGATTCATGTTGATGAGCTCGAGCCAGGTCGCCAAAACAGCCTGCTGAACGCCGGCGGCACCATCCTGAATATTCTGTGGTTCATTTTTTTCGGCTGGTGGTTGTGCCTGATGCACATTTTCAGCGGCATCGCCCAATGCCTGACTATCATTGGCATCCCGGTGGGGATCGCTAATTTTAAAATCGCCGCCATCGCCCTCTGGCCGGTGGGTCGCCGGGTCGTCTCTGTGGAAACCGCGCGCGCCGCGCGCGAAGCCAATGCGCGTCGTCGCTTTCAGTAACCGAACGGAACACGGACATGATTAGCCCCCTGCTACGCCGCTACACCTGGAACAGCGCCTGGCTTTATAACGTACGCATTTTTATTGCGCTCTGCGGCACGACGTTGTTTCCCTGGTGGATCGGCGAAGTCAAACTGACCATCCCCCTCACCCTCGGCGTCGTGGCCGCGGCGCTGACCGACCTTGATGACCGTCTGGCGGGCCGTCTGCGCAACCTCGCCATTACTCTGGTTTGCTTTTTTATCGCCTCCGCCTCCGTGGAGCTGCTGTTTCCGTGGCCGCCGCTGTTTGCCCTTGGTCTGACCGTGTCTACCATCGGCTTTATTTTGCTTGGCGGCCTCGGACAGCGCTATGCGACCATTGCCTTCGGCGCCCTGCTTATCGCCATCTACACCATGCTCGGCGTCACGCTGTACGATCACTGGTATCTGCAGCCGTTGTTCCTGCTGGCGGGAGCCGTGTGGTACAACCTGCTGACGTTGTCCGGCCATCTGATTTTTCCAATTCGTCCACTGCAGGACAACCTGGCGCGTAGCTATGAGCAACTGGCCCGCTATCTGGAGCTCAAATCCCGGCTGTTTGATCCAGACCTTGAGGATGAGAGCCAGGCGCCGCTGTACGATCTGGCCCTCGCCAACGGCCAACTGGTGGCGACCCTTAACCAAACCAAGGTCTCACTGTTGACCCGACTACGAGGCGACCGGGGACAGCGTGGTACTCGTCGTACGCTGCAGTATTACTTTGTGGCCCAGGATATTCATGAACGCGCCAGCTCATCGCATATTCAGTACCAGACCCTGCGCGACCAGTTCCGCTACAGCGATGTGATGTTCCGTTTCCAGCGCATGCTTTCGATGCAGGCGCAGGCCTGCCAGAAACTCTCGCGGGCGATTCTGCTGCGCGAACCCTATCAGCATGATGCCCATTTCGAACGGGCGTTTATGCATCTTGATGCGGCACTTGAACGCGTACGCGCCAGCGGCGCATCCGATGAGCAGCTCAACGCCCTTGGCTATTTACTCAATAACCTGCGCGCCATTGATGCTCAGCTGGCCACGATTGAATCGGTGCAAACCACCGCGCCCGCCGGGAGTAATACAGAGACGCTGCTGGCCGACGACAGGCTCGGCGGACTGAACGATATCTGGCTGCGCCTGCAGCGCAATATGTCGCCAGAGTCAGCCCTCTTTCGCCACGCGGTGCGTATGTCGCTGGTGCTCTGCGCCGGCTATGCCTTCATCCAGTTTACCGGTCTTCAGCACGGCTACTGGATCCTGCTGACCAGTTTGTTCGTTTGTCAGCCGAACTATAACGCCACCCGCCATCGTCTGGCGTTGCGGATCATCGGCACGCTGGTCGGGGTGGCGATCGGCCTGCCGGTCCTCCTGCTGGTACCGTCGGTTGAAGGGCAGCTGCTGCTGATCGTCCTCACCGGCGTGCTGTTCTTCGCCTTTCGTAACGTGCAGTACGCCCATGCCACCATGTTTATCACGCTGCTGGTGCTGCTGTGCTTTAACCTGCTTGGCGAAGGTTTTGAAGTCGCGCTGCCGCGCATCATTGATACGCTGATCGGCTGCGCCATCGCCTGGGCGGCGGTCAGCTTCATCTGGCCGGACTGGAAATTCCGCAACCTGCCGCGGGCGCTGGACCGGGCGCTAAACGCGAACTGCCGTTATCTGGATGCCATCCTGGAGCAGTACCACCAGGGCCGCGACAACCGGCTGGCCTACCGTGTCGCACGCCGTGACGCCTACAACCGCGACGCTGAACTGGCTTCCGTCGTCTCGAACTTGTCGACGGAACCACGGGCGGATGCCGCCCAGCGCGAGACCGCCTTTCGCCTGCTGTGTCTCAATCATACCTTCACCAGCTACATTTCCGCTCTCGGCGCGCATCGGGAAAAACTGTCCACGCCGGACATCCTCGCCCTGCTCGATGATGCGGTCTGCTATGTCGATGATGCCCTGCATCATACCCCAGCGGATGAACAGCGAGTGCAGAAGGCGTTGACCAGCCTGCAAAGCCGGATCCACCATCTGGAGCCTCGCGCGGACAGTAAAGAGCCCCTGGTGCTACAGCAGATTGGCCTGCTGCTGGCGCTGTTGCCTGAAATCTGCCGCCTGCAGCAGCGGGTACACGCTCAAACGGAATAACCGTTGTCCATTAGCGCGCAGACGCCCATTCCAGAAGCTCCTGACGCCGTGGCGTCGGGAGCGCGGCGGCATGAACGCCAACGATAGCCCCCTCCAGCGCCAGCAAGACGTTGTGCGATAGGGAAGCATTGTTCTCGCGCAGCTTTAGCCAGGCCTGGCGGGCGCCCACCTCCCGTAGTGCTAACACGTCTGGTATGCCCGAGTGAATCAGCTGCAATTCCATATGAAAACTGATATTGGGTAAATCCTTCAGGCGTCCCGACGACCGGCGGCGATATTTTTCACGCTGGGCGCTCTGCCACGACATCAGTGACAAGCGGAAAAGCTGTTTCTCATCGCGCCACAAGGCATCGTCGATTTGATAATACTTTAGCGGCACGATGCGCCCGTGTCGGCGCAGCATCAATAAAGGATTATGGTGTTCTACCCGATAGGCAGCGCTCTGCTCGCAGGCCTTTAGATAAATATTCCCCTCTGCCACCATCGCAAACACGGTATCTTCGATAGCCAGGCTGTAGCCGCCAAACAGGGGGCGAGAGTGAAGTTGACCCAGCGGAGAGACGCAGGCCTGAAATTGCGGGAGCCGCGGACATACGAGTTTTCTCATGATCATTCCTTTGTGAATCATGTAATTAAACTTAAGTTGTTAACGGATCCGCTAAGGGAAAACATAAGGGACTTCCCTGACAGCAGCAAGATGATTTTTGCCTGCTTTTCCACCAGAATGCGGTTTTGCGAGACGCTTTCAGAAAATTGCAGCTGTTGCTGCAACTGGCAGACAGGAGAAAAAGGATTAGCCGGTGTTAAGGATGGTGTTGCGAGTAGCCGCAAACCTGTACCGTCAGGATGGCTGAAAGCGATTAAATTTCCACCAGCAAAATGACAAATTGCGGTTGATCTTTTCCCCTGGTGGATATACTGTATATGCATACAGTAACTACAGGCGGGATAGACTATGTTTACTTCAGCTCATGCAAACCGTTCAGCACAGGCCTCTGCTCCGGCAGCCCACTACGCTCATCGTTCTGGCGAACAGGCCGCCAATGGGCTGATCAGTGAAATTGTCTATCGTGAAGATCAACCCATGATGACACAGTTGTTGTTGCTACCTTTATTACAGCAGTTGGGTCAACAGTCTCGCTGGCAGCTGTGGCTTACGCCGCAGCAAAAGCTTAGCCGCGAGTGGGTTCAGTCCGCCGGTCTGCCGCTGTCTAAGGTCATGCAAATTAGCCAGCTCTCCCCCAGTCACACTTTAGACTCGATGATCCGCGCCCTGCGTACCGGTAACTATAGTGTGGTTATCTGCTGGCTGGCGGAGGAGTTAACCGCTGACGAACATGAGCGTCTGGTGCATGCAGCCCAGGAAGGCTGCGCGATGGGATTCATCATGCGCCCGGTCCGAAATCAGGGCACGCTCGGCAGACAACTCAGCGGGCTAAAAATTCACTCAAATTTGTATCATTGAGTGAAATTAGGATTATTCCTGGAATTTTTTTTACCGGTAGTAATGGCACAGCGTTTTTTAAGGTCTTTTTCGCGGAATGCCTGCCACACGGGCATTTGTGCCTTTTTTTCGTGTACGAAAATCAACCATATTTGTTAAATATTGTGTACACAACCCTTTTTTTTCATATGCCTGACAGAGTTCACACTTGTAAGTTTCGAACTAAGTTGTAGACTTTACATCGCCAGGGGTGATCGGCTTACGCTGCATGTATCAGCATAGTTAACAACAAGTCACGCCCCCGGTGAAGGATTTAACCGTGAGGTCTTTTGTAACTTCATGGCGAATTTTGGATGATAATGAGGCGCAAAAAATGAAAAAGACAGCTATCGCGATTGCAGTGGCACTGGCTGGCTTCGCTACCGTAGCGCAGGCCGCTCCGAAAGATAACACCTGGTATGCAGGTGGTAAACTGGGTTGGTCCCAGTATCACGACACCGGTTTCTACGGTAACGGTTTCCAGGGCAACAATGGTCCGACCCGTAACGATCAGCTCGGTGCTGGTGCGTTCGGTGGTTACCAGGTTAACCCGTACCTCGGTTTCGAAATGGGTTACGACTGGCTGGGCCGTATGGCATATAAAGGCAGCGTTGACAACGGTGCTTTCAAAGCTCAGGGCGTTCAGCTGACCGCTAAACTGGGTTACCCGATCACTGACGATCTGGACATCTACACCCGTCTGGGCGGCATGGTTTGGCGCGCTGACTCCAAAGGCAACTACGCTTCTAACGGCGTTTCCCGTAGCGAACACGACACTGGCGTTTCCCCAGTATTTGCTGGCGGCGTAGAGTGGGCTGTTACTCGTGACATCGCTACCCGTCTGGAATACCAGTGGGTTAACAACATCGGCGACGCGGGCACTGTGGGTACCCGTCCTGATAACGGCATGCTGAGCCTGGGCGTTTCCTACCGTTTCGGTCAGGAAGATGCTGCACCGGTTGTAGCTCCGGCTCCGGCTCCGGCTCCGGAAGTGGCGACCAAGCACTTCACCCTGAAGTCTGACGTACTGTTCAACTTCAACAAAGCAACCCTGAAACCGGAAGGTCAGCAGGCTCTGGATCAGCTGTACACCCAGCTGAGCAACATGGATCCGAAAGACGGTTCCGCTGTTGTTCTGGGCTACACCGACCGCATCGGTTCCGAAGCTTACAACCAGCAGCTGTCTGAGAAACGTGCTCAGTCCGTTGTTGACTACCTGGTTGCTAAAGGCATCCCGGCTGGCAAAATCTCCGCTCGCGGCATGGGTGAATCCAACCCGGTTACTGGCAACACCTGTGACAACGTGAAAGCTCGCGCTGCCCTGATCGACTGCCTGGCTCCGGATCGTCGTGTAGAGATCGAAGTTAAAGGCTACAAAGAAGTTGTAACTCAGCCTGCGGCTTAAGTTATAACTGATGAAAAAACCCGCTTCGGCGGGTTTTTTTATGTCTTCTCGCTCGCTTTAGCGGCTAAAGACTGAAGGCCGTTAGAGGCGGATGATAGCCTGTGTGGCGCGACCTGCGCCTTAGTCACCACTGAACGGGCAGCCCGCTACTCCTTACCTAACAGAACCTGCAGATCGTGCTTCAGGCTCGACATTTTGCTGGCATACTTCTCTTTATGCTCAGCATCCTCAATCAGCTGGACGATGGTTTCGGACAAGGTTTTCCCTCGCCTCTGCGCCAGACCGGCAAGGCGCTGCCAGACGACAAACTCAAGGTCGATCGACTTCTTACGCGTATGCTGATGCTCGGCGTTAAAATGGCGTTTCCGTCGCGCACGGATGGTCTGTTTCATGCGGTTCATCAGCGCCGGATTCATATGCTGCTCAATCCAGGCATGCACCAGCACAGGTTCATTCTCGAGCGTCAGCAAGTCATCTACCGCAGCTTGCGCAGCGCTGGCCTCAATGTAGCGGGTAATCAGCTCACCTTCCCGGTGCTTCTTTACCAGATATTTCCATTTCCAGCCGCTTTCAAGATTTTCCAGTTGTTGATATTTCATTGCGATCTCAATGTGACCGTGTAACTCATTTCAGGATATCAGTTTTTTCCTGATGTGCTGAATATAAATCATTATTCGTGATATGGATGGCCGGGTAATCATCGGGGTAGCCATAATCCTCCGTGTGCTCAGACGCGGCATCAGGTATAATTGCGCGCTTTACATCTAACTAAAAAACAGCGACTTTGACCATTACGAAACTGACCCGAACCGACCTTGCGCCTGATCTGGAACCTTACCAGGCGCTGTTTGCTCAAGCTGAACTCTCTCATCCGGCCCCCTCCCTCTCGGGCGATCTGCAGCCGCGGTTGTTCTATGCGCTTGAGCAGCTGCTGTACACCCCGGCAGTCTCCTCCTTCATGCTGGTGAAAGCCCCTGAGGAGCCGGAATATCTGCAATGGCTGGCAGCTGAAACTCGCACACTGCACGAACCTGCCGCACCGCTTCACGGAGTTCGCTATGAGGTTAACGGCGCTCATGTGACGCTCGCGCCGGCGCAACGCGTTGAAGATAATTTTGCCAGTACCGCTCCGGTCGTGGCGGCCGATTGGCTGGAGGCGGAACAGCTGTTTGGCTGCGTACGCCAGTTTAATGGTGAAATCACACTCCAGCCTGGCCTGGTCCATCAGGCCAACGGCGGCGTGCTGGTGCTCTCACTACGCGCATTACTGGCGCAACCGCTGCTGTGGATGCGCCTGAAAAATATGGTGACCCGTCAGCGCTTTGACTGGCTCTCCATTGATGAATCACGGCCGCTGCCGGTCAGCATTCCTTCCATGCCGCTGAGCCTGAAAGTCATGCTGGTGGGCGAACGCGAATCGCTGGCCGATTTCCAGGAAATGGAGCCAGAGCTCTCTGCCCAGGCTATCTATAGCGAGTATGAAGACACCCTGCAGTTTGCGGACGCCGATACGCTGAAGGCCTGGTGCCAGTGGGTATGGCAGAATGCGCAGCAGCTGGAGCTACCGGGCCCGGCGAGCGATGCCTGGCCACTGCTGATCGATGAAGGGACGCGCTACACCGGCGACCAGGAGACCCTGCCGCTCAGCCCGCTATGGATAGCCCGCCAGCTGCGTGAGTCTGCCGCCTTCTGCGAAGGCGAAGAGATTACCGGCGAAGCGATGCAGACGATGCTGGCGCGCCGGGAGTGGCGTGAAGGCTACCTGGCGGAGCGTATGCAGGATGAAATCCTGCAGGAACAGATCCTGATTGAAACCGAAGGCGAATGCGTCGGGCAGATCAACGCCCTCTCAGTCATTGAATTCCCCGGTCATCCACGCGCCTTCGGCGAACCTTCGCGCATCAGCTGCGTCGTGCACATTGGCGACGGCGAGTTTATCGACGTCGAACGCAAAGCCGAGCTGGGCGGCAACATCCATGCGAAAGGCATGATGATCATGCAGGCTTTTCTGATGTCCGAGCTGGAGCTGGAGCAACAACTCCCCTTCTCCGCTTCGCTGACCTTTGAACAGTCCTACAGTGAAGTGGATGGCGACAGCGCCTCCATGGCGGAACTCTGCGCCTTAATCAGCGCGCTGGCCAACGTGCCGATTAATCAGAGCATCGCGATCACCGGCTCCGTCGACCAGTTTGGTCGTGTGCAGCCGGTAGGCGGACTGAATGAAAAAATTGAAGGTTTCTTCACAATCTGTCAGCAGCGCGGTCTCACCGGAAAACAGGGCGTGATTATCCCTGCCGCCAACGTTCGCCATCTTAGTCTGACCCACGAGCTGCGTCAGGCCGTTGCCGACAATCAGTTTGCTATCTGGGCAATAGACGATATTACCGAAGCGCTGCCAATGTTGACCCAGCTGATGTGGGACGGTGAAGGACAGACGCTGCGACAAACCATTCAGGAGCGGATAGCGCAGGCGACCCAGCAGGAGACTCGCCATCGTTTTCCGTGGCCGCTACGCTGGTTAGGTGGGACAAGTTCTAACTGATCGGACTTGTTCAGCTTACACGTGTTAGCTATCCTGCGTCCCGAACTTAAAATAAGGCTTACTGAAAACATGGTAGATAAACGCGAATCCTATACAAAAGAAGATCTTCTTGCCTCTGGTCGTGGTGAACTGTTCGGCGCGAAAGGCCCGCAGTTGCCGGCGCCAAACATGCTGATGATGGACCGCGTCATCAAAATGACCGAAACCGGTGGTAACTACGACAAAGGTTATGTTGAGGCCGAACTCGACATCAACCCGGACCTGTGGTTCTTCGGTTGCCACTTTATCGGCGATCCGGTGATGCCGGGCTGCCTGGGCCTGGATGCCATGTGGCAGCTGGTAGGTTTCTATCTCGGCTGGCTCGGCGGCGAAGGCAAAGGCCGTGCGTTGGGCGTTGGCGAAGTGAAATTCACGGGGCAGGTTCTGCCGACCGCGAAAAAAGTGACCTACCGCATCCACTTCAAACGCATCGTTAACCGTCGTCTGATTATGGGCCTTGCGGATGGAGAAGTGCTGGTTGACGATCGTCTGATCTACACCGCAAGCGATCTGAAAGTGGGTCTGTTCCAGGATACTTCCGCTTTCTGATAACGTTCAGCAGCGATTAAAAGGCGAAGCCCCCGCTATGCGGAGGCTTCTTTTTTAAAGAGACAGTGTCAGGCCGTTAGTACCCTGTCCTCCATGGCTTCTCGCCAGCCTCCCAGCCACCATGAGCGTTGATTCAAGCTCTGGTATGGACACATTTCTTTCGATCTTCCTGCGATACCCGCCTGATATCCGCGTTGATGTGCCCGTTCCAGGCGATCTCGTTTTTGTCTCTTCATGCCTCGTTTCCCTCATTCTTTGATCTGGTGGAAAAGAAAACAGTGGTCGCAAATTGTGCAGCCACGGGTAACGAATACCGCGAAATGAAGGCGACGTCAATGCGCAAAATTCACGCCATTGTCATATTTGTGACCTATATAAGAGTTCATTTTTTGTTCACCTGGCACACCGGCCGGTAACGAACTGACCTGACAAAAAAAAGCCGCGCGGCTCAGATGAACCGCGCGGCAGATCAGCGTGATGAATTTTACTTATGGCAGACGGTTAAGCTCGCTGGCAATGGCTGCCGCCTCCTGGCTCCACGCCTGCGCCAGGGTCTTGACCATCGCATCATATCCATCCTGATCCTGCTTAAGCACGATGTTAAACGGGCGCTTGATCAGCTGCCCTTGATGCTTCAGCAGCCACTCACCGCTGACGATAACCCGCCCGTCGTAGCGTCCGTGAAAGCCGTTGACCGCGACGTTGAGCGTATCCTGTTCGCTACCCAGCGGCTGGGATGACACTACCCAGCCCGGTAGCTGTTGGCTCAGGTTCGCCACCAGCGTGGTGCGCAGCTGCTGGTCCAGCGGGCTGGCCCACAGATTATTATTGGCGATCACATACTGTACGTCGGTGGTCTGGTAGACCACCCCGTTACCCGCCAGATAATCCGGGATGCTGACCTGCTCAACCCACAGCAGACGTGCCCCCTGGCTGGCGGCGCGCTGTGCGCCGCTCTGCGCCACCGGCAGTTGGTAATACGTTTTGCTTTCGCCGCCGCTACTGCATGCCGTCAGCACGCATACGGCTGCCGCGAGTAACCATTTTTTCATTATTTCGCTCCCTTCGGCTGTGGGTCTTTTTTATCCTTCGCCTCAAATACCAGCGCATTGCTCTTATCATTGAGCGTTTTCAGAACCGGCTGCAGCTCGCGCAGCACCTGATCCAGACGCTGCATATCGGCCACCATCTTATTGTAGGCCGCGGAGCCCGGCTGGAAGCCCTGCATGCTGCGGTTCAGCTCGCGCAGCGTCGTCTGCATATCGGCAGGCAACTGCTGCATCGACTGGCTGGAGGTGATCTTATTCAGACTATCCAGCGTGGTCTGCACGTGCTGCATGGTCTTCTCGCTCTGCGCCAGGGTGCTCGTCGCCTGCTCCAGCAACGGATTAAGCGGCAGGTTATTAATCTTATCCAGCGCATCCATCAGACGCTGCTGGATCTGCGCCAGACCACCGCTGATGGTCGGGATAATCGGATAGCCGTTAAACTCCTGCATTTTCCCGCGCGGCGGCGCCTTCGGATAGAAGTCGAGATCGATATACAGCGCGCCGGTCACCAGATTGCCGGTTTTCAGCGAGCCGCGCAGTCCGCGGTTGATCAGATCGTCAATGTGGGCGCGAATATTCGGATCGCCGCCCAGCTGGTTAATCAGACGTTGCGGTTCAACCCGCACTTCCACCGGAATGCGATAGTCGTCGTTCAAACGCTGCTTCAGACCGGGGATGAAGAATGGCACTTTGCCGACGGTTCCCAGACGGATGCCGCGGAACTCCACCGGCGCGCCGGGCTGCAGGCCGCGAACTGAGTCTTTGAAGAACATCACATAGTCAATATGTTCGGTAAAGACCGAATCCTGGATGCTCTTCTGATCGTCAAACAGATGGTATTCCGTTTTATTCGCCACCGGCTCGCCGAGATCCAGTCCTTCCGGAATATCGAAGCTCACGCCGCCGCCAAACAGCGTCGACAGCGAGCCCATCTCGACGCGCATCCCCGCCGAGGTCAAATCGACAGCGATCCCACTGTCCTTCCAGAAGCGGACATTGGTGGTCACCAGGCGGTCATTGGGCGCATTGATGAACAACTGATAAGTGATACGACGTTTCTGGGTGTCGAAGGTGCTGGTTTCCACCGACCCCACGCGATAGCCGCGGAACAGCACCGGATCGCCTGGCGACAGCTGGCCCGCCTTGCTGCTCTCCAGCAGAATACGGATCCCCTTGGCGTCCGGCGAGGCCAGCGGCGGAGAATCAAGCAGCGGATACTGCTCCGGCACCGTACCTTTCGACCCCGGCTGCAGTTCAATATAGGCCCCGGACAATAATGTTCCCAGGCCACTGATCCCCTCGCGCCCTACCTGCGGTTTCACCACCCAGAAGACGGAATCGTTGTGCAGTAATTTCTGCATCCCGGAATTGAGGCGGGCTTTGATTTCCACGTGGGTTAAATCGTCGGTCAGCGTGGCGCTCTCCACCACCCCAACGTCCACGCTACGGCTCTTGATACGGGTTTTTCCCCCTTCAATCCCCTCCGCATTCGTGGTGATCAGCGTTACCTCAGGTCCCTGATGGCTGTAATGATAAAACAGGATCCACGCCCCGATCAGCGCAGTGACGATAGGGAAGATCCACACCGGTGACCAGTTCTTCACCTTCTGCACTTTCGCTTCTCCGCTCTTATTTTCCATGTTGTTGTCTTTCCTCATGGCTTGAATCTGGCTCACGATCCCACAGTAAACGGGGATCAAACGTCATGGCTGAAAACATGGTCATCACCACCACCAGCGCAAACATAACCGCGCCGATGGCGGGATAGATATTCATCAACCCTCCCATGCGCACCAGCGCAGAGAGTACGGCGATGACAAAAACATCAATCATTGACCAGCGGCCAACAAATTCCACCACTTCATAGATCAGATGCATGCGTTCCGAATCGCGCGCACCGTTGCCATTGGCATTCCAGCACAGCCAGGCGATAGCGATCATCTTTAGCGTCGGCACCATAATACTGGCAATAAAAATCACCAGCGCCACCGGATAAGACCCCTCGCTCCACAGTAAAATTACCCCGGCCATGATGGTTGACGGCATTTTATCGCCCAGCAGATCGGTGATCATGATCGGCATAATATTGGCGGGGAGATAGAGGATAAATGAGGTCACCAGCAGGGCCAGCGTCCACTGCAGGCTGTTTTTACGCCGCGCCGTTCCTTTACTATGACAGCGCGGGCAGACCGTCTGGTCGACCGGTAACACCGCCGTGCAGCAGGCGCAGGAGCGCAGCCCCTGGCGGATGCCGGCCACTCCGACCTTCAGCGGTTGGCTAATGGCTGGCATGGGGGCAATATCATCCCACAGCCAGCGGCGGTCGACGCACTGGAAAGTGCGTAACTGCAGCAGACAAAACATGCACCACGGAACAAAGCTCAGACCGATACCGATATCGCCATAGGCCATCAGCTTAACGAAGCTCACCAGCACGCCGGCAAGAAAGATCTCCGCCATTCCCCACGTCTTCAGGTGAAACAGAATTCGCGCCAGAAACGCTTTCAGGCCAGCGGGCATCCTGACCCGATTGACCAACAGCAGAATGGTGACCAGGCAAAAGGCCGGTACCAGTTGCACAAAGAGTAAAAAGAAGGTGCCGAGGCTGGCGTAATCCTCGGTAAATAACACATTGGGAATTTCCAACAGCTCTATTTCGCTGCTGATCCCGCCCACTTTCATGTAGATAAATGGAAACAGGTTGGCCAACAGCAGCATAAACAGCGCGACCAACGCGTAAGCCGTGGGACGCTGGCGAGGCGCGTCCCACGTGGTAGTTAACGTTGTACCGCAGCGCGGACAAGCGGCTTTCTGGCGATGCTCCAGCTGCGGCAAAGCCACCAGCAAATCACATTGGGGACATAAAATATGTCGCGCAGCATGATGATGATCGCACATGACAACTCCTCGGCTCAGGCGCCGTTCTTTAATCCTTCGAGATATTCCCAGCGTTCAAAGGCTGCTTCCAGCGCCTGTTCCGCTTCGGCCAGCTTTGCCAGCACCTGCTGCGTGCGATCGTGCGGTTGTCCAAAGAAGTCGGGATCGGCAACCTGTTCCTGCAGCGTCTGCAGTTCGGCCTCGAGAGCTTCCAGCTTCTGCGGCAGCTGTTCCAGCTCGCGCTGCAGGTTATAGCTTAGTTTGTTCCCACCGCGTTTGACAGTTTCTGCTTTTGGCTGAGCGACTTCCATCGTTTTTTTCGCTGCCGGCTGCTTCTGCGCCAACGACTGGGCCTGCTGGCCGCGGGCATCGTGATAGCCGCCGATGTACTGGCCGATGCGACCGCCGCCTTCGAAGATCCAGCATTCGGTTACGGTGTTATCCACGAACTGACGATCGTGGCTTACCAGCATCACGGTGCCCTGATAGCCATCGATCAGCTCTTCCAGCAGCTCCAGCGTTTCGACATCCAGGTCGTTTGTCGGTTCATCGAGAATCAATAAGTTGCTGGGTTTCAGGAACAGACGCGCCAGCAGCAGGCGGTTACGTTCCCCGCCGGAGAGCGCACGCACCGGGGTCATCGCCCGTTTTGGATGGAACAGGAAGTCCTGCAGGTAGCCCAGCACATGGCGCGGCTTACCGTTAACCATCACCTCTTGCTTACCTTCCGCGAGGTTATCCATCACCGTCCGATCCGGATCCAGCTCTGCGCGGTGCTGGTCGAAGTAGGCGACTTCCAGTTTAGTGCCGACGTGGATCCGCCCGCTGTCGGCCTGCAGCTGGCCAAGCATCAGCTTCAGCAGCGTGGTTTTCCCGCAGCCGTTGGGGCCAATCAGGGCAATCTTGTCGCCGCGCTGGATCTGCGCGGAGAAATCTTTCACCAGCACTTTGCCATCAACCTGGTAGTTGACGTTCTCCATTTCGAACACGATTTTGCCGGAGCGCGAAGCCTCTTCAACCTGCATTCTGGCGCTGCCCATCACTTCCCGGCGCTCCCCGCGCTCGCGACGCATCGCCTTCAGGGCGCGAACGCGGCCTTCGTTACGCGTGCGGCGCGCTTTGATCCCCTGGCGGATCCATACCTCTTCCTGGGCCAGCTTGCGGTCGAATTCCGCATTCTGCAGCTCTTCAACCCGCAGGGCTTCCTCTTTATCCAGCAGATACTGATCGTAATCGCCCGGGTAGGTCACCAGCTTGCCGCGATCGAGGTCGACGATGCGCGTCGCCATATTGCGGATAAAGGAGCGGTCGTGCGAAATAAAGATAATGGTGCCTTTAAAGGTTTTGAGGAACCCTTCCAGCCAGTCGATGGTTTCGATATCCAGGTGGTTGGTGGGTTCATCGAGCAGCAGCACGCGCGGCCCGCTGACCAGCGCGCGGCCCAGCGCCGCTTTACGCAGCCAGCCGCCGGACAGGGATGCCAGCTGCGCGTTGGCGTCGAGACCAAGCTGCTCAATCACTTCGTTAATGCGGCTGTCCAGCTGCCACAGCCCCAGGTTATCGAGCTGCTCCTGCAGGCGCGCCAGTTCATTTAAATTTTTGTCACTCGGATCGGTCATGACCTGATGCGACACGTCATGATAGGCCTTCAGGTAGGCCGCCTGCTCGGCGATGCCTTCCGCGACAAAATCGTACACCGTACCGGCGACATTGCGCGGCGGATCCTGCTGCAGACGCGCCACAATCAGATCCTGTTCATAAATAATGCGCCCGTCATCCAGCCCCTGCTCGCGGTTGAGGATCTTCATCAGGGTCGATTTACCGGCGCCGTTGCGTCCGACGAGGCAGACGCGCTCGTTATCTTCGATATGCAGCTCGGCATTATCCAGCAGCGGCGCATCGCTGAAGGAAAGCCAGGCGCCGTGCATACTAATCAGTGACATTCTTTATTCCTTTCAGGCTGCGGTAATCAGCCAGCAGTTGTGGATCTGACGGTTGCGGGCAAAATCCTGCGACAGCGTTTTTTGCGAAATTTCTTGCGCCTTCAGGCCAAGCGCCGCCAGCCCGTCATGATCCATACGGAAACCGCGTTTGTTATTCGAGAACATAATGGTGCCGCCTTTACGCAGCAGACGTTTCAGATCGGTCATCAGGCGAATGTGATCGCGCTGGACGTCGAAAGCATCTTCCATTCGTTTGGAGTTGGAGAAGGTCGGCGGATCGATAAAGATCAGATCGAACTGCTCGGTGCTCTCCCGCAGCCAGCCCAGCACGTCCGCCTGCATCAGGCGATGCGCGCGGCCGGTCAGGCCATTGAGACGCAGGTTGCGTTCCGCCCACTCCAGGTAGGTGCGCGACATATCCACCGTGGTGGTGGAGCGCGCGCCGCCGAGGCCGGCGTGGACGCTGGCGCTGCCGGTATAGGAGAACAGATTCAGGAAGTCCTTGCCTTTGCTCATCTGGCCGAGCATGCGACGGGCGATACGGTGGTCGAGGAACAGACCGGTATCCAGGTAGTCGGTGAGGTTGACCCACAGGCGCGCGTTGTACTCCTGCACCTCGATAAAGTCGCCCTTCTCCGCCATCTTCTGGTACTGGTTTTTCCCCTTCTGCCGCTCGCGGGTCTTCAGCACCAGCTTGTTAGGCGCCATGTCCAGTACGGCGATGGTCGCGGCGATAATATCGAACAGGCGCTGGCGCGCTTTGTGCGCATCGACGGTTTTCGGCGGGGCATATTCCTGGACCACCACCCAGTCGGCGTAGCGGTCGATGGCCACGTTGTATTCCGGCAGGTCAGCATCGTACAGGCGATAGCATTCAATGCCTTCCTGACGGGCCCACTTTTCAAACTTCTTCAGGTTCTTACGCAGACGGTTAGCAAAATCTTCCGCCAGCATCGCCGGCTTGCCGCCTTCGCTCTCCGCCAGGTGATAATTCTTCTGTACGCAGTCCAGCGGGCCGTTCTTGGCTTTAAACTGTTTGTCGGCGCGCAGCTGCAGGCAGCTTAACAGCTCCGGCGAGGCGCTGAACACCGACAGGTTCCAGCCGCCAAACTGACTTTTCATGATCCGGCCCAGCAGGCTGTGCAGGGCGATCAGCGCCGGCTCGCTTTCCAGACGCTCGCCGTACGGCGGGTTGCTGATCACGGTGCCGTACGGGCCTTTCGGTAGCGGATTATTCAGCTGGGCGACGTCTTTGACTTCAAAATCGATCAGCTCGCCGATGCCGGCCCGACGGGCGTTGCGACGGGCGCGGTCAATGACGCGTTCGTCGACATCAGAGCCATAGAAGCGTGACCCATATGCCGCCAGCCCCTGACGGGCGCGCGTTTGCGCTTCCGCTTTCACTTCTTTCCAGATGGCGTCGTCGTGCTGCGCCCAGCCGCCAAAGCCCCAGTGGCCGCGGTGCAGGCCCGGCGCACGGTCGGTCGCCAGCATCGCCGCCTCAATCAGCAGGGTACCGGAGCCGCACATCGGATCGAGCAGCGGGGTGCCCGGCACCCAGCCGGAACGCATCACGATCGCCGCCGCGAGGTTTTCTTTGATCGGCGCCATACCGGTGCCATCGCGGTAGCCGCGCAGGTGCAGGCCTTCGCCGCTCAGATCCAGCGAGATGTGCGCCGTCTCTTTGTTCAGCCAGACGTTGATCCGCAGATCGGGCGACTCACGATCGACGTTCGGGCGCGGCAGGTTCTTACGGGTGAAGCTGTCGACAATGGCGTCTTTGACCTTCAGCGCACCGTACTGGCTGTTGCGGATCTCCTCATTGAGACCGCTAAAATGCACGGCGAAGGTGGCGCCAGGGTTGAACATCTCCGTCCACGGAATGGCCTGTACGCCGAGGTACAGATCCAGATCGCTGTATACGCGACACTCGCCCAGCGGCAGCATGATGCGCGAAGCCAGCCGGCTCCACATCAGGCTTTGATACAGCAGGCGCGTATCCCCCTGAAAATGGACCCCGCCCTGGACTACCTGGCAGTCCGTCGCGCCAAGCCCTTCCAGTTCAGTTTTTAACAGCTCTTCCAGCCCACGAGCCGTACTGGCAAACAGAGAATTCATATCGTCACTTTTACTTAAAGAAAATTGGTGCGCATTATAGCCAATATGTGCCCTATGTCATAAAGTTATAGGCTTATTTTTGGAACCCGGAGGCAGCGTATGGTAACGCTCTCGCGTCTTTTTATTCATCCCGTTAAATCCATGCGCGGCATGGGCCTGACCCACGCCTTTGCCGATATCAGCGGCCTGGCCTTCGATCGCCTGTTTATGGTCACCGAAACCGACGGCACCTTTATTACCGCCCGTCAGTTTCCGCAAATGGTGAAATTTATTCCGGCGCCGCTGCATGATGGCCTTCACCTGACCGCACCGGACGGCAGCAGCGCCGTGGTGCGTTTTAACGATTTCGCCCCTCAGGCCGAGCCGACAGAAGTCTGGGGCAACCATTTTACCGCCCTTATCGCGCCCGCCGCCGTTAATCAGTGGCTCAGCGGCTTTTTCAATCGCGATGTCCAGCTGCGCTGGCTGGGGCCACAGTTAACCCGCCGGGTGAAGCGCCACGATGCGGTACCGCTCTCCTTCGCCGACGGCTACCCTTACCTGCTGGCTAACGAGGCCTCGCTGCGCGACCTGCAGCAGCGCTGCCCGGCAAGCGTAAGCATAGAACAGTTTCGCCCTAATCTCGTGGTCACCGGCGCGGCGGCCTGGGATGAAGACAGCTGGAAAGTGATCCGCGTCGGCGAGGTGGTATTTGACGTCGCCAAGCCGTGCAGCCGCTGCATTTTTACCACCGTCAGTCCGGAGCGCGGGCAGAAGCATCCCAGCGGAGAGCCGCTGGAAACCTTAAAGCGCTTCCGCACCGCGCAGGATAATGGCGATGTCGACTTTGGTCAGAACCTGATTGCCCGTAACAGCGGCGTGATCCGGGTGGGGGATGAAGTGGAAATCCTCGCCCGCGGCCCGGCGAAAGCCTACGGCGCCGGCGAAAGCGACGATACCCCGGCTCCCGAGGCGCAGCAGCAGGCCACGGTTGCCATTGAATGGCAGGGTCAACAATTTACCGGCAATAACCAGCAGGTGCTGCTGGAACAACTGGAGCAACAGGGCATTCGCGTACCCTACTCGTGTCGGGCGGGGATCTGCGGCAGCTGCCGCATCCGTCTTGAAGAGGGGGAAGTGAGTCCGTTAAAGAAAAATGCGGTCGCCGGAGATGGCACCATTCTCGCCTGCAGCTGCGTACCGAAAACGGCCCTGCGCCTGGCGCCTTAAACCGCCTGCCCG
Organism: Klebsiella sp. JB_Kp042; assembly: GCF_040065275.1. Taxonomy (NCBI): domain Bacteria; kingdom Pseudomonadati; phylum Pseudomonadota; class Gammaproteobacteria; order Enterobacterales; family Enterobacteriaceae; genus Klebsiella; species Klebsiella sp. JB_Kp042. The sequence goes on from NZ_JBEAJL010000016.1 coordinate 69,777, forward strand.
AGGCTGTAGCTGACCGCGCTTTGCGCCGGCTGCAGCCTGTCGTTCATGATTTTAATCACATCGCCCAGCTGCATAACGCGGCCGGCAAGCGTGAGACCCGGCTGGGCCAGCAGACAAAGCGCGGCGTTATCGCCCGGCTCCACCACCAGCAAATTGACCTGCTCGCCGGTATCGCTCAGCCAGATGCAGGCCGCGTCGCCGCCGCTCGGCTGCCAGTGATGGGGATGGGCGACGAAGTGCCAGCTTTTCGGCATCTGCGGTTTGAGAAAACGGATCGCGGTTAATGCGTTGAGGACTAATTCCGCCCGCTGCTCTTTCGACAACTCGAAATCGCGGCATTTTTCTTCAAAGGAGAAATAGAGCGCGGCGTCATCGACGCAGAATCCCGATGGGGCAAAAGCGTCCGGGGTCAGCATGCGCCGGGCGAAGCGCGAGCGAAATAACATGCCATTGGCCAGATCGAGCATCATGCGGTCGTGCTCTTCATCGTAATACCAACGCCAGTTATCGTCAGGTTTAATCCGCATTTTTCCCCCTGTCCCCTTTCATACGCCTCTGCAAAGTTGTTGCGACTTGCCGCAGAATATTTTCTAAAATTAAGAAAAGTCTAAAATGTTTAAATAAGCAACAGTGAGGGAATATAAAACAACCAGGGCCGGAAATAAAGCCCTGGGTGGGATTCAGAGGAGGAAAAGATTAGATGTGGGTAACAATTTCTTTAATCAGCGGCGGACCTTTAAAAATAAATCCGGAATAGATCTGCACCAGCGATGCTCCGGCGGCCATTTTTTCCCGCGCGGCAATCACGGAATCAATACCGCCCACGCCAATGATAGGCAAGCGGCCATTGAGCTCAGCGGAAAGCATACGGATAATTTCGGTACTTTTTAATTGTAATGGACGACCGCTAAGTCCGCCGGTCTCATCGCAATGTTTCATTCCCTGAACCAGAGAACGATCGAGGGTGGTATTGGTGGCAATCACGCCATCAATATTATGACGCACGAGGCTATCGGCAACCTGGATCAATTCCTCAGGCAAAAGATCCGGCGCGATCTTCACGGCGACCGGAACATATTTTTGATGCTTCTGCTGCAGCTCAAGCTGCTTATTTTTAATACCGGAGAGTAAATCATCGAGCGCTTCGCCGTATTGCAGCGTGCGCAGCCCCGGGGTATTCGGCGAGGAGATATTAATGGCGATATAGCCGGCGTAGGGATAGACTTTTTCCATACAAATCAGGTAATCATCTTTCCCGTGCTCAACCGGCGTGTCTTTATTTTTGCCGATATTGATGCCCAGCACGCCGTCAAAATGCGCCTTCTTCACGTTCTCAACCAGGTTATCGACGCCATGGTTATTAAAGCCCATGCGGTTGATCAACCCCTCGGCATCCACCAGACGGAAGATCCTTGGCTTATCGTTGCCCGGCTGCGGACGCGGCGTCACGGTGCCAATCTCAATGGATCCAAAACCCATCGCGCCCAGCGCGTCAATGCATTCCCCGTTTTTATCCAGCCCGGCCGCCAGACCCAGCGGGTTTTTAAAGGTCAGCCCCATGCAGGTGACAGGCCTGGCCGGCACCTTCTGGCGAACCAGTATTTCCAGCGGCGTCCCGGTGACACGGCGTAATTGTTGAAAGGTAACTTCATGAGCGCGCTCAGGATCGAGCTGAAAAAGGGCTTTACGAACGAAGGGGTAGTACATGAACTCTCCTGGATTCCCGGTGTGCAAACCGGGGGCGTATTATGTGCGATCTGTTGCGGAAAGGGAATTGACCTGCGACAAAAAATCCCCCATCAGCGCAAACGATTACCTCCCCGCGCGCCGTTATGCGCTTTTCGGCTATCTAACGGTGGATAAATCATTTAGGGAAAGAATGGCCCTCTGTCACACTCACTACAAATGTTATCAATTATAGATAAATGCAAACATTTAGTTATAAGGAGAGAGAGATGCGCGTCATTACGCTTGCGGGCAGCCCGCGTTACCCTTCCCGTTCCAGCGCCCTGCTGGAATACGCCAGAGAGACGCTCGCCGCCGCCGATATCGAAGTCTGCCACTGGCATCTGCAGAACTTTGCCCCGGAAGACCTCCTGTACGCTCGCTTTGACAACCCGGCGCTGCAGACGCTCAATGAGCAGCTGGCCGGGGCTGACGGACTGATCATCGCCACGCCGGTGTACAAAGCCTCGTTTTCCGGCGCCCTGAAAACGCTGCTCGACCTGCTTCCTGAGCGGGCGCTGGAGGGCAAAATCGTGCTGCCGCTGGCCACCGGCGGCACCATCGCCCACATGCTGGCGGTGGACTACGCCCTGAAGCCGGTGCTGAATGCCCTCAAGGCTCAGGAGATCCTCCATGGCGTCTTCGCCGACGACAGCCAGGTGACCGATTACCAGCACAAGCCGCAGTTTACCCCGAACCTGCAGCGGCGCCTCGATGAAGCCCTGGAGACCTTCTGGCAGGCGCTGCATCGCCCCAGCAGCCGCGCCCCGTCGTTAACGTCTCTGCGTGGGGTGGAACATGCTTAATCCTCTCCGCGCTCTGACCCTCGGCGGGCTGCTGCTGTTCTCCGCCCTGGGCCATGCCGCCCCGGCGGCGCCTGACGCCCTGCGCATCGGCTATCAGAAAGGCAGCGTCAGCATGGTGCTGGCGAAAAGCCATCAGCTGCTGGAGCAGCGCTACCCGCAAACCCATATTTCGTGGATTGAATTCCCGGCCGGTCCGCAGATGCTGGAGGCGCTGAACGTCGGCAGCATCGATATTGGCAGCACTGGCGACATTCCGCCTATCTTTGCGCAGGCGGCCGGCGCCGATCTGGTGTATATCGGTTCGGAACCGCCAAAGCCCAAAGCGGAAGTGATTCTGGTGGCGCAGGGCAGCCCGATTCATAACGTGGCTGAGCTAAAAGGGAAAAAGGTCGCTTTTCAGAAAGGCTCCAGCTCCCACAATCTGCTGCTGCGCGCCCTGCAGCTCGCAGGTTTGAAGTTTAGCGACATTCAGCCGGTCTATCTCGCCCCCGCCGATGCGCGCGCCGCCTTCCAGCAGGGCAATGTCGACGCCTGGGCGATCTGGGATCCGTATTACTCCGCCGCGCTGCTGCAGGGCGGCGCCCGGGTGCTGACCGACGGAACCGACCTGAAACAGACGGGATCCTTCTATCTCGCTTCCCGCCCTTACGCTGAACGCAATGGCGCCTTTATTGAGGGCGTACTCGATACCTTTACCCAGGCCGATGCCCTGACCCATAGCCAGCGTGCGCAAAGCATTACGCTGCTGGCAAAAACGATGGGATTACCGGAAGCGGTGATCGCCAGCTACCTGGACCATCGTCCCCCCACCTCGGTGACCCCGGTGAGCGCTGAAACCGCCGCTCGCCAGCAGCAGACGGCCGACCTGTTCTATGAGAACAAGCTGGTGCCGAAAAAAGTTGATATCCGGGCCCGCATCTGGCAGCCCGCCGCCGCACAAGGAGCGAAATCATGAGTCTGAATATGTTCTGGTTTTTACCGACCCATGGTGATGGTCGTTATCTGGGTACCGAAGAGGGAGCCCGTCCGGTCGATTACGGCTATCTGCAGCAAATCGCGCAGACGGCGGATCGGCTGGGATTCACCGGCGTACTGATCCCGACCGGGCGCTCATGTGAAGATGCCTGGCTGGTTGCGGCCTCGATGATCCCGGTAACGCAGCGGCTGAAATTCCTAGTCGCCCTGAGGCCAAGCGTGGTGTCGCCGACGGTGGCCGCGCGCCAGGCGGCGACCCTGGACCGACTGTCGAACGGCCGGGCGCTGTTCAATCTGGTCACCGGCAGCGATCCCGCCGAGCTGGCAGGCGACGGTGTCTTCCTCGACCACACCGAGCGCTATGAGGCCTCGGCTGAATTTACCCATATCTGGCGCAAGCTGATGGAGGGGGAGACTGTCACCTTTAACGGCAAGCATCAGCGCGTTCGCGACGCCAAACTGCTGTTCCCGCCGCTCCAGCAGCCGTGTCCGCCGCTCTATTTCGGCGGATCGTCTGAGGTGGCGCAGGATCTGGCCGCTGAGCAGGTCGATCTCTATCTTACCTGGGGCGAACCGCCAGCCCAGGTGGCAGAGAAGATAGCTCAGGTGCGGGAGAAAGCCGCCCGGCACGGTCGCCGGGTGCGTTTTGGCATCCGCCTGCACGTGATCGTGCGGGAAACCAATGAGGAAGCCTGGCAGGCGGCGGACAGCCTTATCTCCCATCTGGATGATGAGACTATCGCCCGCGCCCAGGCGGCCTTCGCCAGAACCGACTCCGTCGGCCAGCAGCGGATGGCGGCGCTGCACAATGGTCGACGCGATAAGCTGGAAATCAGCCCCAACCTGTGGGCTGGCGTCGGTTTAGCGCGCGGCGGCGCCGGGACCGCGCTGGTGGGCGATGCCGCTACCGTTGCCGAACGGATCAATGAATACGCCGCGCTGGGTATCGATAGCTTTATCTTCTCCGGCTATCCGCATCTGGAAGAGGCGTATCGGGTCGGCGAGCTGCTGTTCCCGCTGCTCGACGTCGCGGTGCCGTCTGTTCCGCAGCCGCACAACCTGCGTCTGCAGGGGGAAGTCGTCGCTAACGAGTTTATCCCGCGTAAAGTGGCGCAGAGCTGAGGAGGCACTGATGGCAAAATCAACCCATCCCCTGTTGTTACGCCTCGCCCCCTGGCTGCTGCCGGTGGGAACGGTCATTGTCTGGCAGTTGGCGTCGTCCGTCGGCTGGCTGTCGACCCGGGTGCTGCCCTCGCCGGAGGGCGTTTTGAAAGCGTTCTGGACGCTCTCGGCCAGCGGTGAGCTGTGGCAGCATCTGGCCATTAGCTCGTGGCGGGCGCTGGTCGGCTTCGCCATCGGCGGCTCCATTGGACTGGTGCTCGGCCTGATCAGCGGTCTGTCACGCTGGGGCGAGCGCCTGCTGGACACGTCGATCCAGATGCTGCGCAATGTGCCGCACCTGGCGCTGATCCCACTGGTGATCTTGTGGTTCGGCATCGATGAGACCGCCAAGATCTTCCTCGTCTCGCTGGGGACCCTGTTCCCGATCTATATCAATACCTGGCACGGGATCCGCAATATCGACCGTGGGCTGGTGGAGATGGCGCGCAGCTATGGTTTATCCGGCTTTGCTCTTTTCCGTCACGTGATTTTACCCGGCGCCCTGCCCTCGATTATGGTCGGCGTGCGTTTTGCCCTCGGTCTGATGTGGCTGACGCTTATTGTCGCCGAAACCATCTCGGCGAACGCCGGTATCGGCTACCTGGCGATGAATGCGCGTGAATTTCTGCAAACCGACGTGGTGGTGGTCGCCATCATTCTTTACGCCATTCTTGGCAAACTGGCCGACGTCAGCGCCCAGCTGCTGGAGCGGCTCTGGCTGCGCTGGAACCCGGCGTATCATCTTCAGGAGGCTAACGCATGAACACTGCCCGTCTGAACCCAGGTATCCCGCTGCTGCTGAACGGGGTGACTAAACGCTATGGCGACAACACCATTCTTAACGAGCTGGATCTGCATATCCCCAGCGGCCAGTTTGTGGCGGTGGTGGGCCGCAGCGGCGGCGGCAAAAGCACCCTGCTGCGCCTGCTGGCGGGCCTGGAAAAGCCGAATGCCGGCGAGCTGCTGGCAGGCGCGACGCCGCTGGCGGCGATCCAGGACGACACCCGAATGATGTTTCAGGATGCGCGCCTGCTGCCGTGGAAAACGGTGATTGATAACGTGGGGCTGGGGTTAAAAGGCGCCTGGCGCGACGCCGCCCTGCAGGCGTTGGCCAGCGTCGGACTCGAGAGCCGCGCGCAGGAGTGGCCGGCGGCGCTGTCGGGCGGGCAGAAGCAGCGCGTTGCGCTGGCCCGCGCGCTGATCCATCGCCCGCGCCTGCTGCTGCTGGACGAGCCGCTGGGGGCGCTGGACGCCCTCACCCGTCTGGAGATGCAGGAGCTGATCGTCTCCCTGTGGCAGGAGCATGGCTTTACGGTCCTGCTGGTGACCCACGACGTCAGCGAAGCCGTGGCGATGGCCGACCGGGTGCTGTTGATTGAAGAGAAGAAGATCGGTCTCGATTTGAACGTGGATATTCCGCGACCGCGGCGCACCGGTTCGGCGAAGCTGGCCGAGCTGGAGGCGGAGGTGCTGGATCGGGTGATGAAGCGCGGCAAGAGCGAGAGCGCACCGCGTTTGTTTAGTCATGGCTAACTAACGTCCCCGGCCCGCGCTTCGCTCGGCCGGGCTACCAAATCGCACAGCGCTGTAGCCCCGGTAAGCGAGAGCGCAACCGGGGATTTTGCCACCGTTACGCCAGCGCCTTACTGATTTTCTCGTACAGATCGCCGGAGAGATCCTTCAGCCCCTTCAGCTGCTCCAGCGCGGCGCGCATCAGCGCCTGGCGTTTCTCATCATAACGCTTCAGACGAATCAACGGCTCAATCAGTCGCGATGCGACCTGCGGGTTGCGCTGGTTAAGCTCGGTCAGCATCTCCACCAGGAACTGGTAGCCGCTGCCGTCTTCAGCATGGAACGCCGCCGGGTTGCTGCTGGCGAAAGCGCCGATGAGCGACCGCACGCGGTTCGGATTGCTCATGCTGAACGAACGATGGTTCAGCAGACCGCGTACCGTTTCGACCACATTGGCTGCCGGACTGGTGGACTGCAGGATAAACCACTTGTCCATCACCAGGCCGTCCTGATGCCATTTATCGTCATACTCCTGCATCAGCGCATCGCGGCACGGCAGCTCAGCGGCAACCGCCGCCGACAGCGCGGCCAGCGCGTCGGTCATGTTATCCGCCTGGTGATACTGCGCCGCCACCAGCTTATCGCCCAGCGTCGGCTCTGCGAACGCCAGATAGCGCAGGCAGGTATTGCGCAGGGCTCGCTTACCGATATCGGCGTGCTCCACCCGGTAGCTGTCGAGCTTATTGGCGTTATATACCGCGAGGAATTCGTCCGCCAGCTCGTTCGCCAGGGTGCGGGTGAGCGCCTCGCGCACGGTGGCGATGGCGATAGGATCGATAATGGCGAACATCTCGGCGATTTCGTTGGCCGACGGCAGGGTTAAGATCTCGGCGGCCAGCGCCGGGTCAATCTTCTCGTCGAGCAGAATCGCGCGGAAGGCGTCCGCCACGTGCACCGGCAGCGACAGCGGCTGTCCCTGCTGATGACGGTTGACGTTCAGCTTGATGTAGGTCGCCAGCAGACTCTGCGCCGCATCCCAGCGCGAGAAATCATTCCGCGCATGGCGCATCAGGAAGGTCAGTTGCTGATCGCTCCACTTGTATTCCAGTTTCACCGGTGCTGAAAACTCGCACAGCAGGGCCGGGACCGGCTGGAAATAGACATTATCAAAGACGAAGGTCTGCTCAGCCTGGGTCACATTAAGCACCGGGTGCAGCGGATGACCGCCCTTCTGCAGGGGGATCACCTTACCTTCGTTATCGTACAGCTCGATGGCAAACGGAATATGCAGCGGCTGTTTCTCAGCCTGCTCGGCGGTCGGCGGCGTGCGCTGGCTGATGGTCAGCGTATACTGCTCGGTTTCCGGGTTATAGTCGTCGTGGACGGTGACAATCGGCGTACCGGACTGGCTGTACCAGCGGCGGAAGTGCGACAGGTCGACGTTAGAAGCATCTTCCATCGCCTGGACGAAATCGTCGCAGGTGGCGGCGCTGCCGTCATGACGTTCGAAATATAGCTGCATCCCTTTCTGGAAGTTTTCTTCACCCAGCAGCGTGTGCAGCATGCGGATCACTTCGGCACCCTTTTCATAGACCGTCAGGGTATAGAAGTTATTCATCTCGATAACCATATCCGGGCGGATCGGGTGCGCCATCGGGCTGGCGTCTTCGGCAAACTGCAGCCCGCGCATGGTGCGCACGTTGTTAATGCGGTTCACCGCCCGCGAGCCGAGGTCGGAACTGAACTCCTGATCGCGGAACACGGTCAGCCCCTCTTTCAGGCTGAGCTGGAACCAGTCGCGACAGGTGACGCGGTTGCCGGTCCAGTTATGGAAATACTCATGGCCAATCACCCGCTCGATATCGAGGTAGTCTTTATCGGTGGCGGTGTCGGTGCGGGCCAGGACATATTTGGAGTTAAAGACGTTCAGCCCTTTGTTTTCCATCGCTCCCATATTGAAGAAGTCGACGGCGACAATCATATAGATGTCGAGGTCGTACTCGAGGCCAAAGCGCTCCTCATCCCATTTCATGGAGTTTTTCAGCGAGGTCATCGCCCACGGCGCGCGGTCGAGGTTACCGCGATCGACGTACAATTCCAGCGCCACTTCACGCCCGGAGCGGGTGGTAAAAGTGTCGCGCAGGACGTCGAAATCACCGGCCACCAGCGCAAACAGGTAGCACGGCTTCGGGAAGGGATCCTGCCACTGTACCCAGTGACGACCGTTCTCCAGATCCCCTTCCGCCATCCGGTTGCCGTTGGAGAGCAGGAACGGATATTTGGCTTTATCGGCGATAATTTTGGTGGTAAAGCGCGCCAGCACATCCGGACGGTCCAGGTACCAGGTGATATGGCGGAAACCTTCCGCTTCACACTGGGTGCACAGCGCTTCGCCTGACTGATACAGGCCTTCCAGCGCGGTGTTCGCCGCCGGGCTGATCTCATTGACGATGGTCAGGGTGAAATGCTCCGGCAGGCCGCCGATCACCAGCTGATTGTTTTCTTCTTTATAGTCGCTCCACGGCTGGCCGTTCACCTGCAGAGCAATCAGGGTCAGATCTTCGCCGTCCAGGCGCAATGGCACATCAGACGCAGCCGCATGGCGGGAGACCTTGCTCTCGGCCGTAACAACGGTTTTTGCGGCATCCAGGTCAAAGGTCAAATCGATATCGCTAATCAGATACTCCGGCGCACGATAGTCGTGGCGGTATTTGGCTTGGGGCTGTTGTGTCATAAAAAACCTTTAGCATCTTCGGTAAAGTGTCGTCCCAGTCTATTCCTGTTGTGTCAATCGCGCTATGCAGAATCTTCATCTTTTCAACGTGAAACACGAAAATCGCTACATTTTGTTAACACTCGCGGCACGAATTGCCCTCGACCCGACGCAAAGCTTGTGGTGTGATCCATGTTCAATATATTAAACTAGGCCTCGCAAATGACCGTCAGCGTCGCCATCGCTCGCCATCGCGGGACAGAGCCGGGTAATAAAGGTATACTCCGCCTCCTTTTTCCGCGTTGGTTTCGATGGAACGCTCCAGTGAGAGGATGCTACTGCGCACCATGACACAATTCACTTCTCCTGTACTGCATTCGCTGCTTGATACGGATGCCTACAAGCTGCACATGCAGCAGGCTGTCTTCCACCGCTACGGCGATGTACATGTGGCGGCGGAGTTTCGCTGCCGTGGAGACGACCTGCTCGGCATTTATGCCGACGCGATCCGCGAGCAGGTGGAGTCCATGCGCGATCTGAGGCTGCGGGATGATGAATATCGCTGGCTGTCCACCCTTCCCTTTTTTCGCCAGGATTACCTCGACTGGCTGCGCGATTTTCGCTATGACCCGCGCCAGGTCACGGTCGCCAATGACAACGGCAAGCTGAACATTCGCCTCACCGGCCCGTGGCGGGAAGCCATCATGTGGGAAGTCCCCCTGCTGGCGGTGATAAGCGAGCTGGTCCATCGCTACCGTTCACCCGAGATGGGCGTTGAACAAGCGCTAAACGCGCTGGAGCATAAGCTAGGCGACTTCGCCACCATGACCGCTGACCTCGATATGAGCGCCTTCCGCCTGATGGATTTCGGCACCCGCCGTCGTTTTTCACGCGATGTACAGGAAGCCATTGTGCAACGCCTGCAGCAGGAGCCCTGGTTTGTCGGCACCAGCAACTACGATCTGGCGCGCCGTCTGAACTTAACCCCGATGGGCACCCAGGCCCATGAGTGGTTCCAGGCCCACCAGCAGATCAGCCCGAACCTGGCCAGCAGCCAGCGGGCGGCCCTCGCCGCCTGGCTGGAAGAGTATCCTGACCAGCTGGGCATCGCGCTGACCGACTGCATCACCATGGATGCGTTCCTGCGCGATTTCGGTCCGGAGTTCGCCACCCGCTATCAGGGTTTGCGCCACGACTCCGGCGACCCGGTGGAATGGGGTGAAAAAGCCATCGCCCATTACCAGAAGCTGGGCATCGATCCGCTGAGCAAAGTGCTGGTCTTCTCCGATAATCTCGACCTGGCGAAAGCCGTCGACCTGTATCGCCACTTCGCCTCGCGGGTGAAGCTGAGCTTTGGTATTGGTACCCGTTTAACCTGCGATCTGCCGCAGGTTAAACCGCTCAATATCGTGATTAAGCTGGTGGAATGTAACGGCAAGCCGGTGGCGAAGCTCTCCGACAGCCCGGGGAAAACCATCTGCCACGATAAGGCCTTCGTCCGCGCCCTGCGCGAGGCGTTCGACCTGCCGCCGATTAAAAAGGCAAGCTAAAAAACATGGCCCGACGGCATTCTGCTATCGGGCCAATCAATATCACTCCTGCGGCAGACGGGTTCTGACGACCTCGGCAAAATACTCCGCGCCAGTTAGCAATATCTCATCATTAAAGTCGTAGCAGGCATTATGCAACGGTGTATTGCCCTGAGCATCTGAACCATCGCCGTTGCCTAAAAAGATGAAACAGCCGGGGATTTTTTGCAGAAAAGCGCCGAAATCCTCCGAAATCATCATCTGTGCGACGTTGCCGTCCACCTTCTCAGCCCCTACCACGTTAATCGCAGCGGTGACCGCCACATCAACGCATTTCTGCCAGTTCACCGTTGGCGCAAATTCATGGGTATAGCTGAACTGGCACCTAGCACCGTGCATCGCGCAAATTGCTTCGCTAATGGTACGCATTCGTTCTTCGAGCAGCATCTGCACCTCCGGTACAAAGCTGCGCGTATCCCCTTTGATTTCAACATGCGTCGGAATCGCATTGCGGATGCCATCGGTGTGCAGTTCAGTACAGGAAATGACCGCTGGCACGTTCGGATCAACATTTCGCGAAACAATTGTCTGCAAAGCCAGGATGATTTCCGCCGCAATTACCAGCGGATCTTTCGCCATATGCGGCCGCGACGCATGCGCTCCCTGCCCTTGAATACGAATAATAAAGTTATCTTCACTGGCCATAATGCCACCGACTCGCGTGGCGATAGTCCCAGCTTTCATACCCGGCATATTATGCAGACCGTAGATTTCCTCAATGCCAAAGCGTTCAATAACGCCATCGTCCATCATCGCTCTGGCGCCATAGCCAGGCTCCTCAGCAGGCTGAAAAACAAAGATGACCGTGCCGTTAAAATTCTGCCGCTGCAATAGCAACTGCGCCGCGCCCAATGCAATGCAGGTATGACCATCATGCCCGCAGCCGTGCATCCGATCGGCGGTCATGGAGCGGTAAGACCGGTCTCCCTGTTCGGTCAATTGAATGGCATCAATATCGGCACGAATAGCGATAACGCCCTTGCCGTCGCCGCATTTCAATCTCCCCACTACCCCGGTTTTGCCAATATCGCGGTGTCCCTCAATGCCCATGGCCTCGAGCTTTTCGGCAATAAACCGTGAAGTATTCTGCTCTTCGAAGGCGCTTTCCGGATGGGCATGCAAATAGTGACGCCAGGCGATAAGCTGCTGCTTTAACTGTTGCTGATTCATTCTCTGCTCCTGTAAACATTAGTCCATACGCTGGGCGCGCTGTAAAACCACCTGCAGCAGCACATTGGCGCCAGCAATCAGGTCTTTGGCCGCACTGTGTTCTTTGACGTTGTGACTGATGCCATCAACGCAGGGGACAAAAATCATCCCGGCGGGACATACCGACGCCATAAATTGTGCATCGTGTCCAGCGCCGCTTGGCAAACGTCGGTAACTGAGCGCCTGACGCTCCGCCTCGGCTTCCACCGCATTGACGATCTCATCGGCAAAAATGACCGGTTCAAAGCGCACCAGTGAGCGGCTGGTTATCTCCACGCCCTCTTCCTGCGACGTTTTTGCGACAAATTCTGCCAGTTGCTGCTCCGCCAGACATAAGATCGCATTATCGGTATTGCGAAGATCCACTGACATAACGACATGGTTGGGAATGACGTTGATCAGATTAGGCTTCACGCTGAAATGCCCAACGGTAGCTACCTGATCACCACCAAGGCTTAGCGCCAGCTCACGGGCAAAAACAGCGATTTTCGCAGCCGCCAGCCCGGCATCGCGTCTCATGGACATTGGGGTAGTACCCGCATGATTCGATACGCCTCTCAGGGTAAATTCCTGCCACGAAATACCCTGTACGCCGGTAACAACGCCAATATCAATTTGCTCTTTATCAAGAATCGGTCCCTGTTCGATATGCAGCTCAACGTAGCTATCTACCGCCATATCTCCCGGCTGACGTTCGCCCTTATAACCAATGTTACGCAGCGCTTCATCGAGCGTGATACCGTCGAGATCTTTTGCCGCGAGCGCCTGCGCCAACGGATACTCGCCGGCAAACACCACGCTGCCCATCATATCGGGCTGAAATCGCACCCCCTCCTCGTTAGTAAAGAAGGTTATCGCCAACGGTCGTCGGGGGCGGATCCCGGCATCCTGGAGGGTGGCAATCACCTCAAGGCCGGCCATAACGCCGTAGTTGCCATCGTATAACCCACCGGTAGCGACGGTATCGATATGTGACCCCATCATCACCATCGGCAACGTCTCCTCGCCGTGATAAACACCAGTGACATTACCGATAGCATCAATAGACACACTCAGGCCCAGGGCCTTCATGCGGGCTACAACAAAGTCCCTGCCGGCTTTATCTTCGGCCGTCGCTGCCAGGCGGCATACGCCGCCGCCTTCCAGCGCACCATATTCGCCAAGCGCATACAGGGAATCGATAAGCCGTTGGCCGTTAATCTGCAGAAAATGACTCATAAAACATCTCGCTAGTGATGGTGGTTATTGGAACATGCCGTAAAAAATGGCAGAGACGGTGATAAGCCCGATCAGGGTGACGAAAACGTTGCTCGCTTTACCGCGCCAGGGGGCAAGCACCGGTAATTTATGAATGGCGTACATAGGCAACAGCAGAAGAATTGCCGCCCCGGTGGGACCGCTGATGCATTCGATAATACCGAGGATACTGGGGTTCTTGTACGCGGCGAACCAGCAGGTAAACACCATAAACACCAGGATGACCGCGTCGACGAGGCGAATGCCAGGTTTTTTCCCGCGTGCGGCGGCGGCCTCCAGAATCAGGTCGCGCAGCGATTCATAGGCGCCGATGTAGTGGCCAAGAAATGATTTAGTAATAGCGACAAAGGCGATAATCGGCGATAGCCAGGCAATAATCGGTGTATCGTACTGATTGGCCAGATAGGACAAAATCGACAGATTCTGGGCTTTGGCTTCCGCCAGTTGCTGCGGCGACAGGCTTAACACGCAGCTGAGAACAAAAAACAGCACCACCACCGTCATGAGCAGGATGCCGTAGCGCTGGATCTGCGCGCATTTCCCCTCAGCGAACGCCAGACCGTAACGCTGCTTCTGGCGCACCACCATCGGCGAAATGATGGGATAGTGGTTAAACGACATCACCAGTACCGGGAAGGTCATCCAGAGGGATAACATGATCCCCTGCCCATCGCCTGTGGCGCTGAAGCTTGCGGTTTGCAAAATTGCGCCGTTCCAGTGCGGAATCAGAAAAAGTGCCATAAAAATAAGCGAGATAATAAAGGGATAAACCAGGGTGCTCATCACCCGCATTATCAAACGCTGTCCAAAACGGACGATAAACATCAGCCCGAGGATCAGAACGATGGCCACCAGCGACCGGGGAGGCTCGGCCATTGCCAACTGGTGGGTGATAAAGCTCTGCGCGGTGTTGGTGATTGCCACCGCATACATAATCAGAATGGTATAGACGGCGAAGAAATAGATGACGGTAAACACTTTTCCCGCCAGCGCGCCAAAATGCTCGCCAATAACATCGGTAATACTGCTTTCCGGCGTATTGGAAGAGTAAATGAATCTCGCCAGACCGCGGTGAGCCAGATAAGTAATAGGAAAAGCGAGGACAAAAACAATCAGCAGCGGCCAGAAGCCGCCAATTCCGGCATTAATCGGCAGAAACAGCACCCCGGCGCCAATTGCGGTACCGAAAAGGCCAAGGACCCAAACGGTATCTTCGCTATGCCACTTTGCGGGATCGGAACATCCTTTATTGATAATTATATTTTCAGTATTCATCGGTCAGGTTCTCTCTGTGCATGACGCGAAAGCGCGTATGTTTTCGTTATGAGTCAGAACGCTTGTCACACCGAGGGCTCGTAGGGTAGGTAAGATGGCCCCCTTGTTATTGTCGATAGCGCTCAACCATTACGGCCAAACCAGACGATGTCTTCATAGACATCGGGTGATGTATCTCCTTCCGTGCTGATTAACAGAACCTGTGCATCGGCATTCAGGCGCAGAGATTCGGCAAGCTCGCGATACTCCGGCTGAGTCATCAGCGCGTAAAGCACGCCAGTGCCGATAGCGCCGGATTCCCCGGAGACAAAAGGTTCGTCAGTACCTGGTCGCGGAGCGGCCAGCAGGCGCATGCCATTGGCGGCCAGACAATCGTCGGCGGAAATAAAACAGGTGGCATGGTCGCGGAGCATTGGCCAGCTGGTGATATTAGGTTCACCACAGGCAAGCCCGGCCATCAGGGTTGACATATCCCCGCCGACGCTGTGCGGCAGCCCGTCATTAATGGTTGCCGAGCGATACAGGCAGTTCGCCTTGTGCGGCTCAACGATGATGATGGTGGGAGCCTGCTGCTGCATCTTTTCGATGAAATATCCCATGATGCTGCCGGCAAACGACCCGACACCGGCTTGTAAAAACAGATGCGTCGGCATCGGCGCCCCGCTTTCTACCAATTGCTGCCAGATTTCAACAGCGAGGGTCATATAGCCTTGCATGATCCATGTGGGGATCTGCTCGTAGCCCTGCCAGGCGGTATCCTGGAGTAAAACCCATCCCTGCTCGCGCGCGGTTTTGGCCGCCAGCCGAACTGTGTCGTCGTAGTTCAGTTCAGTAATCGTGCATTCGGCACCATGCCGGCGAATATTCTGCGCGCGTACCGGTGAGGAGCCCTTTGGCATATACACCACCGCACGCAGCCCAAGCTGCTCAGCCGCCCACGCCACGCCACGTCCATGGTTACCGTCGGTAGCAGTCACAAATACGATGTCCTTGATACGCGCCTTAATCGCTGGTGAATTAAGCTCGGCAAAGCTCAACGTAGTAATATCTCGCTCAAGCAGAGCGGCAAGATATTTCCCCATCGCATAAGATCCGCCTAATCCTTTAAACGCATTCAAACCGAATCGCTGGGCTTCATCTTTTATATGGATCGATCCCAGCCCCAGCCGCTGGCTTAAAAATTCCAGCTTACGCAGCGGCGTGACCCGGTAATCAGGAAATTTTTGATGGAATGCCAGCACTTCGTTCCCCACGCTTTCATTGAGCAGACTCAAGTCTGCTCCCTGGCCATAGGGCTGCCGCCGGGCGTTAAGTTGAAATTTAATTGTGTCCACTATTCAGGCACCTCTATTTTCATATCGTCCTGGGACGATAACGTTATTTGCGACCATTCCGCCTAAACGACGGGTGCACGGATCCGTGCGGCCTGAGACAGGACGGTCGCTTTAAATTGGTTAAGTCAGAGTGTGAGAGGCTTTTTGTCGCGATATGCCGCTTTCCCACTGCCTGTGATGGTACACTGCGCCCGGCGGTTAATTGGCGCAAAGTTGCCCATCGCGCCGCAATTTTCACTCTGTTTTATCATTCTCACGCAACAACGTTGCATGAGTGAGATTGATCACAGGCTTGCAGGACGAGATATATGATGAAACTTGACGCATGGGATAAAAAAATTCTTACGCTCTTGCAGCGTAATAATCGCTTGTCGCAACGGGAGATCGCCGATCGGATCAGCCTGTCTCCTTCGGCAGTCAATCGGCGTATCGCTGCACTTGAGGATGCAGGGGTGATTAAAGGCAGTGTTAGCTTAGTGGACGCCAGTAAAGTGGGAAGACCCATCACCATTATGGTGCAGGTGACCATTGAGAATGAACGTCTCGATCTGCTTGAGGAGGATAAACAGCGTTTCGTAACCTGTCCGCAAGTGCAGCAGGTCTACTATGTCACTGGCGACTTCGATTTTCTGCTCGTGATCAACGTCCGTGATATGGCGGAATACGAAGCGCTAACCCGTGAACTCTTTTTTGCCTCGGGAAATATCAAGTCTTTCCGGACCATCGTGTCGATGCAAAATGCGAAGCAGGAAATGACGGTCATTATCGAGTAAGTCGTGTAAAAGTCGAAATGGGGAGCCAAAGAACGCCCCGGAGGTGTATTTATTTCCGAAATCCACCCTTCCCTGTGCGAAATCTACTTGTCTGATGGAAGATGACAGGTAACATAGATATCCCCCCGCTGTAGGGGGAAGAGACTTTTTTATTGGACTATATAGAGAGATTATTATGAGCGTTGTGCCTGTAGCCGACGTACTCCAGGGCCGCGTTGCCGTTGACAGCGAAGTCACGGTCCGCGGATGGGTGCGTACCCGCCGAGATTCAAAAGCTGGCTTTTCATTCCTCGCCGTCTATGACGGTTCCTGCTTTGATCCTGTACAGGCCGTTATTAATAATTCTCTGCCCAATTACAATCAGGAAGTGCTGCGTCTGACCACCGGTTGCTCGGTGATTGTCACCGGTAAAGTCGTGGCTTCTCAGGGCCAGGGTCAAAGCTTTGAGATCCAGGCGACCAACGTGGAAGTGACCGGCTGGGTGGAAGACCCGGACACCTACCCGATGGCGGCCAAGCGTCACAGCATCGAGTATCTGCGTGAGGTGGCCCACCTGCGTCCGCGCACCAACCTGATCGGCGCGGTTGCCCGCGTGCGTCACACCCTGGCGCAGGCGCTGCATCGCTTCTTTGATGAGCAGGGCTTCTTCTGGGTCTCCACCCCGCTGATCACCGCCTCCGATACCGAAGGCGCCGGCGAAATGTTCCGCGTGTCGACGCTGGATCTGGAAAACCTGCCGCGTAACGATCAGGGCAAAGTCGATTTCGACAAAGACTTCTTCGGTAAAGAGTCGTTCCTGACCGTTTCCGGCCAGCTGAACGGCGAGACCTATGCCTGCGCGCTGTCGAAGATTTACACCTTCGGCCCGACCTTCCGTGCGGAAAACTCCAACACCAGCCGCCACCTGGCGGAGTTCTGGATGCTGGAGCCGGAAGTGGCCTTCGCTAACCTGAACGATGTTGCCGGCCTGGCGGAAGCGATGCTCAAGTACGTCTTTAAAGCGGTACTGGAAGAGCGCGCGGACGACATGCAGTTCTTCGCCGAGCGCGTTGATAAAGACGCTATCGACCGTCTGCAGCGCTTTATCACCGCTGATTTTGCGCAGGTGGATTATACCGACGCCGTCACTATTCTGGAAAACTGCGGCAAGCAGTTCGAGAACCCGGTCTACTGGGGCGTGGATCTTTCCTCCGAGCACGAACGTTACCTGGCTGAAGAACACTTCAAAGCGCCGGTGGTAGTGAAAAACTATCCGAAAGATATTAAAGCCTTTTACATGCGCCTTAACGAAGACGGTAAAACCGTCGCGGCAATGGACGTCCTGGCGCCGGGTATTGGCGAGATCATCGGCGGTTCCCAACGTGAAGAGCGCCTCGACGTGCTCGACGCGCGTATGGCCGAGATGGGTCTGAATAAAGAAGACTACTGGTGGTATCGCGACCTGCGCCGCTACGGCACCGTTCCACACTCCGGCTTTGGCCTGGGCTTCGAGCGTCTGATCGCCTACGTGACCGGCGTGCAGAACGTCCGCGATGTCATCCCGTTCCCGCGGACCCCGCGCAACGCGACATTCTAAATTTTTCTGACATAAACCTGAAAGGCCAGCGCAAGCTGGCCTTTTTTTATGTCAATTACTGTTATCAAAATTCAACAAACTTAAACATCAAGGCCTCGGATTCACATTTATGTTACGCACTGTTTCGGTGCATCCGGGTGATGCAGATCGCACTTTATGTTCATAACAGAGCAAAACCTCTGATAAATTTGCTCATTTTTTAACCGCGCGCCGCACGTCTTGCCAAGACAAAGGCTGAATAAAAAGAAGGCGAATTCAACACACAAAATGAGCAAATTTACGCTTATCCAAATTAATCATAAATAATTCATATAGATAGATATGGAAAGGCGATTTACCTCACCATGTGGAACGGAATTTTGATTAAGTTCACAAAGTTCCCAGAAATACATATTTAGTTACATGTTTTTTCTTTTTGTTACTCATATGAGATATTAGTAGCATTTTCCGGCTAGCGAAACGTTGTCGCGGATGGAAAGATGCCTTCAGACACCAAACTCTCATCAATGGTTCTGTAAGTTTTTATTGACAGAACTTATTGACGGCAGTGGCACGTGTTCATATAAAAAATATTAATGAGGGTAATAAATAATGATGAAGCGCAATATTCTGGCAGTGGTGATCCCTGCCCTGCTGGTAGCCGGTGCAGCTAACGCTGCAGAAATCTATAACAAAAACGGCAACAAACTGGACTTCTACGGAAAAATGGTCGGCGAGCACGTCTGGACCACCAATGGCAAGACCAGCAGCGACGATACCACCTACGCCCGTATCGGCCTGAAAGGCGAAACCCAGATCAACGATCAGCTGACCGGATACGGTCAGTGGGAATACAACATGGACGCCTCCAACGTTGAAGGTTCCCAGCCGACGAAAACCCGTCTGGCGTTCGCAGGTCTGAAAGCGGGCGAGTATGGTTCATTCGACTACGGCCGTAACTACGGCGCGATCTACGACGTCGAAGCAGCAACCGATATGCTGGTTGAATGGGGTGGCGACGGTTGGAACTACACCGACAACTACATGACCGGCCGTACCAACGGCGTGGCAACCTACCGTAACTCTGACTTCTTCGGTCTGGTTGACGGCCTGAGCTTCGCGCTGCAGTACCAGGGTAAAAACGACCACGACCGTTCTATCAGTAAGCAGAATGGCGACGGCTTCAGCACCGCGGCGACCTACGCGTTCGACAACGGTATCGCGCTCTCCGCAGGTTACGCTAATTCCAACCGCAGCAGCGCGCAGAAAGATGATGGCAATGGTGACAAAGCCGAGGCCTGGGCGACCTCTGCTAAGTATGACGCCAACAACGTCTATGCAGCCGTCATGTACTCCCAGACCTACAATATGACTCCTGAGAGCAACCCGTCTGATGCACCTGCCACCGCTAAAAAGTATTTTGCAGGTAAAACTCAAAACTTTGAAGCGGTTGTACAGTATCAGTTCGACTTCGGCCTGCGTCCGTCCATCGGCTACGTGCAGACCAAAGGTAAAAATCTGCAGGCACGTCCAGGTACTGATTTCGAAGGCGGCGATGCGGATCTGGTTAAATACGTCGAAGTGGGTACCTGGTACTACTTCAACAAGAACATGAACGTTTATGCTGCGTATAAATTCAACCAGCTGAGCGACAACGATTACACCAAAGCAGCTGGCGTAGCGACCGACGACCAGGCGGCCGTGGGTATCGTTTACCAGTTCTAATCTGCAGTACACCCCTTCGTGATATGCCTTCAGAGCAGGACTTCGGTCCTGCTTTTCTCTATTCCTGAGGCAAAGATCGTATCTTTCGAAAACCTTCGCGCTTTTTATCGCAAACGGTTGGCAATTCGTTGTTCTCCCGTTAACCTGATAGCGGATTTCCCTTCAGTAATCACAATGGAACCTCGTCATGTTTGAGAACATTACCGCCGCCCCAGCCGACCCGATTTTAGGTCTGGCCGATCTGTTTCGTGCCGATGACCGCCCTGAAAAGATTAACCTCGGAATTGGTGTTTACAAGGATGAAACCGGTAAAACACCCGTTCTGACCAGCGTCAAAAAAGCAGAGCAGTACCTGCTGGAAAATGAAACGACTAAAAACTATCTGGGCATCGATGGTATTCCTGAATTTGGTCGCTGCACCCAGGAGCTGCTGTTCGGTAAAGGCAATGCGATTATCGCCGATAAACGCGCCCGCACCGCGCAGACCCCGGGCGGTACCGGTGCGCTGCGCGTCGCCGCAGACTTCCTCGCCAAAAACACCGACGTGAAACGCGTGTGGGTAAGCAATCCAAGCTGGCCAAACCATAAGAGTGTGTTTACCTCCGCCGGGCTGGAAGTACGTGAATATGCCTACTACGATGCGGCTAACCACGCGCTGGACTTTGATGGTCTGCTGGCCAGCCTGAACGAAGCGCAGGCAGGCGACGTGGTGCTGTTCCACGGCTGCTGCCACAACCCGACCGGTATCGATCCGACGCTCGACCAGTGGCAGACGCTGGCGCAGCTGTCGGTCGAGAAAGGCTGGCTGCCGCTGTTCGATTTCGCCTACCAGGGCTTCGCCCGCGGTCTGGAAGAAGATGCTGAAGGGTTGCGCGCCTTTGCTGCTCTGCATAAAGAGCTGCTGGTCGCCAGCTCCTACTCGAAAAACTTTGGCCTGTACAACGAGCGCGTCGGCGCCTGCACCCTGGTCGCCGCCGATCAGGAGACCGTAGACCGCGCGTTCAGCCAGATGAAGTCGGTGATCCGCGCTAACTACTCCAACCCGCCAGCGCACGGCGCGTCCGTGGTCGCGACCATCCTGAGCAACGATGCGCTGCGGGCAATCTGGGAGCAGGAGCTGACCGATATGCGCCAGCGCATCCAGCGTATGCGCCTGCTGTTCGTCAACACCCTGCAGGAGAAAGGCGCGAGCCGCGACTTCAGCTTTATCAGCAAGCAGAACGGTATGTTCTCGTTCAGCGGCCTGACTAAAGAGCAAGTGCTGCGTCTGCGTGAAGAGTTCGCCATCTATGCGGTCGCGTCCGGCCGTATCAACGTGGCCGGCATGACGCCTGACAACATGGCGCCGCTGTGTGAAGCCATCGTCGCCGTGCTGTAAGCGATATTATTCGCTATAAAGAAAAAGGCCGCGAATGCGGCCTTTTTTACGTTCGCGTCAGGTCGGTTACCAGACCGGCATCTCATCCTGCAGGAACGGGTTGTTGCGGCGTTCCTCACCCAGCGTCGACAGCGGACCATGGCCGGGAATAAAGGTCACGTCATCGCCCAGCGGCAACAGCTTATCCTTAATGGCCGCGATTAGCTGTCCATGGTCGCCGCGTGGAAAATCACTGCGCCCCACCCCGCCTTTGAAAATCACATCCCCGGAAATGAGCAGTCGGGAAGCGTCATCAAAGAAGACCACGTGACCCGGCGTATGGCCCGGGCAGTGCAGTACCCGCAGCGCCACATTCCCCACATTAACCACATCGCCTTCATTGAGCCAGCGATCCGGACGCAGCGGCTGGCAATCCTCCAGGCCGAACATCCGGCTTTGCGCCGGTAATCCTTCCAGCCAGAACTCATCTTCTTTTTCCGGACCAATAACCGGTACGCCATAGTGCTGCGCCAGTTCCGCAGCGGCGCCGACGTGATCGAGATGGCCATGCGTCAGCAGGATCTGCATCAGCGTGACGCCAGCCTCCGCCACCACCGCTTTGATACGTTCAGCATCGCCGCCAGGGTCGACCAGCGCCGCCAGCCGGGTTTGTTCGCACCAGATAAGAGAACAGTTCTGCGCGAACGCGGTAACCGGAATAATACGATAGTTCATGACGCTCCTTTCGTTACCAGTGCCTTACGGGACCGGTATCAATATGCACAAAGTTACTACGTGGGTAGTATCCTACACCACCTGCGCGCATAGATAACGCCGCTTTGCGAATATTGCTTAACGAAATACCTTCAATATGGAAATCCATTGCCTGCCCCTTGGTGTGATAGCTGTGTTTTGCTACACCACGGCTTCGTGCGCGAAGCTCATCATTGGTATCGAGGGAACGATAGCCAGAGATAAGCTGGACAGGTTTGTTGGTGCCAAGTAGTCCCTGCAACCGATAAAGATGATCGAACAGATTTGGATCGATGGACTTAATTTTATTCGCGCGGTAATCACGGAAAAAATGGTTAAGTCTTGCTAATTCATCCTGAATATAGCCTCTGCCATCGAAAAACTCCGCCTTGAGTGATTCACCAGTATGCAGGTTATTCAGCGTCAAAATACGCGGACGGGGGGTCGAGAGGGTGGCAAATGCCGGCGCAGGGAGAATGGCGGCAGCACCCAGCGCAGCACCACCCAACGCCAGCAATCTGCGGCGATTAGCGTCAAATTTGTCCATGATAATCAGGTCTACAGTCAATGAATCGTTATATACTTTTTCCGCTTTGCGCGATGCTGAACCTCAGCACGCCATCGATCGCCACAGCCGTGATGCTGCCCGGCAAAAGAGAGCGTTCGCGCTGACTGCGTCACGCATTGAGCGGAATGATATGTATATGCACTTCTGGCGCACGAAAGGCACCTTACCGGGCATTATTGCCAACGTCAAGGCAGCCTCACCCCAGGAAAATCGGGCGCTTCAGAGGAGCAGCGCCTTTTTTACCCAGTGCTAGGACAACAAAATCCATTGAACTACTTCATTTACCTGATTAATTGCTCAGCTTTCGTCAGAATTTGTGCGCTGGATCGCGCGGTGATATCGTAATTGTAAATATCTGTTCGATATTGTGTACGTCCATCAGCGTCCACAAACGCCGTTAAGTAATATAAATTCACCGGTATATTTTGCCGAATATTGACATAGCGCGTGTCCCCTTGCTTCAGGGCATCGGAAATACGCGTGTCATTCCAGCCCGCATCCTGCAGCAGCATATTGGCCAGTTCCGAAGCCTTATTCACCCTCACACAGCCGGAACTGAGCGCACGAACATCCTTCTGGAACAGGTTATGGTTCGGCGTATCGTGCAGGTAGATGGCATCGGAGCTCGGCATATTGAACTTGTAGCGTCCGAGCGAGTTACGCGCTCCGGGCGCCTGCTGAAAACGGAACGGTAAGTTGTTCTCGGTGATGGTCGACCAGTCGACCCGATAAGGATCGATGGTCTCTTTACTGTTCCAGCCGCGCATGACGGTGTAGCCATGCTGCTCAAGATAGCCTGGATTGTTACGCACCTTCGGCAGGATATCTTTGCGCGCCAGGGTTGGCGGCACGTTCCATGGCGGATTGACCACCACGTTATTCAGCGCGCTGCTCATCATTGGCGTTTTGCGATCCGGACGCCCCACAATTACCCTCGAGGCCAGCACCTGGCTGCCGTCCTGATAATAGACCAGCGAGAACGCCGGAATATTGACCATAATGCCGGTGGACAGTTTGCCCGGCAGTAAGCGTAAACGCTGAATGTTCAGGGCCAGCAACCCTGCGCGCTGCGCGGAAGAGACGTTGAGCCAGTCGCGAGTCGACTGGCCGATGACGCCATCCGCCCCCAGCCCCTGCATCGCCTGGAAGCGCTTAACCCCCTCCACCAGCTGGCGATCGTACACGCCGCGCGCCGCAGGTTTGCTCTTTTTCTTCGCCGACGGGCTCACCACATCGCCGGGCAGAACGATATTGGCGGTATCGTCCAGCATTCCGGTACGCTGGAGGATCTCGCGCAGGGCGCCGATATCATTGCTCCATTCGCCGGGGCGCAGCGAGCCGCTGCCGGTCATCTGCGGCCATGGGCGAGAATCAGCTACCAGCGCCAGCAGCGACTGATGCATGGCTTCATACTGCGGATGATGCGGCGCCAGGCCGGCGATAAACGCCGGCAGGGAGCCATTGTCCAGCGCCAGCTGCCACTGGTTAATCACCGACAGCGGCGGGGTCGCCATCTTGTACGGCGTTGAACTGTACAACCAGCGGGTCCCCTGGGTGGGGATGCCGCTGATAAAGTGCAGATAGCCCATCATGGCGTCCGACAGCACCACATCGCGCGCCATGCCGCTGACGGCGGGATCGGTCAGCAGACTGACCCAGGTGGTAAACTGCGGCTGAAAACCGGCGATGGCGATCTCCGCCAGCTGCTGCTGGAACGCCTGCACTGCCTCGCGGTTTTCCCACATCGGTTTCATATCCCTGGCGGCGTACAGCGACACCAGCGGATTCATAAAGACGGGTTTGTACCCTGCCGGCAACAGCGCCTCGATCTGGGCGCGGCTGTTTGCCGCCGCCTCCATCGACAGCGGCTGCTCACCGGCCAGCTTCGCGACCGCCGGCGATTGCCCATCGCTTTGCGCCAGCGCGGCGGAAACCTCGGCGGGCGCCGCAGAACTGTCGCCGGGTACGACTTCAGGCTCTTCGGCCTGGACATTGAACAGCGGAGCAAATGCCAGTGCCAGGCTCAGGCTGAGCGCTGACAATGGACGACCATACCGTTTCTTTAGCAACATCCCTTGCCCCCTGTTGTCACACATTGCTGCCCACAAAAATGGGGCTCTTTTTTCAGTATATAAAGACGAAAAGGCTTTTGCCTTACCTAATGTAAAGAAGTTTAAAGATTATACCACCCTCGCATACCGGGCTGGATAGAAAAAAAGGGCAACGTAACGTTGCCCTCTTCACCACTTAGCCGCCAGAATGTAGCCGCAGCCTCAGGAGGCGTCGGCTGTTCCCGGCAGCGCTTCCGGCAGCGGCGCGGCAAACCCGCGCAGCCCCACCACGTGGACGTGTTCGTGATTATTGAACACCTTACGCACCAGTTTATAGGTGGTGCCTTTCTCCGGACTGATGTTCTCCGGCGCCGCGATAATCAGCTGCATCTCCAGACGTTCGCACAGCTCGAACAGCGTGGCGATGGAGCGGGCGTCGAGACGCGCCGCTTCATCGAGGAACAGCAGACGGCAAGGCGAGATATCCTTGCCGCGCAGGCGGCGGGATTCATCTTCCCAGCTCTGGACGACCATCACCAGAATCGACATCCCGGTACCGATCGCTTCCCCGGTGGACAGCGCGCCGGACTCCGCGCGCAGCCAGCCGTCGGAGCCGCGGTTAACTTCCACTTCCATCTCCAGATAGTTGCGGTAGTCGAGCAGCTCTTCGCCGATGGTTTGCGGCGTGCGCTGCCCCATGTCGATCTGCGGATTCAGGCGCTGATAGAGCTTGGCCAGCGCTTCCGAGAAGGTCAGGCGGTTGCTGTTGAACAGATCCTGATGCTGTTCATGCTGCTCGGAGAGCACATCAAGCAGCGTCGAGTGGGTCTCGCGCACGTTGACGTTCAGACGCACGCTGTTGACCTGGCCGAAGGAGACGCTCTGCAATCCCTGGTTGAGCATTCGGATACGGTTCTGCTCGCGCTGAATGGTTTTGCGAATAATGTTGGCCACGCTGCGGGAGCTGATGGCCAGCTTCTGTTCGCGGTTTGTCAGCTCTTCGGTCAGGCGGCTGAGCTCAATCTCCATCTGCTCGATCGCTTCCACCGGATCATCGGTGCGGATAATATCCTGGCGGATACGCTCGCGCAGATGCTGGTAGACGGCAACGAAGAACTGAATTTTGCGCTCCGGGCGCTTCGGATCTTCCGAGATACGCAGCACGTCGCGCAGATGTTCGTTATCGGCGACCGCCAGACGCAGCGCACCGAGCGCCTTATCCGACATGGAGCGCAGCTCGTCGGCGGAGAGATAGGCCAGCTCGCGGCGGTGCAGACGACGCTCGACGCCGTTGTCTTTCACCAGGCGCATCACCGCGCACCAGCCCGCCTTGGCGGTCACTACCTGCTCGCGCATTTCGCAGTAATCGCGCTCCAGCTTGCGCAGTTTGCGGGTCAGGTTGTCCATTTCCGCTTCGCAGAAGGTCAGCGCTTTCTCCAGCTGATTGCGACGGGAGCGGTTATTGCTCAGCTGCATGTGCAGCTCATCGCGACGCGCACGGGCACGCTCTTCCGCACCGGCATCGGCGCGCACGCCAATGTCCTGCAGCTCTTTATACAGATCGTTGAGCAGCTCTTTCTTGGTGTCATACGAGCTCTTCAGCGAGGCCAGCACCTGATTGTACTGGCTAAGCTGCGCCGCATGGGCACGCATCGCGTCGCGCGCGCGGCTGCGTTCGGTTTCCGCCTGCTCCAGGCGCTGGCGCAGTTTCTCGTTGAGATCGCTGTTGCCGCTGAGCATTTCCGCCGAATCGGAGTAGCTGAAGTGGGCCCGGCGCTGGACGACTTCCGCCAGGGCAAAAGCCTGCTGGCGCGCATCGCGCTGGGTCTGCTGCGCATAGGCGTAATCTTCTTTCAGCTGCTCAAACTGCTCCGGATCGCTCTGCAGCACCGAAACAATCGGCTCCAGCTTCGCCAGCTGGTTGCCGTGCTGCTGAATAAAGCGCGCGGCCTCCTGCGCTTCGTCCAGACGTTCCTGGATCTCGTCCACGCGGTCGGCCAGCGTATCATCCGCCAGCAGATTCAGGCGCGGCAGCAGGCGGTTGAGCGCCGACACGCCCTCTTTCGCCTGCTCATACTGCACGCGGTTCTGTTGGTTATCGCTTTCATGGGCGCTCAGCGCGCGCTCCAGCTCGCCGCGGCGGCTGTTGAGTTTGCGGATCTCTTCTTCCGGATCGTCCTCAAAGGCCACTGCCAGATGGCTGCCAATGAAGCGGCTAAAGGCCTGATGCAGACGCTGAGTTTTCTGCACGTCAAACGACAGGGTCGCAAAACGCTCGGACAGCGATTCACGCTCGGCATGCAGGGTTTCAATGCGGTTTTCACGCGCGGCGCGGCCAAACAGCGGCAGCGACGGGAAGCGCGAATAACGCCACTGGCGGTCGGCGATCTTCACCACCACCGCTTTTTCCAGCTCATCCACGCTGAATACGCTATCGTCAAAGGACTGCGGATCGCCTTCGATCAGATAGAGATCTTCCGGACAATCTTCCAGTCCTTCAAGCTGCTCGGCAACCTGCGACAGATCCGGCACCACGATGGCATGGCGCGACGGACCGTACAGCGCAGAGAAGTACGGCGCATCGTCAAGGCTGACATCATCGTAGATCTCGGACAGCAGAACGCCGCCGAACCGTTCCGCCAGCGCGTTGAGGCGCGGATCTTCCGAACCGCCCGGCTGGCTGAGACGCTCAATTTCTTCGTCGATGGCGCGCTTGCGGGCGCCGACCTCGTCACGTTCAACGATAGCTTCGCGCTCGCGCTCCAGCAGCTGCTGCAGGTATTCGGTAACCTCCTGGCCGGACTCAAACTGCTCGCCGCTCTGCTCGCACAGCTGGTTAAGGCTGTTCTGCGCCGCCAGCCAGACCGGCGCCCGGCGCATCAGCGTCTGAGTGCGTGACTGCAGCTGCTCCAGTTCCTGGCGCAGGGTCATGCGCTGTTCCTGCGCGTTAGAAACGCTGTCGGCCAGCGAAGCGATGCGCGCTTCCAGCTCCTGATGCAGCGTTTCCAGATCGTCGATATCGTAGCGTTTGCCCTGGCGTTTGCAGAACTCAGCCAGCTGGCGCTCGGCGTCCTGCTGCTCGCGCAGGCGCTGCTCCAGCTCGTTGAGGCGGCTACGCAGCCCCTGCGCCTGCTCGGCCTGGTGACGCTGGTTCACGCCGTCGCGCAGCAATTCGCGCGCCACGTCCCAGGCTTCATTGCGCGCCAGCGGGCCGTTAATCGCCGCCACCAGCTGGTAGGCCTGTTCAAACTGGCTGTGCGCGGTTTGCGCCACGCTCATTTTCTGTTCCAGCGACAGCATTTTCTCCGTCGCTTCCTGCTCTTTCGCCTGGAAGGTTTCCAGCCACTCGTCGGCGCTCTCCGGCGTCAGATCCGGCAGATGACACAGCGCCTTCGCGCGCTCCAGCGCCTGCAGCGCCTGGTTATACTGAATGGCGCGGGTCTGCTGCACGTCGAGCGCCTGCTGATAGTCGGCGAGCTGGTTTTTCAGCTCATCCACTTCCAGCTCGGCGGCCTCGGCGCGGGCTTCGTTCTCTTCCTGGCGATCGATGGCTTCCGCCACCACTTCGTTCTGCTCTTCCAGACGGATCTGCAGCTCGTCGAGATCCGCTTCGTAGCGCTCGATTTTTTCCTGCTGACGCAGTGCGGTCTGCACCAGGTTCAGGTGGTCGCTGGCGGCCTGGTAATCCGCTTCCAGATCGCCTTCTGCGCCGTTATGCTCCTGCAGCTCGCGCGCCATGTCGACGTGCTTATACTGCTCTGCCGCCAGCTGCGAACGGGAGGTAAAGAGATCGCGACGATACTCCAGCGCCTTATCAAGATGAATGCGCCGCTCGTTGGCGTGACGCATATAGTCCGCCGCCACGTAGTTGGTGGCTTCGCTGATCAGGTGTTTGAACAGATCGCGATCGGACTGGGTGACGCGGATCGCCTCGAGGGTCATGCGGTTTTCCCGCAGCGCCGCTTCCATATCCTGGAATGCCTTACGCACGCCGCTGTTTTCCGGCAACAGGTAGTCGCGCAGCGAGCGGGTAATGGTGCTGGAGATCCCGCCGTACAGCGAGGCCTCAATCAGGCGATAGTATTTACTTCGATCGGAGGCGGAACGCAGACGACGCGCCACCACGCCCAGGTCGAACATCAGCGAGTGATACTCGGTGATCGAGTTGAACTGCTTAAACTGGACCCCCTCCATCGCCTCGAGCTTGTCTTTCAGCTCATTGAGACTAACCACGCGCGCCTGGCGATCGTTCAGCGTTTCGGTTAACAGCTGGGTCGGCAGGATAGCGGTGGGCAGCCCCTGAATGGCGAAAGGCTTGATATCGACTTTGCGATCGCGCCCGGCAACCTGCTGCAGACGCACGCCGACCACCACGCGCTGATGGCGCGAGTTGATGACGTCGAGTACGGAGTAACAGACCCCGGCGCGCAGCTTCCCGTGCAGGCCTTTATCGCGTGAGCCGCTGGTGGCCCCCGCTTCGGTGGTGTTACGGAAGTGCAGCAGGGTTAAATCGGGGATCAGCGCCGTGACGAAGGCCGCCATGGTCGTCGACTTACCGGCGCCGTTCCCCCCGGAGAGGGTGGTGACCAGTTCATCAAGATCAAAGGTCCGGGCAAAGAAACCGTTCCAGTTAACCAGCGTCAGCGAGCGAAACTTACCGCGTTCAATCATTACTCTTCCTCCCCGCTATCCGGCTGGTTCTCTTCATTCTCATCATTGAGCTGCAGGTGATTTTCCAGGGCCATCGCTTCCCCGTCGCGGATCAGGCGGCGCTGCGCCTCTCGCGGGTCGTCGCCGGCACGCACATCGGCGCCAAAGCGGAATACCGATTCGGTAATACGGAACTTGCTGCTATCATGGCCCATAAACCACACCATCCCCAGACGGCGCAGTCGGTTAAGCGACGCGCGCATTTTTTCCTGCAGCTTCTGGCGGTCCAGATCCGAACCGGTGGAACGATTGTTGACCAGCTTCAGCAGCCTG
The DNA here is from genome assembly GCF_040065275.1 of Klebsiella sp. JB_Kp042. Classification (NCBI taxonomy): domain Bacteria; kingdom Pseudomonadati; phylum Pseudomonadota; class Gammaproteobacteria; order Enterobacterales; family Enterobacteriaceae; genus Klebsiella; species Klebsiella sp. JB_Kp042. The sequence continues at coordinate 99,098 of NZ_JBEAJL010000016.1, forward strand.
GATTCATCCGCCAGGGTCAGCAGCTCGTCATACAGCTCCTGCTGGGTGAAAATCCCTTCATTTGCCAGGCGCTCCGGGCTGAGATAGAGATAGCAAAGAATTTTGCCCACCATCATATCCAGTTCGGACAGCACCGAGCGTGAAATCAGGGTTGTGGAACGCGGGCGAAGGTAGAAGAAGCCCTCCGGCGCGCGGATCAGCTCGACGTTATAGCGAGCATAAAACTCTTCCAGATAATCCTGGAAATCCATCAAAAATGCGTGATTATCCAGCTCGTCGAGGCCGATATGTCGGCCCGCGCGCAGGGCGCTGTCCAGCGCCGGAAATAACGGATTGGCCAACGCCTGCGCCAGCTTAACCGGCATCACTTGTTCAATATTTGTCAATGACATGCGCCTGTACCTTGGCTCCGTAATCATTAATCGGCTGCCATTTGGCTGGCAGTCCGGTGAAATCTGCCTGGGCGACGCCCAGCTGTACCGCCTGATCCACGACGATCCGCGCCACGTCAAAGTGACGCCCGCGCGGATATTGCGCCAGGAACTCCCGCGCCACCAGGCCGAGATCCAGCGGTATTCCTTTCTCTTTATAGACCGCCAGCTGCGCTTCGATCAGCGCCGCCAGCTGCTCGCGAATTTCGTTAAACTCTTCAAATTCAAGGTCCGCAGGCAGCTCGCCGGTGACCTCTTCATCGCGCAGGGCCATCTCCTCGTCACGCATATCCAGCAGACGGTCGGCGTTGGCGTAAGTCAGCGCCCACGGCTCATCAAAATAGGTCTGTACCGACTGGCGCAGACGCTGAGCGAAGACGCGGTTCTTATCCATATCGATAGCGGTACGGATAAACTTGTGCACGTGGCGGTCATAGCCGATCCACAGGTCAATCGCCTGCTGGCCCCAGCTGACGATGCGGTCGAGCTTGCTTTGCAGATCGAACACCAGCCGGTCGACAAAATGGAGATCGTCGCGCGCCATGGTCGAATCCTGAATGCGCAGCAGATTCGCCTGCAGCTTATCTCCCGCCGCATCCAGCGTATCCTGCAGTTCACGCAGGGTACCGGAAGTTTCCGACAGCAACAGTTCACAGCTGGAAATCGCCGCGCGCCAGTCTTTGTTCAACAGCTGCGCGATATCGTCTTTCACCAGCTGCTGCTGCTCATCCATGATGCGCTGCGTCAGGTCGATGCTGTCGAAAATTTCCGCTACCGAATACTTCAGCGGGGCAAAAACGTTGCGATGCCAGTGAAACTCATCGCCGCCCTCTTCTGCCGCGTCCGCCGCGCGCTTCAGCTCGCCGGCGACGATCGACAACTGCATCGAGAGACGCAGCGTCGAAAATTCGCGCTGCCGGATATAATAATCGGTGATCCCGATCCCCAACGGCGTCAGACGATAGATTGCATTGCCTTCGGTAATTTCGCTGGTAAAGCGGTTCAGCAGACGCTGGCGCACCAAATCGTTGATGGCGTTATTGGCGCGCTGGCTGATGGTTTCGCTGGTCTGCTCAAACGCATCACTCACGTGGCGGAACGCATCCACCAGTTCTCCCTCGCTCATTTCTCCTTCCAGCCGTTCGCCATTCAGGGTGGCGATCGCCAGCAGGAAAGAGAGCCTCTCGACCGGCAGCGAGATAGAAAAATCATTTTTCCTGGCCCAGGCAACCAGTTCGGGGACTGTCTGGGAAAATTCACTCATACTTTATCCTTGCATCTGCGGCTATGAGCCTGGCTCTTAAGCGCGGTGACATGAATATAACGGCCCAGGCTGAGGTACGGCTCCTGACGACAGTAGCGCGTCTCCAGCTCCAGCAGCGCCGCATAGCTGTCATGCTGTTGGCGTTTTTCACGCAGATAATCATGAAACACCCGCACGCCGGTTTTGCTGACAATTTGCCAGCCAATCTCTTCCAGCCAGTGATAAACCTGCTGCGGCTCACGCGGATAATCCGGCGACAGCGTGCGTTTTTTCTTTTTTGGCATGCCCAGTTGTACGTAATCGAAATTACCGGCAACCATATTGTGCATCAGCAGGCCGTTAGCATTGTAGAACATCAACGACAAGCCGCCGCCAGGACGCAGCGTCGACCACAGGGTACGCAGCACCGCCTGGGGCTCCGCCACCCACTCCAGCACCGCATGAAACAGTACCAGATCGACCGGGCTTTCCAAGTGCTGCGCAATATCCTGAGCCGCGCATTGTACAAAATGCATGTTGTCGATCACACCTTTATCGACAGCAGCCTGGCGGGCGCGGGCCACCATTTCAGCAGAGAGATCGCACAGCGTCACGTGATGGCCCAGTTGCGCCACTTTAATGGCCGTTTGCCCTTCGCCGCCGCCGGCATCCAGTACCCTCAGCGGTCCCGGCCCCAGCTGCGCCAGCAGCGGCTCCAGATCCTGCCAGAGGATTGCCTGGCGCAGCTGGCCTTTTGTGGTGCCGTAAATATTGCGCGAAAACTTTTCAGCAATGTCATCGAAATTGCGATCCTGCACGGGCGACTCCACAAGCCAACACAAAACCGCTATTTTGTCATACCCGCGCCGAGAATGAAGCGATCTGTTATAAGATCCGAACATAACTTTGGTTATATGGTTAAAAAAGGAACCATCTGGCATGCTTTTCACGCTAAAAAAGATCGTCGGCGGTCTGCTGCTGCCGCTTCCTGCCCTGCTGTTGCTGATCGGTATCGGGATCGCCCTGTTATGGTTCAGCCACTTTCAACGTACCGGGAAGCTGTGCGTGAGCCTCGGCTGGCTGCTGCTGGCGCTGCTGAGCCTGCAGCCCGTGGCAGACAGCCTGCTTAAACCGATAGAAGATCGCTATCCCACCTGGCGCGGCGAGCAGCCGGTGAGCTATGTGGTGGTGCTGGGCGGCGGCTATACCTGGAACCCGGAGTGGGCGCCAAGCTCTAACCTTATCAGCAACAGCCTGCCGCGCCTGACGGAGGGCATTCGCCTGTGGCAGGAGAATCCGGGATCGAAAATGATCTTTACCGGCGCGGCGGCAAAAACCAACCCCGTCAGCACGGCGGAGGCCGGGGCGAGAGTGGCGGAGAGCCTCGGCGTACCGCGCAGCGATATCATCGTGCTCGATAAGCCGAAAGATACGGAAGAGGAAGCGCTGGCGGTGAAGGGCGCCATCGGCGACGCCCCCTTCCTGCTGGTCACCTCGGCGTCACACCTTCCGCGGGCGATGATCTTCTTTCGCCATGCCGGTCTGGACCCGCTGCCCGCACCGGCTAATCAGATGGCGATCACGTCACCGCTCAATCCGTGGGAGCGGGTCATTCCTTCTCCGGTGTGGCTGATGCACAGCGACCGGGTCGGCTATGAAACGCTCGGTCGCGTTTGGCAATGGCTGAAAGGCAGCTCAGGCGAGCCAGGGCAGGAGTGATTTTGCGGCGAGGTCGAAACGGGCGCGGTCAAAGCGCCCGGTATTGACCAGACTATCCACTTCATCCCACAGCAGATAAAGCCAGCGCCGCCAGACAAAGGCCTCGGAAACCGGCGCCTGCTGCAGGTAGCGCCATAGCAGCTGCTCGGCCTGGCCCCCCTCCGCGAGACGGAACAGTTCGTACTCCCGCGGCGCCCACAGCATCATCCCCGGGCCGACCATCGCCAGCAGCTGGTCGCTGCGCGGATCTTTCAGCATGCTGCGCAGGGTGAAATTGCCGTGCACCAGCACGGCATTATCATTGAAATCGCGGAACAGCTCAGGCAGACACTCGCGAGAGCGGAACAAAACCCGCTTATCCTGCATGGTCAGGCCGGTGTCCTGATACAGGTTCAGGGTGCTCCACAACATCGCCACCCGCTGCCGGTACCAGTTCGGCCACAGATTGTCCTGGGTATTATCGACCATCCCCACGCAGCCGCCGCTGTCCTGACGATGCCAGGCCAGCAGCGCCTCGACGATCTGCTCCTGCAGCTGCTCCCAGCGCGCCGGGGTGCGGGTGGGCGCCTCCACCGGGACGCCGCGCAGGCGCTCAAGCAGCAGCACGTCCGGCCCGGGATGCTCTTCGTGCGTCATCACGCCGTAGACCACCGGCATGCGCACCGTACCGCTGCGCGCCAGAGTGGAGATCTTCCAGGCCAGCTGCCGCGCCACCCCGGGCGTGGTGAAACTTCGCGCCAGCAGCGGCATCGGATTTCCCTGCGCGTCATACAGGGACCACAGCGCCGTAGCGGCTTTTTCACTGACACACTCCACCCGGCTCAGCTTTTCGCCAAGCAGGTGACTGAGTTCGGTTCGCAACTGTTCCATTGTCGATTACCCCTATGAACACTACTGATTTCATAATGAGCGCCCGCACCTGGGTTGTCATCGGATAAGATCAAAAATGGGCAAAAAAAGCATAAAACTGGTGGGGATATCCCCTCCTGCAAGGAGGGGACAGAGGACTAGCGCAGTTCAGCGCGGACGCGCGCCAGATCTTCAGGGGTATCGACGCCGGTACCGGGCACTTCGGCCGCCACGGCGACGTGGATCTTCTCGCCATACCACAGCACCCGCAGCTGCTCGAGCATTTCAATCTGCTCCAGCGGGCTTGGCGCCCAGCTGACGTAGCGGCGAATAAAGCCGGCGCGATAGCCATAGATGCCGATGTGGCGCAGCAGAGAATCACCAATGGCGTCGCGGGAGTGGGCAAAGCGATCGCGATCCCAGGGAATGGTGGCGCGGGAGAAATAGAGCGCATAGCCCTGCGCATCCATCACTACTTTGACCGCATTTGGATTAAACGCCTCTTCCGCATCGTGGATCGGTACCGCCAGCGTCGCCATTCCGCTGGTGCTGGCAGCCAGATTCTCCGCCACCTGGCGGACGATAGCCGGGGGGATCATCGGCTCATCGCCCTGGATATTGACGATGATGGTGTCATCGCTGAACGCGCACTTCTCCACCACCTCCGCCAGCCGTTCGGTGCCGGACTGATGGTCGGCGCGGGTCATGCAGACCTCGCCGCCGGCGGCTTCAACCGCCCGGGCGACATCTTCGTGATCGGTGGCGACAATAATGCGTTCCGCGCCGGATTCGCGGGCGCGCTCCAGCACATGGACAATCATCGGCTTGCCGTTAATGTCCTGCAGTGGTTTTCCCGGCAGGCGCGTGGAGGCGAAACGCGCAGGAATAATGACCACGAAACTCATGAGTGACTCTCTTCTACCGCCAGCGGACGCGCTTCTGTCTCCAGCAGCACAGGGATGCCGTCGCGGAGCGGAAACGCCAGACTATCAAGTTTGCAAATAAGTTCTTGCTTATCCTGACTGTAATACAGCTTACCGTTACAGACCGGGCAGGCGATGATTTCAAGTAAACGGTGATCCATGTTTCCTCCTGATGGACCGGATAGATTTCTCAGCAGCATAACACAGGAAGGTCGGCGCCGGGATCAATCGGCATCGATTTCCCACCCCTGCGTCTGGCCGACAAACAGCCCTTCCGGCAGGCGTCGGCACAGGATCCGCTCTGCCGATTGCCAGCGTGCGAAATCGTTGATCGCCTGGCGCAGCCCCTGCTCCAGACCACGGGTGATCTTCACCCCATCCTCCAGCCACAGGGCGAAGATCTCCAGTTCCCGGCTTTTGCGATGTATTTTACTGTCCATCCGCCCGACCAGTTTTCCCCGGTGCAGCAGAGGCAGTACGAAGTAGCCATACTGACGCTTCGGCGCAGGGGTATAGCACTCCAGGCGATAGCTGAAGTTGAACAGCTGCTCAGCGCGTTTCCGATCCCAGACCACCGGGTCGAAGGGCGAGAGCACGGCGCTATGGCTGGCGGTAAGTTTACCGCCGGGCGCGGACTCCAGCTGCGCCAGCGCATCGCGATGCAGCCACATCTCGCCAAGCGCTTCCACGTTGGCCGGGGTCACCAGACCCTCTTCCTGCCAGGCCGCCAGCAGACCCGGTAGCGCCGGCTGACGTAAACGATAGTAATCCGCCAGCCACTGGGGACGAAAGATGCCGAGGCTGCGGGCGCTGTTGCGCAGCATAATGGCCTCTGCGGCGTCGCGGGACAGCGCATCGCGCTCGTCGTCCCAGTACGGCATCACCCGCCGGGTTAAATCATACACGCGGTGAAAGTTGCGCCGCTCTACCACCATCACTTCCCCGGCGGTAAACAGCCCTTCCAGGTGGCGCTTATGCGGTTTCCACTCCCACCAGCCGCTGGCGCCTTTGCGAGGGTGGGCAAAATCCGCCGAGCGAACCGGCCCGTTTTGGCCGATATGCGCCACCAGCTCTGCAATACTGCCGGCATGCTCCTCCATCCACGCGCGATGATATTTCCAGCCCATCTTGTCGGGGTTCAACATCCGGTGGCGCACAAGGGCGAAATCGCTGCGCGGCAGAAAACAGGCTTCATGCGCCCAGTATTCCATCAGCTCGCCGTTGCGCAGCGACTCATCCAGCCAGTGCTGCGGATAGCTGCCGAGGCGGCTGAACAGCACCAGGTAGGGGCTGCGGGCCACCACGTTGATGGTATCGATTTGCAGCAGCGACATCTGCTGGATGGTGGAAAGGATGTCATTTGGGCGAGCGCGACGCCGGGGCTTTTTTAATAACCCCTGCGCCGCGAGATGGAGGTGGCGCGCCTCATTAAGCGATAGTTGCAATACCGACATGCAGGTTCTCCGTCAGGATTTCCAGCACAGCGGCGAGCAAAGCCGGCGCGCCGGTTAACGTTGCGCCAACGTCGCTATGTCCGCAAGCAACCGCTGTGCGCGTTCATCGGCCATTATGGCGTCGACCGGTAAATACCACCAGTTCGCAGCGGCAAAATCGCGACATTTCACGGCGTCTTTTTCGGTCATCAGCAGCGTCTGCCCGGCGGTTACCAGGGCGGTGACATCGGCCTGGCTCAGCGCCTGATGGTCCGCCAGAGCCACGGTTTTGACCGGTTGGACGCCACAGCTTTCGAGGGTGGCGAAAAAGCGCGGCGGATGGCCGATGCCGGCCATTGCCACCACGTTAGTGAAGGTAGAGACATCGCGACGTTCGCCGGTGAGCAGGTTGACCGCCATCCCGGGACGCAGCTGCATCGGGATCTCTCCCGGACGCGCCACGCCGCCGTTGACGATAACCGCATCAACGCTTTGCAAGCGCGACGCCCGCTCGCGCATCGGCCCGGCAGGCAGCCACCAGCCGTTGCCAAAGCGGCGCACGCCGTCGATGACGACAATTTCCCGGTCCCGCGCCAGCTTATAGTGCTGCAAACCATCGTCGGTCACGATAATCTGCAGATCGTGCGCGCTGAGCAGCGATTTCACCGCGTCGCTGCGCAGTGGAGAGACAGCCACCGGCGCGCCGGTGCGCTGATGGATGAGCACCGGTTCATCGCCTGCCTGCGCCGTACTGGTCCGGTCAGTTAACACCAGCGGGTAGCGTTCGGCTTTACCGCCGTAGCCGCGAGAGACCACCCCAACGCGAATGCCGCGCTGTTGCAGCTGCTCCACCAGCCAGATCACCACCGGCGTTTTACCATTGCCGCCGGCGGTCAGGTTACCGACCACCACCACCGGCACCGGCGCGCGCCAGGCTTTTTTCCACCCCAGCTGATAACTGAGGCGAATCACCGCGCTCACCAGGCCATACAGCCAGGAGAGCGGCAGCAGCAGGCGCCACAGCGGCGATTCACCGGACCAGATGCGTGCGATCATTCGCCGAATTGCATCTTATGCAGCTGGGCGTATACGCCTTTATGCTCCAGCAGGTCGTGGTGCGTACCGCGCTCCACAATCCGCCCGTCTTCAACCACCACGATCTCATCAGCCTGCTCAATGGTTGACAGACGGTGGGCGATAACCAGCGAGGTGCGGTTTTTCTGCAGCTCATCCAGCGCCGCCTGAATCGCACGCTCGGACTCGGTATCCAGCGCCGAGGTGGCTTCATCGAGGATCAGGATCGGGCTGTTACGCAGTAGCGCACGGGCGATAGCAATACGCTGGCGCTGGCCGCCGGACAGCATCACGCCATTTTCGCCGATGATGGTATCCAGGCCATTGTCCATCTTGTTGATGAAGTCCATGGCGTAGGCCATCCGCGCAGCCTCTTCAATTTGCTCGCGGCTGTACTCTTCGGTACGGGCATAGGCGATGTTATTAGCGACGGTATCATTGAACAGGTGCACGTTCTGTGAAACCAGCGCGACCTGGTCGCGCAGCGAGCTCAGCTTGTACTCGCGCAGGTCGTGGCCATCCAGCAGGATCTGCCCGTCGTCGACATCGTAGAAGCGTGTGATCAGGCTGGCGATGGTCGATTTACCCGACCCGGAGCGTCCCACCAGCGCCACGGTTTTCCCTTCCGGGATATCGAGATTGATATTGCGCAGCGCGGCCACTTCGCGACCCGGATAGGTAAAGGTGACGTTCTCGAACTTGAGATTGCCTTTCGCCCGCTCAATGACGCGCGTACCTTCGTCTTTTTCCTGCTCGGAATCGAGGATCGCAAACAGCGTCTGGCATGCCGCCATCCCGCGCTGGAACTGGGCATTGACGTTAGTCAGCGACTTCAGCGGACGCATCAGCGCAATCATGGAGGAGAAGACCACGGTAATGGTCCCGGCGGTCAGGGTGTCCATCACGCTCGGGAAGCTGGCGGCATACAGGACAAAGGCCAGCGCCAGGGAGGCGATAAGCTGAATGATCGGGTCGGAGATAGACGAGGCGGAAACCATCTTCATCCCCTGCAGGCGCATTTTATTGCTGACCTTATCAAAACGTTTGGTTTCCACTTCCTGGCCGCCAAACATCAGCACCTCTTTGTGCCCTTTCAGCATCTGCTCGGCGCTGGTGGTGACCTGCCCCATCGTGTTCTGCATATTCTTACTGATATTGCGAAAACGCTTGGAGACCACGCGGATTGCTACCGACACGATAGGCGCCAGTACGATCAGGATCAGCGACAGCTGCCAGCTGTAATAGAACATCATCACGAACAGGCCGATAATCGATGCCCCTTCGCGGACCACGGTGATCAGCGCGCTGGAAGAAGAGGAAGCGACCTGCTCGGAATCATAGGTGATACGTGACAGCAGCGTCCCGGTAGACTGCTTGTCAAAGAATGCCACCGGCATACCCATCATGTGGCCGAACAGGCGACGACGCATGGTCATCACCACTTTGCCGGAAACCCAGGAGATACAATAGCTCGAGATGTAGCTGGTGATCCCACGCAGCACCATCAGCCCGATAACCACCAGCGGCATCCATAGCAGCACTGAGCGATCCGTTTTACCAAAACCATCATCCAATAACGGTTTAAGAAGCGATAACATGAAGGTGTCACTGCCCGCGTTAAGCACTAACGCCACCGCCGCTACGATTAGCCCGGCTTTAAACGGTGCAATAATCGGCCAAAGTCGGCGGAAGGTCTGCCACGTGGAGAGATCTTTATCGTTCTGCATTCAATAAACCAGCTTGTGTTGAAATAGCCGCATATTCTACCCGTTATCGGCGGGCGCGCCAAACCACTGATGATACCAACGTGGTAAAACTTGATCCCGTAAGCTATGGATTTGCCACCCTTCTGCAGAAAAAACCACCGTTATCTGCCCATGCTGCGGCGTGGCGAACCAGCGATACCCCCGCTGGCGATAACGCTGAACGACCTTGTGCGAGGGCATCCGCCACGCATTGTAGCGCGAAGCGGAAACCAGCGCGGCCGCGCCATCCACCCGCCGGATCAGCAGTTCGCTGGAGGAGGTGTTGCTGCCGTGATGGGGAACCTGAATAAGTGTAGACGCCAGATGCTGCCAGTAGCGGCTGATCATCGCCTGCTCCGCCTGACGTTCTATATCGCCGGTCAGCAGGATGCTGGAGCGACCGTCATCGATCCGCACCACGCAGGAGTGATTGTTTCCCTTTGCCGTGCTGCCCGGCAGCGGCCACAGCGCCTGGAAAGTGAGTCCCTGCCACTGCCAGCGCTCGCCGCGATGGCACGGCAGATGACCCGACCAGCCTGGCGGGCTGCGCACCCACGCCTGCGGCCATGCCTGCAGCACCGATTCGAGGCCGCCGCGATGGTCAAGATGCTCGTGGCTCAGCATAATCCCCTGCAGCTGCAGATGGTGCCAGCGCAGCCACGGGATAATCACCTGTCGACCGCTGTCGCCCTGCGGCCATGCCGGCCCGGTATCGTACAATAACGCCTTGCCGTAACGCTCGATCACCATCGCCAGCCCCTGCCCGACATCCAGCATCGTCACCTGCCATTGGTCCGCGGGCGGTTGCCGGCTGAATGGCCGCGTCAGCAAAAACAGCACGCTCAGACACAGCGCCGGCGAATGTCGCCAGCTCTGAAAACGCCAGCCCATCACCAGCAGCCACGGCAGGCTACTGATCCAGAGCCAGCGGGCATCCAACGTCAGCCAGCCGTCCGGTAAACGTCGTAACCCCCAGAACAACACCGCCAGCACGCGATCGGCTGCCAGCCAGATCAGCGACGCCACCATCTCCGGTCCAGTGAGATGCAGCAGCATTCCGGCGAGAATGAGCGGCACCGCCAGCAGGGTCACTAACGGTACCGCCAGCAAATTGGCGGCCATCGATGTCAGGCTTATACCGTGGAAGAGCAGCAGTTGCAGCGGCATCAGCAGCAGCGTCACGCCAGCCTGCAAATGCGCGAGGGCGAACAGGGCTTTCCACGGCCAGCGCCAACGGCTGTCAGGCAGCGGTAACCACTGGTACCAGAAGATCAGCCCCGCCACGGCGAAGGCGGATAGCCACAGGCTTTGCGACAACACCGCTAACGGATCGGCAACCAGTATCGCCCCCAGACAGCAGAGCCACACCTGCCACGCCGTCCAGCGTTGACCCGACAAACGTAAAGCACAGCAGACCGCAAGCCCTACGCAAGTGCGCAGGGCCGGCGGCTGCATACCGGTCAGCCAGGCATAGCCGACGGCGCCCGCCAGCCCGGCCAGCAGCGGTAGCCGCCAGCCGATCCAGCGCCCTGGTAAAAGGGACTGTAATCCACGCAGCAGGAGCACGATCAGGGAAGCCGCGAGGGCAATATGCAAACCGGAGATAGCCATCAGGTGGGAGGTGCCTGTGTTCTGCATCAGGACCTTTATCTCCGCCGGCAGCGCCAGCCGCTCCCCCATTCCCAACCCCAGCATCACCGGATGCCAGGGATAAGTCTGCAATCGCCGGGTCAGCGACGCCAGGTAGCGGGCGCGCAGACTGCAGCGGGTATCCAGCGCGGAAGCGGCGACGATCCCCCCGCTCAGCGGCCGATGCTGAGCCAGCGCATAGCGCTGGCTGTCGAAGCCCCCGTCATTGAGCTGTCCATGCACCGGCCGCAGGCGCAGCGTCATCATCCAGCGCTGCCCCTCGCAGACGGGCGCAGGTGCAAGTTCCCCGTATAAAGTCACGCCAACCGGAGGGAACAGGAAGCGACCCGCCAGGCGCACAATCTGCCCGCGGTGCAGGGTCTGACCATCCGTCTCGTGAAGGATCACTTCCGCCTGACTGACGGCGCCGGTGAGGTGCTGCGTTGGCCACAGCGCCTGATACGCGCTTAAAACTCCCCAGACCATCAGCAGAAGCGTCACCGCCACAACGGCGACGACCGTCCCGCGCAGACGGGTCAGCAACATCGCCAGTACGCCGGCGACCGCCAGAGTGCCCGGCCCCGGCAACGCGGGTAGCCAGAGTAGCGGCAGTATTGCGATGATGGCGCATCCGGCAAGCCATGGTAGACGCATAAACACCTCCCTGTGAGCGGGCAGTGTTACGCAAAGCGAGGCTGGCGTCCTGGGGCAGTATTCAGGCGCGCGCGCAGCGTTCCAGACAATCGTCACGCTTGCAGTCAGGCACTTTTGTTTTGCGAGGCGGGACGCAAATGGCGGGTACAAAAAAAGCACCCAAAGGTGCTTTTATCGTCAGGCAGGTTGCACGTCGTGCAACTCACCCTTCATAAATATTGGCGCGGTCACGTAATTCTTTCCCGGGCTTAAAGTGCGGAACGTACTTACCTTCCAGTTCGACTTTATCACCAGTTTTCGGGTTACGTCCGGTGCGAGGTGCTCGATAGTGCAGAGAGAAGCTGCCGAAACCGCGGATTTCAATGCGCTCACCTTGAGCAAGCGTTGAGGCCATATGTTCCAGCATTTCTTTAACAGCATCTTCCACCGCTTTCGCCGGAATGTGAGATTGCTGGCTGGCAAGTCTTTCAATCAATTCTGACTTGGTCATTATTCCTCCGGTTTCCTTCAAGGCAAAAATTAGCTAACAGCTTAAACAAGGGCGGCCGTAGCCGCCCTTTGTGCTTGATTACAGGACGAATCCTGCAATCTGTCAAGTAAACTCGTCACTATTCAGGTTGTTATTACCTGAATGACAAAGATTACTCGCCTTTCGCTGCTTTGAACGCTTCAGCCATGGCGTTGTTGGAGAAGTTCGCGTCTTCCTGCTTGTTCACGGTAGCGATAGCGTCTTTTTCTTCCGCTTCGTCTTTCGCACGTACAGACAGGCTCACTACGCGGTTCTTACGATCCACGCCAGTGAATTTCGCTTCAACTTCGTCGCCAACGCTCAGAACCAGAGTTGCGTCTTCAACGCGGTCACGGGATGCTTCAGAAGCACGCAGGTAACCTTCTACGCCGTCAGCCAGTTCTACGGTTGCGCCTTTAGCGTCAACTGCAGTCACTTTACCAACAACGATAGCGCCTTTCTTGTTCAGAGCAACGTAGTTGTTGAACGGATCTTCCGCCAGTTGTTTAACGCCCAGGGAGATACGCTCACGCTCTGCGTCAACCTGCAGAACAACTGCTGCGATTTCGTCGCCTTTTTTGTATTCACGAACTGCTTCTTCGCCTGCAACGTTCCAGGAGATGTCAGACAGGTGAACCAGGCCGTCGATGCCGCCGTCCAGGCCGATGAAGATACCGAAGTCAGTGATAGACTTGATTTTACCTTCAACACGGTCGCCCTTGTTGTGGGTTTCCGCGAACTGCTGCCATGGGTTAGATTTGCACTGCTTCAGACCCAGGGAGATACGACGACGTTCTTCGTCGATATCCAGAACCATTACTTCCACTACGTCGCCAACGTTAACAACTTTGGACGGGTGGATGTTTTTGTTGGTCCAATCCATTTCGGAAACGTGAACCAGGCCTTCAACGCCTTCTTCGATTTCAACGAAGCAGCCGTAGTCGGTCAGGTTGGTCACGCGACCGGTCAGTTTGGTACCTTCCGGATAACGTTTAGCGATAGCTACCCACGGATCTTCGCCCAGCTGTTTCAGGCCCAGGGATACACGGGTACGCTCGCGGTCGAACTTCAGCACTTTAACAGTGATTTCGTCGCCAACGTTTACGATTTCGCTCGGATGCTTAACGCGTTTCCAGGCCATATCGGTGATGTGCAGCAGGCCGTCAACGCCGCCCAGATCAACGAATGCACCGTAGTCAGTGAGGTTCTTAACGATACCTTTGACTTCCATGCCTTCCTGCAGGTTTTCCAGCAGCTGATCGCGCTCTGCGCTGTTTTCGGATTCGATAACGGCACGACGAGAAACAACAACGTTGTTACGCTTCTGGTCCAGCTTGATGACTTTGAACTCAAGCTCTTTGCCTTCCAGGTGCAGCGTGTCGCGCACCGGACGAACGTCTACCAGGGAACCCGGCAGGAACGCACGAATACCGTTCAGCTCAACAGTGAAGCCACCTTTAACTTTGCCGTTGATAACACCGGTAACAGTTTCAGCGTCTTCGTAAGCTTTTTCCAGCGTGATCCAAGCTTCGTGACGTTTAGCTTTCTCACGGGACAGCAGAGTTTCACCGAAGCCGTCTTCTACTGCATCCAGAGCAACGTCAACTTCGTCACCAACCTGGATTTCCAGCTCGCCCTGGGCGTTTTTGAACTGCTCAGCCGGGATGGCGGACTCAGATTTCAGACCGGCGTCAACCAGTACTACGTCTTTGTCGATAGCAACAACAACACCACGAACGATGGAACCCGGGCGGGTTTCGATTTCTTTTAAGGATTCTTCAAACAGTTGAGCAAAAGATTCAGTCATGTTTAATCTTCAGGTTAATATTAACGTCCACCTGGCTCCGTGCCGGATGGGGTTGTTTCACATACCCGCTGACCATCCATTGCCGCGGGGTACTGCTATAATTCGGAGGCTTCGGCGCGTGACCGGTTAAGGCTTACGCAACGGCCAATTTTTCGCGCGCATATTGTAGCGCTTTTTCAATCACTTGCTCAATGTTTAGTTCGGTTGAATCGAGAACTAATGCATCGGCAGCCGGGACAAGCGGCGCCACGGCGCGATTTCTATCGCGATCGTCACGCTCTTTTATCTCGGACAAAAGACGTTCAAAGTTAACATCAAAGCCCTTTTCCTGCAACTGCCGCATGCGGCGATGCGCCCGTTCATCGGCCGAGGCATCGAGGAAAATTTTCACCGGCGCGTCCGGGAAAACCACCGTGCCCATATCGCGCCCGTCGGCAATCAGCCCCGGCAGCTCACGAAAGGCGCGCTGGCGGCGCAGCAGCGCTTCGCGAACGCGAGGGAAAGCCGCCACTTTCGAGGCGGCGTTCGCGACCTCCTGGGTGCGAATTTCGCCGCTGACATCTTCCCCTTCCAGCACCACTTCCAGGTTGCCGTCAGTAGAAATAAAGCGCACATCAAGATGGGCAGCCAGGGGCACCAGCGCCTCTTCGGACTCCACGTCAACATGATGATGCAGCGCCGCCAGCGCCAGAACGCGGTAGATCGCGCCTGAATCTAACAGATGCCAGCCCAGCGCTTCCGCCATTGCCTTGCACAACGTACCTTTACCCGCACCGCCAGGCCCATCAATGGTGATTACCGGAACTGTTGCCGTCATCTTTTTCTCCTTCAGCAAGGCGCATAAATATCTAAACGCCGCGCATTATACGCATCTCTTCGGCGGAAAGTGAGTCTTGCTTTTAAATTACAGATAACTGGAAATCTCATGCGGAAGAATTGAGCAATTATAGCGGGCTGATAGAGCATCAGCCCGGAAGATGAGGCAGTTTTACTTTTTATCTGCAGCGATACGGTCGCGGATATGCTGCGCGCGTTCAGCTGAAGGCGGGTGTGAATCGAACAGAGATTTACTGTGGCCGGCGTCAAGGCTGGCCAGTTTTTCGAAGCTGCCCACCAGCCCCTGAGTGCTGATGTTGCGTTTTTTCAGCAGATCGTAAGAGAAATCATCAGCATCCGACTCCTGCGAGCGGGAGAACGCAGAGTTGATCATTCCCTCAGCGATATCGCCCAACTGAGATTTAGACAAGTTTGCAGCCGCTTCGCTGGTCGCTGAAATTGCATCGCGTGCGGCAATAGTCGCATACGCGGTTTGCATCGCTTTGCGCGAGTGTCCGAGCGCTACGTGACCCAGCTCATGGCCCAGAACCGCTTCAACTTCATTATCGGTCATCATGTCCATCAGGCCGCTATAGACGCGGACGCAGCCGTTGGCCATTGCCCAGGCGTTGACGTCGGATGTCATGTAAACCTTATAGGTTACCGGCGTGCCGTTGATATTATTTCCTAACGCTTTGGCAATTTTGTTCAGACGTTTGGTGTACTTACTTGATGCACTAGCCAGTTTATTTTCACTATCCATTTGCTTACAGGCATCGTCGGAAAGCGTTTTGACTTCAGAGTCAGAAAGCGTCGCCGCTTTGTAAGCCGTCATTCCTGAATTGACGAGGGCGTTGGTGTCCATCCCCTGCATATTTTTACAACCTGCCAACAACGTGGCGGAAACGGCCAAAGCCAGCATTACTTTTGTATTTCTCATATCAATCATCCATTGATTAGCATAATAAATGCTTATAAATCCTATATTTACAAGCAAGCAAGGCTAGCATTTAGTTTCCTGTCCGACAAGCAGAGATAAAAAAACGCCGACCTGAGGGTCGGCGTTGTTACCTTAAATTCGCGTCATTCAGGCCGGCGTACTGATCCGCGCCAGTTGCTCAAAATAGTCGGGGAAGGTTTTCGCCGTACACTTCGGATCAAGGATGGTCACCGGCGTATCAGACAGCGCCACCAGCGAGAAGCACATCGCCATCCGGTGGTCGTTATAGGTGCCGATTTCAGCATACTTCAGCGTCGCCGGCGGGGTGATGCGAATATAATCTTCACCCTCTTCCACCTCGGCGCCCACTTTACGCAACTCGGTCGCCATGGCGAACAGACGGTCCGTCTCCTTGACCCGCCAGTTGTAGATATTGCGCAGCGTGGTGGTCCCTTGCGCGAACAGCGCGGCGGTGGCGATGGTCATCGCGGCGTCCGGGATATGGTTCATATCCATATCGATAGCCTTGAGCTCGCCCCGGGTACAGGCGATGAAATCGTCGCCCCAGGTGACGGTGGCGCCCATTTTTTCCAGTACGTCGGCGAAACGAATATCGCCCTGTACGCTGCCGCGGCCGATACCGGTGACTTTCACCGTGCCGCCCTTAATGGCGCCAGCGGCAAGGAAATACGAGGCCGATGAAGCATCCCCTTCCACCAGGTAATCCCCCGGCGACTGATACTGTTGCTTGCCGCGCACCACAAAGCGCTGATAAGACTGGTTGTCCACCTCAACCCCGAAGGTTTTCATCAGGTGCAGCGTAATGTCGATATAGGGTTTTGACACCAGATCGCCCTTAATGGCGATCACGGTATCCTGCGGCGCCAGCGGCGCAGTCATCAGCAGCGCGGTCAGGAACTGGCTGGAGACGCTGCCGTCAACTTCAACGTTGCCCCCCTGGAATCCCCCGCGCAGGCGCAGCGGCGGATAATTTTCCTGCTCCAGATAGTCGATCTGAGCGCCGCCCTGACGCAGGGCATCCACCAGATGGCCGATCGGGCGCTCTTTCATTCGCGGCTCGCCGGTCAGCACGATATCGTTGCTGCCAAGGCACAGGGCTGCCGCCAGCGGGCGCATCGCGGTACCGGCGTTGCCGAGGAACAGCTCCAGCGCCGCTGCGGCATGCAGCGGGCCGCCGTTGCCGGTCACTTCACAGCGGGTACGGTCAGCAGACAGGGTGTATTGAACCCCCAGCGCACTCAGGGCATTCAGCATATGGCGCACATCGTCGCTGTCCAGCAGGTTGGTCAGCACCGTCGTGCCGCGAGCCAGGGCGGCCAGCAGCAGCGCGCGGTTGGAGACGCTTTTCGAACCTGGCAGGTTCACGGTGCCCTCTACGCGTGCGATGGGTTGTAACGTCAGGGAATCCATCAAACTTCACTCTCAAACAAACAGAATAAAAACCCCGCAGACAGGCCGCGGGGAGGAAGAAAGGAACGGGCGATTAACCGTGGCGGCGTTCGAAGTCCAGCATAAAGTCGGTTAACGCCTTCACGCCGTCCAGCGGCATCGCGTTGTAGATGGAGGCACGCATGCCGCCCACCACCCGGTGGCCCTTAAGCGCGTGCAGCCCGGCGGCAAACGACTCTTCAAGGAACAGTTTATCCAGCGCGCTGTCCGCCAGCTGGAACGGCACGTTCATACGGGAGCGGTTGGCTTGCGCCACATCGTTACGATAGAAGCCGCTGTTATCGATCACGCCATACAGCAGTTCGGCTTTCTGCTGGTTGATCTTGTCCATCGCGGCAACGCCGCCCTGCTGTTTCAGCCACTTAAACACCAGACCGGCCAGATACCAGGCGAACGTCGGCGGCGTGTTAAACATCGAGTCATTCTCGCTTAACACGGTGTAGTCGAGGATTGACGGGCAGGCCACGCTGGCTTTACCCAGCAGATCTTCACGCACGATGACCAGCGTCAACCCTGCCGGGCCGATATTCTTCTGCGCGCCGGCGTAGATCACGCCGAAGCGGTTGACGTCAATTTCGCGGGACAGAATGGTGGAGGAGAAATCGGCGGTCACGATGACGTCGTCGCCGAAGTTCGGCGTATCGTCAATCGCGATACCGTCAATGGTTTCGTTCGGGCAGTAATGCAGATACGCCGCGCCCGGCGTCAGCTGCCACTCGCTCATTGGCTTGACCGCGCGCTTGCCGTCGACGGTGATTTTCGCGTCGATGACGTTAGGCGTGCAGTATTTCTTCGCCTCTTTGACCGCGCTGGCGGCCCAGTAGCCAGCGTCCACATAGTCAGCGACGTTTTTATCGCCGAGGATGTTCAGCGGGATCCCGGCGAACTGGCCGCGACCGCCGCCATGACAGAACAACACTTTATAGTTGGAAGGGATATTCAGCAGAGAACGGAAGTCCTGTTCTGCCTCTTCTGCCACCTGGATGAACTCCTTACCACGGTGACTGATTTCCATGACCGACGTACCCAGACCGTGCCAGTCGCACAGTTCCTGCTGAGCCAGTTTGAGTACTTCCGCCGGCAGCATTGCCGGGCCCGAACTGAAGTTATAGACCTGAGCCATTTCCCCTCACCACGTTGCTATGTTGTTTTGCCCGCGAACCGCCGCGGGCATAAGTTATTCCTGTGGCTATCGGTTTTATCATTCAGTGACACGGTCCGCAATGGCTAAAACTCGCCGACGGCAAAACGCGGCAGCCGTCACACAACAGAATCTATCGGCTTGACGTAATAAAACCGACATATTTGCTGTCAGGTGAGCCGTTTCGCCCGGCTGGCCTTCGACCATTCTGCATTTGCGCAGCGGGAACATATTCGCTTTTCTCCCGCCTGCATCGCCATCACGATGCTGCAGCGTACGCAGGCGTAGATCCCCTCCTGAGGAATAGTGGTATAGCGCGTGGTGCAGTGCGTCGGGAGAATCGACAACCCGGCCCTCACCTCGTCATCGGGATAATAAAACACGCTGATCTGGCCATTGGTTTCAAGGATCGCCAGCCGCACCTGGCCGAGCTGCTCGACGCTGTTGACCCGTAGCTCCATAAAAAATTCGAATTCGGTCATATTTTCCGCATGCAGTTTCTCCCATGCCAGTTGCCCCTCCTCCACCACCACGATAGGCTTGCCCTCCAGCAGATCCTCCAGCTTTTCACTATGCCCCATCAGCCACATGATGCCGCGATAAAGCAGCGCCAGCGTGACGAAGACCACCAGCACCGGCAACAGCGGGACATCGTCATAAAACGCCACGTCCCCCGCCGCCGAGCCGAGGGTCAGAATAATCAGCACCTCAAACAGCGACATCTGCCGCACGCCGCGCCGTCCGGTAATTTTGAGGAAAATAAAGACCAGAACGAAGGTGTAGAGGCTGCGCAACGCCACCTCACCGAGAAATTCCACCGGCACTTTATCGAGCGCCATCCTCTGCCAGTCAAAGGCTTTCATTATCATCTCCCTGAGCATTAAAAGATGTCTCTAAGCATAGCCAGATGATGGAGATAGCACCTGTCAGATAAAAGCCGTATCATTGCGCGCTTTCCGTACGACAAAAGTGATCGCCATGACCCAAACGTTTATTCCCGGCAAAGATGCCGCCCTGGAAGATTCCATCGCTCGCTTCCAGCAAAAATTGCTCGACCTCGGATTTGATATCGAAGAGGCCTCGTGGCTGAACCCGGTGCCGCACGTGTGGTCCGTTCACATTCGCGATAAGGAATGCGCGCTGTGCTTTACCAATGGTAAAGGCGCCACCAAAAAGGCAGCCCTCGCCTCCGCGCTGGGCGAATATTTCGAGCGCCTGTCCACCAACTATTTTTTCGCTGACTTCTGGTTAGGCGACACTATCGCTAACGGCCCGTTCGTTCACTACCCGAACGAAAAGTGGTTCCCGCTGACCGAAAACGACGACGTCCCGGAAGGTCTGCTGGATGCCCGCCTGCTCGCGTTCTACGATCCGGACGATCAGCTGACGGCCAGCATGCTGGTGGATCTGCAATCCGGTAACGATGAGCGCGGCGTGTGCGGCCTGCCCTTTACCCGCCAGTCCGACGGCGAAACGGTCTATATTCCTATGAATATCGTCGGCAACCTGTATGTCTCCAACGGCATGTCCGCCGGCAACACCCGTAATGAAGCTCGCGTGCAGGGCCTGTCCGAAGTCTTTGAGCGCCATATCAAAAACCGCATCATCGCCGAAAGCATCAGCCTGCCGGAGATCCCGGCGGAGGTCATGGCGCGCTATCCGGGCGTTGTGGAGTCGATCGCCAAACTGGAAGCCGAAGGTTTCCCGATCTTTGCCTATGATGGCTCGCTGGGCGGCAAGTATCCGGTTATCTGCGTCGTGCTGTTTAACCCGGCAAACGGCACCTGCTTCGCCTCTTTCGGCGCCCATCCGGACTTCGGCGTGGCGCTGGAGCGTACGGTCACCGAACTGCTGCAGGGCCGCAGCCTGAAAGATCTCGACGTCTTCACGCCGCCGACCTTCGACGACGAAGAAGTCGCCGAGCATGCTAACCTCGAAACCCACTTTATCGACTCCAGCGGCCTGATTTCCTGGGATATGTTCAAGCAGGATGCCGACTATCCGTTCGTTGACTGGAGCTTCTCCGGCACCACAGAAGAAGAGTTCGCCACCCTGATGGCCATCTTCAAGGCCGAAGATAAAGAAGTGTATATCGCCGACTACGAGCACCTGGGCGTTTACGCCTGCCGTATCATCGTCCCGGGGATGTCGGATATTTACCCGGCGGAAGATCTGTGGCTGGCGAACAACAGCATGGGCGCTCATCTGCGCGACACCATTCTGTCCCTGCCGGGCAGCGAGTGGGAAAAAGAAGATTACCTGGCGCTGATCGAGCAGATGGACGATGAAGGCCTGGATGATTTCACCCGCGTTCGCGAACTGCTGGGCCTCGCCACCGGCAAAGACAACGGCTGGTATACCCTGCGCGTCGGCGAGCTGAAAGCCATGCTGGCCCTGGCCGGCGGCGATCTGGAGCAGGCGCTGATCTGGACCGAGTGGACCATGGAGTTCAACGCTTCGGTCTTCAGCGCGGAACGCGCTAACTACTATCGCTGCCTGCAGACCCTGCTGCTGCTGAGCCAGGAAGAGGAGCGTCAGCCGTTGCAATACCTGAACGCCTTTATCCGTATGTACGGCGCCGAAGCGGTCGAAGCCGCCAGCGCGGCGCTGAGCGGGGAAGCGCCGTTCTATGGCCTTCAGGCTGTCGACAGCGATCTGCAGGCCTTCCCGGCCCATCAGTCGCTGCTGAAGGCTTATGAAAAACTGCAGCGAGCGAAGGCGGCGTTCTGGGCAAAATAAGCCCTAAGCGCGCCATCGTGGTGACCAGCAACGGAGCCCAATGCGGCTCCGTTGATTTCACCTGACGAGGCGGCCACTATAGTTTGTAGTTGCAAAGTTAATTAATAGTAAATAATGCGCTTATAAGATTTACCATTCGTTAATTTTAAATAAAATACTCCATATTAATTAACTCAAAAAATGGCGTGAAAACGAAAAAATTCAACATAACTTATAAATTTTAAAATTTATTTTCTTCATAATATTCAATCAGTTAACCACTAAAAACACAAAAACCACACACTAAAAAGGCATATAGTTCCGGTGAGATATGATCTATATCAATTTCCCTTCTATAATGCTTTGTTAGTATCTCACCGCCAACTTATATAAAGAGAGAGTTAGTGTGAAAGCTGACAACCCTTTTGATCTTTTGCTCCCTGCCGCGATGGCGAAAGTCGCCGAAGAAGCAGGTGTCTATAAAGCAACGAAGCATCCGATGAAGACCTTTTATCTGGCGATCACCGCTGGCGTTTTCATCTCCATCGCTTTCGTATTCTATATCACCGCGACCACCGGCACTGCCGCGATGCCTTATGGGATTGCCAAGCTTATCGGTGGGGTCTGTTTTTCCCTGGGTCTGATTCTGTGCATTATCTGCGGCGCTGACCTCTTTACCTCTACGGTATTGATCGTGGTGGCAAAAGCCAGCGGTCGAATTACCTGGGGGCAACTGGCAAAAAACTGGCTCAACGTCTATTTTGGTAACCTGGTGGGCGCACTGCTGTTTGTGCTGCTGATGTGGTTATCAGGCGAATATATGACTGCCAACGGCGGTTGGGGGCTCAATGTCCTGCAGACCGCTGACCACAAAATGCACCATACTTTTGTGGAGGCCGTGAGCCTGGGTATCCTCGCTAACCTGATGGTTTGTCTCGCCGTATGGATGAGCTATTCCGGTCGTAGCCTGATGGATAAAGCGATGATCATGGTCCTGCCGGTAGCGATGTTCGTTGCCAGCGGCTTTGAGCACAGCATCGCCAACATGTTTATGATCCCGATGGGTATCGTAATCCGCAACTTTGCAAGCCCGGAATTCTGGACCGCAATCGGTTCGACTCCGGAAAGTTTCTCTCACTTGACCGTTATGAACTTCATCACTGATAACCTGATTCCGGTAACTATCGGGAACATTATCGGCGGGGGTCTGCTGGTCGGGTTGACATACTGGGTCATTTACCTGCGTGGCAACGACCATCACTAAGGGTTGTTTCAGGCAGTAAATAAAAAATCCACTTAAGAAGGTAGGTGTTACATGTCCGAGCTTAATGAAAAGTTAGCCACAGCCTGGGAAGGTTTTGCGAAAGGTGACTGGCAGAATGAAGTCAACGTCCGTGACTTTATTCAGAAAAACTACACCCCATATGAAGGCGACGAATCCTTCCTGGCTGGCGCGACTGAAGCGACCACCAAGCTGTGGGACAGCGTAATGGAAGGTGTAAAACAGGAAAACCGCACTCACGCGCCTGTTGATTTTGACACTGCCCTGGCTTCCACCATCACCTCTCACGACGCAGGCTATATCGAGAAAGGTCTGGAAAAAATCGTTGGTCTGCAGACCGAAGCGCCGCTGAAACGTGCGATCATCCCGTTCGGTGGTATTAAAATGGTTGAAGGTTCCTGCAAAGCGTACAATCGCGAGCTGGACCCGATGCTGAAAAAAATCTTCACTGAGTACCGTAAAACTCACAACCAGGGCGTTTTCGACGTCTATACTCCGGACATCCTGCGCTGCCGTAAATCCGGCGTGCTGACCGGTCTGCCGGATGCTTACGGCCGTGGTCGTATCATCGGTGACTACCGTCGCGTTGCGCTGTACGGTATCGACTTCCTGATGAAAGACAAATTCGCCCAGTTCAACTCTCTGCAAGCGAAACTGGAAAGCGGCGAAGATCTGGAAGCGACCATCCGTCTGCGTGAAGAAATCGCTGAACAGCACCGCGCGCTGGGCCAGATCAAAGAGATGGCGGCTAAATATGGCTACGACATCTCCGGTCCGGCGACCACCGCTCAGGAAGCTATCCAGTGGACCTACTTCGGTTACCTGGCTGCCGTTAAATCTCAGAACGGCGCGGCAATGTCCTTCGGTCGTACCTCCAGCTTCCTGGATATCTACATCGAACGTGACCTGCAGGCGGGCAAAATCACCGAGCAAGACGCGCAGGAAATGGTTGACCACCTGGTCATGAAACTGCGTATGGTTCGCTTCCTGCGTACCCCGGAATACGATGAACTGTTCTCCGGTGACCCGATTTGGGCAACAGAATCCATCGGCGGTATGGGCGTTGACGGCCGTACTCTGGTGACCAAAAACAGCTTCCGCTTCCTGAACACCCTGTACACCATGGGGCCGTCTCCGGAGCCGAACATCACTATCCTGTGGTCTGAAAAACTGCCGCTGAGCTTCAAGAAATTCGCTGCTAAAGTGTCCATCGATACCTCTTCTCTGCAGTATGAGAACGATGACCTGATGCGTCCGGACTTCAACAACGACGACTACGCTATCGCATGCTGCGTAAGCCCGATGGTTGTTGGTAAGCAAATGCAGTTCTTCGGTGCTCGCGCCAACCTCGCAAAAACCATGCTGTACGCTATCAACGGCGGCGTGGATGAAAAACTGAAAATGCAGGTGGGTCCGAAATCTGAACCGATCAAAGGCGACGTTCTGAACTTCGACGAAGTGATGGAACGCATGGATCACTTCATGGACTGGCTGGCTAAACAGTACGTCACTGCGCTGAACATCATCCACTACATGCACGACAAGTACAGCTACGAAGCCTCTCTGATGGCGCTGCACGACCGTGACGTTATCCGCACCATGGCGTGTGGTATCGCGGGTCTGTCCGTTGCTGCTGACTCCCTGTCTGCAATCAAATATGCGAAAGTTAAACCGATTCGTGACGAAGACGGTCTGGCTGTCGACTTCGAAATCGAAGGCGAATACCCGCAGTTTGGTAACAACGATGCTCGCGTCGATGACATGGCCGTTGACCTGGTTGAACGTTTCATGAAGAAAATTCAGAAACTGCACACCTACCGCAACGCGATCCCGACTCAGTCTGTTCTGACCATCACCTCTAACGTGGTATATGGTAAGAAAACCGGTAACACCCCAGACGGTCGTCGCGCTGGCGCGCCGTTCGGACCAGGTGCTAACCCGATGCACGGCCGTGACCAGAAAGGTGCTGTTGCCTCTCTGACCTCCGTAGCGAAACTGCCGTTTGCTTACGCGAAAGATGGTATCTCTTACACCTTCTCTATCGTACCGAACGCGCTGGGTAAAGATGACGAAGTTCGTAAGACCAACCTGGCGGGTCTGATGGATGGTTACTTCCACCACGAAGCGTCCATCGAAGGTGGTCAGCACCTGAACGTGAACGTAATGAACCGCGAAATGCTGCTCGACGCGATGGAAAACCCGGAAAAATATCCGCAGCTGACCATCCGCGTATCTGGCTACGCTGTACGTTTTAACTCCCTGACTAAAGAACAGCAGCAGGACGTTATTACCCGTACCTTCACTCAGACCATGTAATTCCCTGTCTGACTGAAAAAGCGTACAATAAAGGCCCCACATCAGTGGGGCCTTTTTAACAAGCAATCCCCGCCCTAGCCTGCTTTGCCAGTTATCTATACTTTGGGTATCTGTCAAAACAGACTCGACACAGCCGCTGAGCTGTGCACCAACACGGCCCCGGATGGGCCACATCTGGAGAAAACACCGCAATGTCAGTTATTGGTCGCATTCACTCCTTTGAATCCTGTGGCACCGTTGATGGCCCGGGCATCCGCTTTATTACCTTTTTCCAGGGCTGCCTGATGCGCTGCCTGTACTGCCACAACCGTGATACCTGGGATACCCACGGCGGCAAAGAAATCACCGTTGAAGAGTTAATGAAAGAGGTGGTGACCTATCGTCACTTTATGAATGCTTCCGGCGGCGGCGTCACCGCATCGGGTGGCGAAGCGATCCTGCAGGCGGAGTTTGTTCGCGACTGGTTCCGCGCCTGTAAGAAGGAAGGTATTCATACCTGTCTCGATACCAATGGCTTTGTTCGTCGCTACGATCCCGTTATCGACGAACTGCTGGAGGTAACAGACCTGGTGATGCTGGATCTCAAGCAGATGAACGATGAGATTCACCAGAACCTGGTCGGTGTCTCTAACCATCGTACGCTGGAATTCGCCCAGTATCTGGCGAAGAAGAATATCAATGTCTGGATCCGCTACGTGGTGGTTCCGGGCTGGTCAGACGATGATGATTCCGCGCACCGCCTGGGCGAATTTACCCGCGATATGGGCAATGTCGAAAAAATCGAGCTGCTGCCCTACCATGAGCTGGGCAAACACAAATGGGTAGCGATGGGCGAAGAGTACAAGCTGGACGGCGTCCATCCGCCGAAGAAAGAGACCATGGAGCGAGTCAAAGGCATCCTTGAGCAATATGGGCACAAAGTAATGTACTAATCCCGCCCGGGCCGGTGATGCGCTTATGCCGGCCTGCAACGGCGTGGGAAGCTGTTACCGTCCAGCCCGTTGCATTCTTATGCAAGACAGCTCTACTGCAGTAAGCACAGGCTATTAAAACGGATGACGCGCAGCATGCGCTACGCGCTACAGGGTCAGGCGTGCGCCACCGGCGTTGGATGATGCCCGGCTTTACGCAGCAGGGTCAGCAGATAGATAAACGACACGCTGGCGATCATAATAAACAGCAGGTTATCCGAGAAGTTCTGCATCAGCATCGCCGTCAGCGTCGGGCCCAGCAGGCTGCCGATGGTATAGCTCATCAACAGCGCCTGGTTCATTGCCACCAGCTGATGGTGCTCCACTTTTTCACAGGCCCAGGCCATCGCCACCGGATAGAGGGTAAAGCCCGAAGCGCCCAACACAAACAGCGCCGGCGCCATCGCCGCCTGGCTGAGCATCGCCAGACATCCCAGAATCACCACAAAAACCTGCACCCGCAGCACCAGCAGGCGACCGTAGCGGTCTGCCAGGCGCCCTACCGGCCACTGGCCGAGGATCCCGGCGCTAACCATCACCGCCATCCAGAAGCCAATGCCGGCGTCGCTGACGCCCTGATGGTTCAGCCACAGCGGCATCAGACCATACAGCGAGCCGAGGACAATCCCTGAGATAATGCAGCCATTGACCCCGTGGCGCGCCTGGCGCAGCTTCAGCATCGGCCAGATACGTACCGTTTCATGTGGCTCTTCGGCCTGCCCCATGATGCGGGTAAACAGCAGCGGCAGGATCGCCGCCAGCGCCAGACCCGTCACCCACGGCAAGACGCTCATTAAATCGGTGGGGAGTTTACTGACCATCAGCTGGCCCAGTACGGTACCGACGTAATAGACCATCATGTACGCCGCCAGCAGACGACCGCGGCTGCGTGAAGTGCCGCTGCAGACCAGCGCGCTTTCCACCACCACCCAAATCATCGCGCAGCCTACGCCGGCGATAAAACGCCAGCTCAGCCACGTCCAGAAGCCCACGGTGATCCCCAGCCCTACGCAGCCGACGGCGAATATTAACGACGCGAGATAATAGCTGCGGTTAAACCCCAGGCGCTTGATCACCCAGCCGGCAAGCAACGTACCGGCCAGATTGCCGGTAAAATAGGATGACCCTACCATGCCGACCTGCCAGGTTGGCATATTTTCATGGGCGAGCCAGAGCGGGACGAGCGTATTCAGCACCGCTATCGCCAGGGTCAGTAAAAGCAGGCCACAGAGCAGCATTTGCACTGGCCGGGTGTAGATGGTCATGGGTAAAAACCGTGAGGAATGTTCAGATCGCGAACGCATCATGCCACCGCTAAAAACATTGTCAATCCACCTGAAATCAGGCCTGACGCGGTTTTGCCGGGCACGATAGAAGTTTTTTATCCACAGAACGGATAAAGATGAGGCAACAGATAATACGCTGTTGTTTTTCTTAATTTATTAATAAATCTTGCTGTTAATTTCAGTCGAAAAATTTAATCTATCGACAGCACGTTTTCATCATGCCGGCACGCCTGCGCCGGCATGATGACGCTGATTAACTGGCGATAGCCATCCCGACGGTCATATGCAGACCATAGAATACGCCGCGGCCAATCATCTCTCCCGCCAGCACCAGAACAAACGCCAGGCCGAGCAGCGAGACCGCCGGCTTGCGGCCGCGGATCTGCGGCACGCACCAGCAGGCCAGGGCCAGCGCCAGCAGCACCACGCGCCAGGCCATAAGCGGCCCATAATCCGGCACCAGGGCGGAGGCCTGCTGAATTGAGCTGCGGATAGTGGCGAGTTCACTCCCCTGCATCAGGACCACCACGATGCTCACCAGCAGCGCCAGTAAAGTGACCACCGGCAGCAGGCGCAGCGCCCAACCGTCGACGCCTGCGACGCGCAGCAGCAGGTAGCCCAGCAGCGGGCCGCCGATAAACAGCGTCAGGAAGAAGCTCAGCGGCGTCCAGACGGTATACCAGGTCGGCACCGTGTCGATGGTGTTATAGACCCGCACCATCATCCAGACGAAGATTACCCCAAGCGCCATGGTCGCTACCAGCCACAGGCTACGCAGTCCGGCAGGCAACTTTTTACACACGGCCAGCAGCCAGCCAATCCCGCCGACGGCGAAGAAGATCGCCCCGCTGGCTATCTCATTACTCAGCGATGAGGCCCCTACGCGATTGAGCGAGTTAAAGGCCCGCAGCGGCGAACCGAGGTGCATTGTCGAGGCGATAAACCCGATCCCCATCAATACCCACAGGCCGAACATGCTACCCACCACGCGCTGCTCCTGCTCACGGGAGAGCTTGCCCGTCATGAGCGCCAGCGCCAGGACGATGAAGCCGCCCGCGACGCACTGGCCGAAGACCGTAAAGATCATCAGCGGCCATTCATGCCATCCGTTTCCCATCTTACACCTCCTTCGGGTTTGCCAGGTAACCGGTGGTATCGCCACACGGCCGGGCATTGGCGTTAGGTTTGATCACGATGCTCGGCCGGGTAAAGTGCGCCGAAGGCAACGGCGCCACCGCCGCCAGCTGGCCGTGCTTAGCGCGCAGTTCGGCAATCGGCCCGAAATCCAGCGCCCGCAGCGGGCAGGACTCGACGCAGATCGGCTTTTTCCCGTCGGCAACGCGCTCGTGGCAGCCGTCACACTTGGTCATATGGCCTTTGTCGGCATTATATTGCGGCGCGCCGTAAGGACAGGCCATATGGCAGTAACGGCAGCCAATGCACACCTCTTCGTTGACCACCACAAAACCGTCTTCGCGCTTGTGCATCGCTCCGCTCGGACAGACCTTGGTGCAGGCCGGATCTTCGCAGTGGTTACAGGCGATGGAGAGGTAATAGGCGAACACGTTCTGATTCCAGACGCCGTTATCCTCCTGCCAGTCGCCGCCGGCATATTCATAAATGCGGCGGAAGCTGACCTCCGGGGTCAGATTTTTGTAGTCCTTACAGGCCAGTTCGCAGGTCTTGCAACCGGTGCAACGGGCGGAATCAATAAAAAATCCATACTGAGTTGTCATCGGTTACTCCTTACAGCTTCTCAACCTGGACGAGGTTGGTATGCGACGGGTTCCCCTTCGCCAGCGGCGAGGGGCGCTGGGTGGTCAGCACGTTAATGCTGCCCGCCTGATCCACGCGCGAGGCGTCCGGGTTATACCAGGCCCCTTCCCCCAGCGCGACCACGCCCGGCATCATGCGCGGGGTCACCTTCGCTTCGATATGCACTTCCCCACGGTCGTTGAAGATGCGAATGCGATCGCCGTTGGCAATACCGCGCTGGCGGGCATCGATCGGGTTAATCCACATCTCCTGCCGACAGGCAGCCTTCAGTACATCGACGTTGCCGTAGGTTGAGTGGACGCGCGATTTATAGTGGAAGCCGGTCAGCTGTAGCGGGTATTTCGCCGTCAGCGGATCGTTGTAGTTTTCGAAGCCCGGGGTGTAGATCGGTAGCGGATCGATGACATCGCCTTCCGGCAGCTCCCAGGTGGCGGCGATTTTCGCCAGCGCCTGCGAATAGATTTCAATCTTGCCCGAAGGCGTGGTCAGCGGATTAGCCTGCGGATCCTCGCGGAAGGCTTTATAAGCCACATGGTGCCCTTGCGGATCGCGCTGCTTATAGATGCCCTGCTGACGGAAGGTGTCGAAATCCGGCAGGTCGGGAATCGCTGTGCGCGACTGCTCATACAGATAGCGCATCCAGCCTTCCTGGGTACGGCCTTCGGTAAATTTTTCCTCGACGCCGAGGCGCTTCGCCAGCTCGCTGGTCATCTCATAGATAGTTTTGCATTCGAAACGCGGCTTGATGGCCTGGTCGGCAAAGATGACGTAGGACATGTTGCCGCAGGAAGCATCCAGCGCGAAATCCATCTGCTCAGAGGCGGTGCAGTCCGGCAGCAGAATATCGGCGTATTTCGCTGACGAGGTCATATGGCAGTCGATGACCACAATCATCTCGCACTTCTTGTCGTCCTGCAGGATCTCGTGGGTGCGGTTAATCTCTGAGTGCTGGTTGATCAGGCAGTTGCCCGCATAGTTCCAGATCATTTTGATCGGCACATCGAGCTTATCTTTGCCACGCACCCCATCGCGCAGGGCGGTCATTTCCGGGCCGCGCTCAATCGCATCGGTCCACATAAACATCGATATGCTGGTCTGAACCGGATTCTCCAGCGTCGGCATGCGCTCAAACGGCAGGCTGTAGGAGCCCTCGCGCGCGCCGCTGTTACCGCCGTTGATCCCGACGTTACCGGTCAGAATGGCGAGCATCGCGATAGCCCGGGTGGCGATTTCGCCGTTGGCGTGACGCTGCGGCCCCCAGCCCTGGCTGATATAGGCCGGTTTGGCGCTGGCAATTTCGCGCGCCAGTTTAACAATGCGTTCGCGCGGAATACCGGTTATGGTCGAGGCCCACTCCGGCGTTTTGGCGATACCGTCGGCGCCCTGGCCAAGTATCCAGGCTTTATAGTGGCCATTGGCCGGGGCATCGGCAGGCAGAGTTTTCTCGTCGTATCCCACACAGTATTTATCGAGGAACGGCTGATCGACCAGATTCTCGGTGATCATCACCCACGCCAGACCCGATACCAGCGCCGCATCGGTACCGGGGCGAATCGGGATCCATTCATCTTCGCGTCCGGCGCCGGTGTCGGTATAGCGCGGATCGATAATGATCATCCGGGCATTGGATTTCTGGCGCGCCTGCTCAAGATAGTAGGTCACCCCGCCGCCGCTCATCCGCGTTTCGCCGGGGTTGTTGCCGAACAGCACCACTAACTGGCTGTTTTCAATATCCGACGGGCTGTTGCCATCCGCCCAGCCGCCGTAGGTGTAATTCAACCCTGCGGCAATCTGCGCGGATGAATAGTCGCCGTAATGATTGAGATACCCACCGCAGCAGTTCATCAGACGGGCAATCAGGGTTTTCCCCGGCGGCCAGGAGCGGGTCAGCGTGCCTCCCAGCGTGCCGGTGCCGTAGTTCAGATAGATGGACTCGTTGCCGTAGTCTTTAATCAGGCGCTGCGTCGTGCTGGCGATGATATCGAACGCCTCTTCCCAGCTGATTTGCTCGAATTTACCCTCACCGCGTTTGCCTACGCGCTTCATCGGATATTTCAGCCGATCGGGGTTATAAACCCGGCGGCGCATAGACCGCCCGCGCAGGCAGGCGCGCACCTGATGCAGGCCGTCATAGTTATCGTCACCGGTATTATCGGTTTCGACGTATTGAATCGCGCCATCCACCACGTGCATGCGCAGCGGGCAGCGGCTACCGCAGTTGACGGTGCAGGCGCTCCAGACCACCTTCTCACTGGCCGGGGCAGGCGTGTCGGCGGCGTGGGCCATACGGGAAAAGGGTAACGTTAGTGCGTTGCTGGCCAGCGCCAGGCCGCCTATTGCCGTGGTTTTCATCAGACCACGGCGGCTTACCTCAGCAGCCAGTAAAGCATCGGGGGCTTTAATTTTCATGGATACTCGCTTTGGTTGCTCACAATAAACTGACAAGCGCTATATAGTGATATATATAAGGCTTTGAAATATTATTGGTTTTTTATGCTGGTTTAATCCAAAGGGAGTATCACTGCATTCGCGGATGGGATTATTGCCCGGTATCAATAAGGATGTAAAAAAAGCGCCCGCAGGCGCTTTTAAGGGAGAAGGTAAAAATTAACCGATATATTCGAGGCCGCGCATATACGGGCGCAGGATTTCCGGGATCTCGATACGGCCATCAGCCTGCTGATAGTTTTCCATCAGCGCCACCAGGGTACGACCGACCGCCAGGCCAGAACCATTCAGGGTATGAACGAGACGGGTCTTCTTGTCGGACTTGCTGCGGCAGCGAGCCTGCATACGACGCGCCTGGAAATCCCAGACGTTGGAGCAGGAAGAGATCTCACGGTAGGTGTTCTGCGCCGGGACCCACACTTCGAGGTCATAGGTTTTGCAGGCGCTGAAGCCCATATCGCCGGTGCACAGCGCGACCTTACGGTAAGGCAGGCCCAGCAGCTGCAGCACTTTCTCGGCGTGGCCGGTCATCTCTTCCAGCGCCGCCATCGAGTCTTCCGGACGGACGATCTGCACCATTTCAACTTTATCGAACTGGTGCATACGGATCAGACCGCGGGTGTCGCGACCATAAGAACCTGCTTCGGAACGGAAGCACGGCGTATGGGCGGTCATTTTTATCGGCAGATCGTCTTCATCGATAATTTCATCACGCACCAGGTTGGTCAGCGGCACTTCCGCCGTCGGGATCAGCGCGTAGTTGCTGCTGTCAGCCTCTTCTTCCAGCGGACGAGTATGGAACAGGTCGCCGGCAAATTTCGGCAGCTGACCGGTGCCATACAGGGTGTCCTGGTTAACCAGGTACGGGACATAGTTTTCGCTATAGCCATGCTGTTCAGTGTGCAGATCCAGCATGAACTGCGCCAGGGCGCGGTGCAGACGGGCCAGCTGGCCTTTCATCACCACGAAGCGCGAACCGGTGAGCTTAACGGCGGCGGCAAAATCCAGCCCCCCGTGCATTTCACCCAGCGTCACGTGATCGCGCACGTCGAAATCGAACTGGCGCGGCGTGCCCCAGCGGCTGACTTCAACGTTGTCGTTTTCGTCACGGCCAACCGGCACGTCATCGTGAGGAATATTCGGGATAGCCAGCGCGATATCGCGGATTTCAGCCAGCAGCGCTTCCAGCTCGGATTTTGCGGCATCCAGCTGTTCGCCGAGTTTGTTCACTTCCAGGCGTAATGGCTCGATGTCTTCCCCGCGCGCTTTCGCCTGGCCAATGGATTTCGATCGGGAGTTGCGCTCCGCCTGCAGGTTTTCCGTTTGCACCTGCAGAACTTTACGACGCTCTTCAAGCGCGCGAAGTTTATCTACATCCAGCTTAAAGCCCCGGCGTGCCAGTTTTTCTGCGACTGCGTCTGGCTCGGTACGCAGCAGATTGGGATCGAGCATGCTTATCCTGTGCTTATCGAATTAAAAAAAGAATAGTGGCCGCAGACTACGACCACGGAAATAGTGTAATAACCTTACCGCAACGCCTCAATTAGCGGTAGCGTTTTATCGGGCTATTTTGATCCTGTTCAGCGAGCCAGGCGAGCTTTTCGCCAATTTTGCCCTCAAGCCCCCGGTTTGACGGGTGATAATAGCGCGTTTGCGCCATTTCCTGCGGGAAGTACTGCTCACCGGCGGCGTAGGCGTTAGGTTCGTCATGAGCGTAACGATACTCCTGCCCGTAGCCCATCTCTTTCATCAGCTTCGTCGGGGCATTGCGCAGATGCACCGGAACGTCATAGTCCGGACGGTCTCGCGCGTCGGCCAGCGCCGCTTTAAAGGCGGTGTAGACCGCATTGCTCTTCGGCGCGCAGGCCAGATAGACAATGGCCTGGGCAATCGCCCGTTCGCCTTCCGCCGGCCCGACGCGGGTAAAGCAGTCCCACGCCGAAATGGCCACCTGCATCGCCCGCGGGTCGGCGTTGCCGACGTCTTCCGAGGCAATCGCCAGACAACGGCGGGCAACGTACAGCGGATCGCCCCCGGCGGTGATGATCCGCGCGTACCAGTAGAGCGCCGCGTCCGGCGCGCTCCCGCGCACTGACTTATGCAGGGCGGAAATCAAATCGTAGAAACGGTCGCCTTTATTATCAAAGCGCGCGCTGCGCTCGCCGGCGATCTCGGTCAGCAGTTCCGCCTTCAGCACCCGCTTGCCCGCATCATCGCTCTCGGCCATATCGGCCATCATTTCCAGGGTATTCAGCGCCCGCCGCGCATCGCCGTTCACCAGTTCGGCGATGGCCCTGCGGGTCTCATCCGGCAAAACGATATCCTGGCCGCCGTAGCCGCGGGTTTTATCGTGCATCGCCTGGTCAAGCACCTGCTCGATATCGTCGGTGGTGAGCGATTTCAGTAAGTAGACGCGGGCGCGGGAGAGCAGCGCTGAATTAAGCTCAAAGGAGGGATTTTCGGTGGTCGCGCCAATAAAGGTGATGGTGCCATCTTCAATATGCGGCAGAAAGGCATCCTGCTGGCTTTTATTGAAGCGATGCACTTCGTCAACAAACAGAATCGTTCGTCGGCCGGCGTTGCGATTCTGCCGCGCGCGCTCAATGGCCTCGCGGATCTCTTTCACCCCGGAGGTCACCGCCGAGATCCGTTCGACATCGGCGCTGGCATAGCGGGCTATCACTTCCGCCAGGGTAGTCTTGCCGGTGCCCGGTGGCCCCCAGAGGATCATCGAATGCAGGTGCCCGGCTTCGATCGCCCGCGGCAGGGGTTTGCCCGGCGCCAGCAGGTGCTGCTGGCCAATATACTGCGCTAAATTTTCTGGCCGCATGCGAGCGGCCAGAGGTTGAAACGCGTTGTCGGAAAAATCGAGCGACAGATTGCTCACTTTCGCCTCTACTTACGTTGATCGTCCACCGTCACCCCTTTCGGCGGCGTAAAGGTGAACTTAGATGCGTCGACGGCGCCGTTCTGCTGCGATTTCAGCTGATAGCTGCTGCGCTGATCATCCTGCTCGACGGCGCTGAACTGATGGATGGTGCCGTCCCGACCGACGTTGATCGTGAACTGCTTCAGGTTGCCGCTGCCGCTTTTCGGCGTCAGCACAAAATCATCGCCGTTTTGTTTGATATTGTACTGCTGCCAGTCGCTGGACTGGTTGCGGGCAATCAGCATAAACGGCGTGTTGCTGGTGGCGTCTTTCAGCCAGGTCGCCGTGGCCTGCTCGACGAACGGGTTATAGAACCACAGGGTTTTACCATCCGAAACGAGGACGCTCTCATCCGGCTGGGTCATATGCCAGTTAAACAGATTCGGGCGTTTTACCCACAGGTCGCCCTGTCCGTCCTGCACGGCGTTGCCGCTGCCGTCGGTGACTTTTTGCGTGAAGCTGGCATGGAAGCTGCTCACTTTATCAAGACGGCTTTTTAAGTCACTGGCCGCATCTGCCCAGACCTGGCTGACGACCATACCAGACAGTAATGCACAGGTGATTGCGAGTTTTTTCATTGTTCTTCCTTAATGTGCGTCACTCCCGACGCGGGAGCCTCTTCTGCCCCTAATGTAGGACCGCCGACGGCGGCGGGACAGAAGAATTGGCTGATTTTGCGCTTATTTACCCAACTTTGCACTCATTCAAAGGGCGGCGGCGCCAGTACTTCGCGGTTACCGTTATGGCCCTGCTCGCTGACAATGCCCTGCGCTTCCATCTGTTCGATAATACGCGCGGCACGGTTATAGCCGATGCGGAACTGGCGCTGCACCCCGGAAATCGACGCTTTACGCTTCTCGGTCACAAAGCTGACCGCCTGATCGAACAGCGGATCCAGCTCTTCACCACCGTCGAAGCCACCGCCGCCGCCTTCGCTTTCGCTGTCGGAGGTAATGCCGTCTACATACTGCGGACGACCGCGGGCTTTCCAGTCCTGAACCACGGCGTGGACTTCCTGGTCGCGAACAAACGCCCCATGGACGCGCACCGGCGTGGTGGAGTTCGGACCGGAGTAGAGCATGTCCCCCATCCCGAGCAGCGATTCCGCACCGCCCTGATCCAGAATGGTACGCGAGTCAATTTTGCTCGACACGGTAAAAGCGATGCGCGTCGGAATGTTGGCCTTAATCAGACCGGTAATGACATCCACCGACGGACGCTGCGTCGCCAGCACCAGGTGGATCCCCGCCGCACGCGCTTTCTGCGCCAGGCGAGCGATCAGCTCTTCCACCTTCTTACCGACGGTCATCATCAGGTCGGCGAATTCGTCCACCAGCACCACAATGTACGGCAGCTTTTCCAGTACCGGGTGCACGGCGTCCATACTGTCGCCTGGCTTCCAGTACGGATCCGGGATCGGACGCCCCATGCGCGCCGCTTCTGCAATCTTCTCGTTATAGCCCGCCAGGTTACGCACGCCCAGCGCCGACATCAGCTTGTAGCGACGCTCCATCTCGTTGACGCTCCAGCGCAGCGCATTGGCGGCGTCTTTCATGTCGGTAACCACTTCCGTCAGCAGGTGCGGAATACCTTCGTAGACCGACAGCTCCAGCATTTTCGGGTCGATCATGATGAAACGCACATCTTCCGGCTGCGCCTTGTAGAGCATGCTGAGGATCATGGCGTTGACGCCGACCGACTTACCGGAACCGGTGGTACCGGCCACCAGCAGGTGCGGCATTTTCGCCAGATCGGCCACCACCGGATCGCCGGCGATGTCTTTACCCAGCACCACGGTCAGCGGCGACGGGTTATCACGGAACTTGCTGTTGTCGAGCACTTCACGCAGGTAGACGGTCTGGCGCTTTTTATTCGGCAGCTCAAGCCCGACATACGGTTTACCCGGGATCACCTCCACCACGCGCACGGCGACCGTGGACAGCGAACGCGCCAGATCCCGTGACAGGTTAGAGATTCGCGCCGCTTTGACGCCAGGCGCCAGATTCAGTTCGAAGCGGGTGATCACCGGCCCCGGCGAGTAGTTCACCACATCCGCTTTAATGCGGAAATCGGCGAGTCGCGCTTCCACCAGTCGTGCCATCTGCTCGAGAGCAAAGGTATCCACCGGCTCGACTTCACTGGGCGGCGGCGTAAGCAGATCCAGCGACGGCAGCGGCGTCGTCGGCTTTTGCAGCGGTCGACTATCGCCATTGCGCATCAGCAGCGGGTGGATCAGGCTCTCCTGCGGCGCAGGCGCGGCAGGCTGATGCCCCTGCGGGGTAACCGGCTGGTGCTGCGGCACGGACTGCGGCGCAGTCTGGTAAGGCTGCGGCGGTACTGGCTGATGGTGTACCGGCTGGTGCTGCGCAGGTTGATAACCCTGCTGCGGAGCGGCGGCCGGTTGTTGATAGTGCTGGGCTGGCTGCTGCGGCTGTACTTCAGGTGTCGGCGTAAACAGCGGCTCGTTCGGCCCCTCATTGACCAGAGTTTTCATCGGCGAGAATTCGTAATCCGCCGGCGAGAACGGATTGGCGCCCGGCTGCTGCTCGGAGGCGTAGCGCTGCTGCTGGGTGGCGGCAAACTGGCGCGCCAGCTCCGCTTCCGCCGCGGCGTCGGCATCATCGTCATCAGTCGCGTTATCGTCTTCCCAGCGATGGCCATAGCGCTGCTGTTGAGTGGCGGCGAACTGGCGAGCCAGTTCATCCTGCTCCATAGCATCCGCTTCCTCATCCGAGAGTAGCCCATCATCATAATGGGGGTCTCGCTCTGCCTGCCGCGCGCGCTGTTCTGCTTCCCGCTGCGACGGTAGCTTGATGCCGTAGGAGGCCAGTTCCCGACGCGTCGGGACGCGAACGCGATTAGGCCGCGGTAGTTTTGGACCAATGCCCTCTTTCACCTGTACCCGCGGTCCGCTGGAGGCCGGGCTGAACAATGGCGCCGTCGCTGCGGACGCGGCGGTCGCCGTCGTCGCGGCCGCTGAGCCGCCGCTGGCAGCCGTTGCCTGATGCACCCCGGCCGCCACCGCAGAAACCACGGTTGACTCCACGGGCGGTTTGGCCGGGGCGGCTGGCGGCGTCAGCGGTTTGGTGGCGATCGGGATTTCCGGCTCCGGAATAGGCTGATACCAGGAAGCCAGCAGCTCGCGTTCGCGCGCCCGTTTCTCTTCCACTTCCTCGAAGTAATAGAGCGGCGGACGTTTCACTTCTTCCTGCACGGCCTCAGGCTCTGGTTGCGCGGCAGGTACCGGCGCGGGCTCAGGCTGATACGCCTGCGGCGCGGGCTGGCCGGCATGCGGATCGAAACTGGGCTGCTGATACTGTGCAGGCTCGGGTTGATACCCCTGCGGCGCGGGCTGGCCGGCATGCGGATCGTAAACCGGCTGCTGATACTGTGCAGGCTCGGGTTGATACCCCTGCGGCACAGGCTGTTGCCCGGCATATGGATCGTAAACCGGCTGCTGGTGCGGCGCATGCTCGGGTTGATACCCCTGCGCCGCGGGCTGACCGGCATGCGGATCGTAAACCGGCTGCTGATACTGTGCAGGCTCGGATTGATACCCCTGCGGCGCAGGCTGTTGCCCGGCATATGGATCGTAAACCGGCTGCTGATACTGTGCAGGCTCGGGTTGATACCCCTGCGGCGCAGGCTGTTGTCCGGCATGCGGATCGTAAACCGGCTGTTGATACTGCGCCGGCTCTGGCTGATACGCCTGCGGCGCGGGTTGCCCCGCTGGCGGCTGATAAGCAGCCTGCTGGAACGGGGCGGGTTCAGGCTGGTAGGCCTGCTGCGGCGGATAGCTGGCTTCTGGCTGATAAGCCGGCGCAGCGCCCTGATGGCCCGCCGTCGACTCGCCCCACGCCTGCGGCGCGGCAGTGGCCGCCGCCGCTGCGCCCACCGGCTCAGCGATACTGTGGCCGTTCAGCAACGGATCGTAAGGGTCGAAATCGCCCGGGCGCGCGGCGCTGGCGCCGGAAAATAGCACATCATTCTCTGCGGGACGCGCGGCGCTGGCGCCGGAAAACAGTACATCGTCGGCGGCGACAGGCGCACCGCTGGCGCTGTACTGCACGGCCTCTTCCCCGTCGTCCATCCGTTTGCCGGAGAAAAGCGCCGCGTCGGTTTTACGCCCCGTAGGGTTGGTAAACTTCTCGGCCAGACGTTTACGCCGCGCCAGCGCGCTGCGCAAGATACGGGCCCGACGCGACTCCTGGGGGGTTGCCGCCTCTTCGTCGTCGTACTCTTCATCGTCGTCTTCGTATTCGCCTTCATCGACCCAGGTATCATCCCGACGGGTGCGGTTGCTGGCAAAGGTGAGTACGGACAGGATGCCGCCGCCCAGTTTTTCCGCAATGCTGACCCACGACCAGCCGGTAAACAGCGTCAGGCCGGCCGCCCAGATGCACAACAGAGCGATGGTGCCGCCGCTGCTGTGCAGCAGCGGTTGCAGGGTGGTGCTCAGCAGGCTGCCGATCACCCCGCCAGAGGCAAAGTACCAGATATCATCGGCGTTAATCGCCGCCAGACCGCAGGAGGTCAGGATCAGGGCTAACGCACCGATGAGACGCAGAGAAACGGCGAAATAATCAATGTATTCGTCGTTTTCCTGATGCCGCCAGGCAAACCAGCATCCGCCGATGATGATCACCGGGATGGTATAGGCCATGACGCCAAAAATGAAAAACAGGGTATCGGCAAGCCACGCGCCGGGGGCGCCGCCTAAATTATGAATAGGCTCATGCCATGCCGTTTGCGACCAGCTTGGGTCCGAGGGGTTAAAGCTCAGTAATGCCGCCATCAGCCAGATGGCGAAGAGGGAGCAAAGGATGAGCATCGCCTCAAGGAGTCGGCGCCCGCTGCTGAGTTTGGTAAGTTTGACTTCTTTGTCTTCGGTGTATTCCTGGCTCAAGAAAGGCTCTCCAGGTATCAGGCTGTTTCCTGCCTGCTGCTAAAACGGACAACAGCGCCGGGTCTCCCCGGCACTGTTGCTGTATGGATTAACAGGAGTGTAATCAAACTACGTCGAGTTTGCACCTGTTCCGTGTTAGCGCGTCTTAATAACCAGGCGATTACTTTGCTTGACTTCTTCCATTACCACATAGGTACGGGTGTCGTTAACGCCCGGCAGGCGCAGCAAGGTCTCGCCCAGTAATTTACGATACGCTGACATATCCGGTACGCGGGTTTTCAACAGATAGTCGAAATCACCGGAAACCAGATGACACTCTTGAATTTCTTCAAGTTTTTGCACTGCGGCGTTAAATTGCTCAAACACATCCGGTGCGCCACGATTCAGAGTAATCTCAACAAATACCAGAAGTGATGCATCCAGATAATGCGGGTTGAGCAGCGCCGTATAGCCCTGAATAAAACCCTGTCTTTCAAGACGACGCACACGCTCAAGGCAAGGCGTCGGAGAAAGTCCCACCCGTTTAGAAAGCTCGACGTTAGAAATTCGCCCATCTTTTTGCAATTCATTCAGAATGTTACGATCAATGCGGTCGAGATCTTTGCCAGGGCGCTTCTTGCTATCTACCATTATTATTGTCTCTCTGTATTCCTTCCCTACTCCTGTTCCGGCTCTGTGCCTTCACTGCCAGAGCCCATCCTGTTATTACCCGTACGACATTAGGTAACCCAGGGGTACGTGAGAAGCCCGTTGCCTGACGGCAGTCACCGATATCACGCATGGCGTCTGTCCACACCATGCGTAGATTTCGTTAACCCGGATAAAAATGGCATTTGCGTGCATGAAAATTCGCCGCACGCCAAATACTGCTTTTCTTCTTCCTTGAATGTTTTCGCAAAAGCACAGGGGATTGTCAAAGCAAAACATCGATTTTTAGTACAAGATGCCAGATATTCATCATCCACCCTGGTTGATTCTCATTTTTTCGTCTTATAATTGTCCCGCCAACAGTAGAAATAGTTATATTCCTTGCCGGGAAAATCGCCAATTCATCGGCCGCTTCTATTGCACACATCGTTAACAAAATCGCTGCGCTCTTTTTTTACGACAACAAATTCCCTACAATCCCAGCCCAATGTATGCCAATTATTATGGGGATCTCATGGGCACAGCCAAACACAGTAAACTGCTTATTCTTGGTTCTGGACCTGCGGGATACACCGCGGCGGTCTATGCCGCGCGCGCCAACCTGCAGCCGGTGCTGATCACCGGGATGGAAAAAGGCGGTCAGCTGACCACCACGACGGAAGTGGAAAACTGGCCAGGCGATCCGAACGATTTGACCGGTCCGCTGCTGATGGAGCGCATGCACGAGCATGCCGCGAAATTTGAAACCGAGATTATTTTCGACCATATCAGCCGCGTCGACCTG
Organism: Klebsiella sp. JB_Kp042; assembly: GCF_040065275.1. Taxonomy (NCBI): domain Bacteria; kingdom Pseudomonadati; phylum Pseudomonadota; class Gammaproteobacteria; order Enterobacterales; family Enterobacteriaceae; genus Klebsiella; species Klebsiella sp. JB_Kp042. Next base: position 139,544 of record NZ_JBEAJL010000016.1, read on the forward strand.
CAAAACCGGCCGTTCCGTCTGACCGGCGACAGCGGCGAATACACCTGTGACGCGCTGATTATCGCCACCGGCGCTTCAGCCCGTTACCTGGGTCTGCCTTCCGAAGAAGCCTTCAAGGGCCGCGGCGTTTCCGCGTGCGCCACCTGTGATGGATTCTTCTATCGCAACCAGAAAGTGGCGGTGATCGGCGGCGGCAACACCGCGGTTGAAGAGGCCCTGTATCTGTCGAACATCGCCTCTGAGGTACATCTGATCCACCGTCGCGATTCCTTCCGTGCGGAAAAAATCCTCATCAAACGCCTGATGGACAAAGTGGCAAGCGGCAACATCGTGCTGCATACCGATCGCACCCTCGAAGAGGTGACCGGCGACCAGATGGGCGTCAGCGGCCTGCGTCTGCGCGATACCAAAAACAGCGACAACGTCGAGTCCCTGGAAGTAGCCGGTCTGTTTGTCGCCATCGGCCACAGCCCGAACACCGCCATCTTTGAAGGTCAGCTGGAGCTGGAGAACGGCTACGTCAAAGTGCAGTCCGGTATCCACGGCAATGCGACCCAGACCAGCATCCCGGGCGTGTTTGCCGCCGGCGATGTCATGGACCATATTTATCGTCAGGCTATCACCTCCGCCGGCACCGGCTGCATGGCGGCGCTGGACGCTGAACGTTACCTCGACGGTCTGGCTGACGCGTGCAAATAATCTTTACAAGTCAGTAACAAAGGTAAAGAAGGCGACGAAAAGTCGCCTTTATTTTTGCCGCGATGTAACATTGCCGTGCCCAATATTCCCATAACGACACCTGCTAAGCGCGCAATGAATAAAACCCGTCAACAAGAGTTAACCCGCTGGTTAAAACAGCAAAGCATTATCTCCCGTCGCTGGTTGATGATTTCCCGCCTCCTCGGCGTGGCGAGCGGTCTGCTGATCGTGGCGCAGGCCTGGTTCCTGGCGCGGATCCTGCACCGCATGGTGATGGAGAATATTCCTGCGACCGCCCTGCTGCTGCCGCTGACCCTGCTGGTGCTGACCTTTGTGCTGCGCGCCTGGGTGGTCTGGCTGCGTGAACGGGTCGGCTTTCAGGCCGGGCAGCATATTCGCTATGAAATTCGCCGCCAGGTGCTCGACCGTCTCCAGCAGGCGGGCCCGGCGTGGATCCAGGGTAAACCGGCCGGCAGCTGGGCGACGCTTATCCTCGAGCAAATCGACGATATGCATGACTATTATGCCCGCTACCTGCCGCAGATGACGCTGGCGGCCTGCGTGCCGCTGCTGATCGTTATCACTATTTTCCCGATCAACTGGGCCGCCGCGCTGATCCTCCTCGGCACCGCGCCGCTGATCCCCCTGTTCATGGCCCTGGTTGGGATGGGCGCCGCCGATGCCAACCGGCGTAACTTCCAGGCGCTGGCCCGCCTCAGCGGCCACTTCCTCGACCGTCTGCGCGGCATGGAAACCTTGCGTATTTTTCACCGCGGTCAGGCCGAAACGGATAATATTCGCGACGCCTCGCAGGACTTTCGCCAACGCACCATGGAAGTCCTGCGCCTGGCGTTCCTCTCCTCCGGAGTACTGGAGTTTTTCACCTCGCTCTCCATTGCGCTGGTAGCGGTTTATTTCGGCTTCTCATACCTTGGCGAGCTTAACTTCGGCAACTATGGCGCGGGCGTCACGCTGATGGCGGGCTTCCTGACGCTGATCCTCGCCCCGGAGTTTTTCCAGCCATTACGCGACCTGGGCACCTTCTACCATGCCAAAGCCCAGGCCGTCGGCGCTGCGGACAGTCTGAAAACGTTTATGGAAACCCCGCTGACCCAGGTGGAGCGTGGCGAAAAAACCTTAAATGATAACGATCTGATTGGCGTGGAAGCGCGCGATCTGCTGATTAAATCTCCCGACGGGAAAGTCCTCGCCGGGCCGCTGAATTTTTCACTGCCTGCAGGCGCGCGGGTGGTGCTGGTGGGGCAGAGCGGCTCAGGGAAAAGTTCCCTGCTGAACACCCTGCTCGGCTTTTTGCCCTATGAAGGTTCGCTGAAGGTCAACGGCGTGGAGCTGCGCGAGCTGGACGCCGATCGCTGGCGTCGCCTGTTAAGCTGGGTGGGGCAGAATCCCCAGCTTCCTGCCGCCACGCTGCGGGAAAATGTGCTGCTGGCGTGGCCGGAAGCCAGCGATGCCCAGCTTCGGCTGGCGCTGGACAAGGCCTGGGTGAGCGAGTTTATCGCTCTGCTGCCGGATGGGATCCATACCGCCGTGGGCGATCAGGCGGGCCGTCTGTCGGTCGGCCAGGCGCAGCGTATCGCGGTCGCCCGCGCGCTGTTGGTGCCGTGCCGCCTGCTGCTGCTGGATGAACCCGCCGCCAGCCTCGACGCCCATAGCGAACAACGGGTCATGCAGGCGTTGACCCACGCCTCCACCCAGCAAACCACGCTGCTGGTTACCCATCAGCTTGAGGGACTGGCGGACTGGGATGCCGTCTGGGTGATGCAGGACGGACAGATTATCGAACAAGGCGACTACGCCACGCTGGCCCGCGCCGGCGGGGTCTTCTCGGCGCTGTTGGCCCATCGTCAGGAGGAGATTTAAATGCGCGCGCTCTTACCCTATCTGGCACTGTATAAACGCCACAAATGGATGCTGCTGCTCGGCATCGTACTGGCTATTGTGACCCTGCTGGCCAGTATCGGCCTGCTGACGCTCTCCGGCTGGTTTCTCTCCGCCTCTGCAGTGGTGGGCGTCGCCGGGATCTACAGTTTTAACTATATGCTGCCCGCCGCGGGCGTCCGCGGCGCAGCGATTATCCGTACCGCCGGACGCTATTTCGAGCGTCTGGTCAGCCACGATGCCACCTTCCGCGTGCTGCAGCACCTGCGCGTCTTCACCTTCAGCAAACTGCTCCCCCTCTCTCCGGCGGGGCTGGCGCGCTTTCGCCAGGGTGAACTGCTCAACCGCGTAGTCGCCGACGTCGACACTCTGGATCATCTCTACCTGCGGGTCATTTCGCCGCTGGTCGGCGCGCTGGTGGTGATTGTGGTGGTGACCTGCGGATTAAGCCTGCTCGACGTTACCCTCGCGCTGACGCTCGGCGGCATCATGCTGGTGACCCTGCTGGTTATGCCGCCGCTGTTCTATCGCGCCGGTAAACCGGCCGGAGAGAGTATGACCCAGCTGCGCGGCCAGTATCGGCAACAGCTTACCGCCTGGCTGCAGGGCCAGGCGGAGCTGATGGTGTTTAACGCCAGCGACCGCTATCGCGCGCAAATGGAAAAAACCGAGCTCAGCTGGCAGGACGCGCAGCGTCGCCAGGCCGAGCTGACCGCGCTTTCACAGGCGCTAATGCTGTTAATCGGCGGAATCGCCGTGGTGGCCATGCTCTGGCTGGCCTCAGACGGCGTCGGCGGCAACAGTCAGCCCGGGGCGCTGATCGCCCTGTTCGTCTTCTGCGCCCTGGCGGCTTTCGAAGCCCTGGCGCCCGTCACCGGCGCTTTCCAGCATTTAGGTCAGGTGATCGCCTCCGCGCTGCGGATCTCGCAGATCACTGACCAGCAGCCGGAAGTCTCCTTCGTTGAGGGCGAAGCCAGCAGGCCTGCGCAGGTGGCCTTAACCTTCAGGCAGGTCACCTTCCGCTACCCGCAGCAGCCCTCCCCCGCCCTGGAGAACATCTCCCTGCAGATTGCCGCCGGGGAACATATCGCTATTCTTGGCCGAACCGGCTGCGGAAAGTCGACGCTTTTGCAGTTGCTCACCCGCGCATGGGATCCGGCGCAGGGAGAGATATTGCTCAACGACCAGCCGCTGTCCGGGCTGAGCGAAGCCACCCTGCGGCAGTCAATGAGCGTGGTGCCGCAGCGCGTGCATCTGTTCAGCGCCACCCTGCGCGACAACCTGCGGCTGGCGGCGCCTGAGGCTGATGACACTCTGCTCTGCGCCACCCTTGAGAAGGTAGGCCTGGAAAAACTGCTGGAAGATGGCGGACTCAACGGCTGGCTGGGCGAAGGCGGACGCCAGCTTTCCGGCGGCGAACTGCGCCGGCTGGCCATCGCCCGCGCGCTGCTCCACGATGCGCCGCTGATGCTGCTGGATGAACCGACAGAAGGTCTGGATGCCGCCACCGAAAGCCAGATCCTGCATCTGCTGGCGGAAGTCATGCGCGAGAAGACCGTGCTGATGGTCACCCACCGCCTGCGAGGCCTGGCTCGTTTTAATCAGATAATAGTCATGGACAACGGCCAGATAATTGAGCAAGGTAGTCACGCGGAGCTGCTCGCTAAACAGGGCCGGTACTTCCAGTTTAAACAGCGTCTGTAGGCTATTATCTAATTTTTGCTGATGCGTATTGAGGTTAAAATGCGTCTGGTTCAGCTCTCCCGGCATTCTATCGCCTTCCCTTCTCCGGAAGGCGCCCTGCGTGAACCTAACGGCCTGCTGGCGCTCGGCGGCGATCTAAGCCCCGCGCGTCTGCTGATGGCCTATCAGCGTGGTATTTTTCCCTGGTTTTCCCCCGGCGACCCGATCCTCTGGTGGTCGCCCGATCCCCGGGCAGTGCTTTGGCCGGAACAGTTCCATCTCAGCCGCAGCATGAAGCGCTTTCATCAGCGCTCCCCCTACCGCGTCACGCTCAATCATGCCTTTGGCGCGGTGATTGAGGGCTGCGCCAGCGATCGTGACGAAGGCACCTGGATAACCAGCAGCATCGTTCGCGCCTATCACCAGCTGCATGAGCTGGGCCATGCCCACTCCATTGAAGTCTGGCAGGAGAATACCCTGGTGGGGGGAATGTACGGCGTGGCGCAGGGGGCGTTGTTTTGCGGCGAGTCGATGTTCAGCCGGGCGGAAAATGCCTCTAAAACCGCGCTGCTGGTATTTTGCCAGGACTTTGCGCAGAGCGGCGGTAAATTAATTGACTGTCAGGTGCTGAACAACCACACCGCGTCATTAGGCGCAGTGGATATTCCCCGCCGCGATTATCTGGACTATCTCTCGGTATTACGCGGCTACCGTCTACCCGAGCGATTTTGGGTACCACGGGTGCTATTTCCGGGCGGATAATAAAATGTTTTCAGCACATTTTGCGTCAGGATGGTATAATTGCGCGGTAGAGTAGCTTCTGCCTGTTGCCCCGCCGCCGTTTGGGAATAATAAGAGTCAGATAACGCCCATCGTTCTGTCACTCCCCTTTACGTTTGCGCCTGTCACGCGGCATGGCCGTGTGTGTCCCGGGCAATGCGCCAAAACTACTTCGGCGATTCATACCCGTCATATTTCCATTGCCGGCGTGCTGACTGCGCGCCTTGCGGTAAGGTGAATGATTCAGGGTAGACACGTAAAACTTTACTTACATGATGAACTTCGGCATTATCTTGCCGGTTCAAAACTACGGTAGTGATACCCCAGAGGACTAGATGGCCAAAGAAGACAATATTGAAATGCAGGGCACCGTACTTGAAACGTTGCCTAACACTATGTTCCGCGTAGAACTGGAAAACGGTCACGTGGTAACCGCGCATATCTCCGGTAAAATGCGTAAAAACTACATCCGCATTCTGACGGGCGACAAAGTGACTGTTGAGCTGACCCCGTACGACCTGAGCAAAGGCCGCATTGTCTTCCGTAGTCGCTGATTGTTTTCGCCACTAAGGCGTCAGATGCTGAAGGCCGGGATAATTCCCGGTCTTTTCATTTCTACCGCCAGCCAGCAAAAAAAAACCGGCCAGTGGCCGGTTTTTACATGCAAGATATCGCCTTAGTGGGCGGCTTCCGGTTTGTGCTTCGGCGCGCTCTGGAAGTCGTAAGTCAGCGTATTTTTCACGCTGTCCAGAGAGACCGTCACCTGCCCCCCGTCGACCAGCGAGCCAAACAGCAGCTCGTTCGCCAGCGGTTTTTTCAGGTTGTCCTGAATGACGCGTCCCATCGGACGTGCCCCCATCGCCCGGTCGTAGCCTTTTTCCGCCAGCCAGTCGCGCGCTTCCTGGCTGACTTCCAGGGAGACGCCTTTCTGATCCAGCTGAACCTGCAGCTCGACGATAAACTTGTCGACAACCTGATGGATCACCGTGGTGGAGAGGTGATCGAACCAGATAATGTTGTCGAGACGGTTACGGAACTCCGGCGTAAAGATCTTCTTGATCTCATCCATTGCATCCGGACTGTTGTCCTGCTGAATAAGGCCAATCGATTTACGCTCGGTTTCCCGCACCCCGGCGTTGGTGGTCATCACCAGCACCACGTTGCGGAAGTCCGCTTTACGTCCGTTGTTATCGGTCAGCGTTCCGTTATCCATCACCTGCAGCAGCAGGTTGAACACGTCCGGATGCGCTTTTTCGATCTCATCGAGCAGCAGCACCGCGTGCGGATGTTTAATCACCGCATCGGTCAGCAGCCCGCCCTGGTCGAAGCCGACGTAGCCCGGAGGCGCCCCGATTAAACGGCTGACGGTATGACGTTCCATATATTCGGACATATCAAAACGCAGCAGCTCGATACCCAGCGCCTTCGCCAGCTGCACGGTCACTTCGGTTTTCCCCACCCCGGTCGGCCCGGCGAACAGGAATGAACCCACCGGCTTGTGCTCATGGCCCAGCCCGGCGCGCGCCATTTTGATGGCTTCCGTCAGCGCCTCGATGGCCTTATCCTGACCAAAGACCAGCATTTTCAGTCGATCGCCAAGGTTTTTCAGCGTATCGCGATCGCTGCGGGAGACGCTCTTCTCAGGGATCCGCGCAATGCGCGCCACCACTGACTCGATATCCGCCACATTGACCGTTTTCTTACGCTTGCTGACCGGCATTAAGCGCGCCCGCGCCCCTGCCTCGTCAATCACGTCAATCGCCTTATCCGGCAGATGACGATCGTTAATGTATTTCACCGCCAGCTCAACCGCGGCACGTACCGCCTTGGCGGTATAACGCACATCGTGGTGCGCTTCGTACTTCGGCTTCAGGCCGTTGATAATCTGGACGGTCTCTTCCACCGACGGTTCGGTAATATCAATTTTCTGGAAACGGCGGGCCAGCGCACGATCTTTCTCAAAGATGTTGCTGAACTCCTGGTAAGTGGTGGAGCCAATCACCCGGATCTTGCCGCTGGAAAGCAGCGGTTTGATCAGGTTAGCCGCATCGACCTGACCGCCAGACGCCGCCCCCGCACCGATGATGGTGTGGATCTCATCAATGAAAAGGATGCTGTTGGTATCCTGCTCCAGCTGTTTGAGCAACGCTTTAAAGCGTTTTTCAAAATCGCCACGGTATTTCGTCCCGGCCAGCAGAGAACCAATATCGAGCGAGTAGATGGTGCAGTCAGCCATGACTTCCGGCACATCGCCCTGCACAATACGCCAGGCAAGGCCTTCGGCGATGGCGGTTTTACCGACGCCGGATTCCCCCACCAGCAGCGGGTTATTTTTACGCCGACGGCACAGAACCTGAATGGCGCGCTCCAGCTCTTTTTCACGGCCGATCAGGGGATCAATGCCGCCGACGCGAGCAAGCTGATTGAGGTTGGTGGTGAAGTTTTCCATACGTTCCTCCCCGCCGGCTTGCTCTTCATTGCCAGGCTGGCTTCCGCTGTTATCGGAAGACTGGCTCGGCTCGTCTTTGCGTGTACCATGAGAAATGAAGTTCACCACATCGAGTCGGCTCACTTCATGTTTACGCAGCAGGTAGGCGGCCTGCGACTCCTGCTCGCTGAAAATCGCCACCAGCACGTTGGCGCCGGTCACTTCGCTGCGGCCAGAAGATTGCACGTGGAAGACGGCGCGCTGCAGCACACGCTGGAAGCTCAGCGTCGGCTGGGTGTCGCGCTCTTCTTCCGTGGCTGGCAGGACGGGTGTGGTTTGTTCGATGAAGGCTTCAAGTTCCTGACGCAATGCCACCAGGTCCACTGAACACGCTTCCAGGGCCTCACGGGCCGAGGGGTTGCTTAGCAGAGCCAGCAGCAAGTGCTCGACGGTCATAAACTCATGACGGTGCTCGCGCGCTCTGGCGAAAGCCATATTTAAACTGAGTTCCAGTTCTTGATTGAGCATAGGCACCTCCCCCAATTTTCATGCCTGTATTCAGGCTTTTTCCAGCGTACACAGCAATGGATGCTCGTTCTCCCTCGCGTACTGATTCACCATAGCGACTTTGGTCTCCGCCACTTCCGCGGTAAACACGCCACAAATCGCCTTACCTTCATAGTGAACCGTGAGCATCAGTTGCGTTGCACGTTCAACATCATAAGAAAAGAATTTTTGTAACACGTCAATAACAAACTCCATTGGAGTGTAGTCATCATTGACCAATATCACTTTATACATAGATGGCGGTTTAATCGCATCACGAACTTCGTCGTCAACCAGGTGCTCGAAGTCCAGCCAATCTCTCTTACTCATCGTCAGTGTTCATCATCGGTTGCTGTTGCCAACAGGCGGAGGCCTGTCGATGACCAGAGGTTATGCTCATCACAAATCTACAACAGATCATAGATAACTATCATCTATCGCTTCTATCCGCGACGGCTGTCACATTCCCCGGCAATAGCGTTAACTGCTTCAAATTTTGACGCATTTTTCGCCGCTCCCCCTCCTCAATCGCTTGACGCGTTTTCGTATTTCTCTAAATTGTAGTGGCGAGAGTTGGCGAGCAATTGAACAACTCGTCACTCCACCACCGGTTCATTCCATCTTACTAATAAAGATTTACGAAGGATGTCGAAGTATGGAAATGGGTACTGTTAAGTGGTTCAACAATGCCAAAGGGTTCGGTTTTATCTGCCCTGAGGGCGGCGGCGAAGACATTTTCGCCCATTACTCCACCATCCAGATGGATGGTTACAGAACGCTAAAAGCCGGACAAGCCGTTCGGTTTGATGTTCACCAGGGGCCAAAAGGCAACCACGCCAGCGTGATCGTCCCTGTGGAAGCGGAAACGGCTGCATAACTCTTTTGCTTCATTGTGTACATCCTGCTAATAAAATGCCAGTCCTTCTGACTGGCATTTTTATTTCTCATCCCGACTACTCCCGCGCCAGGGCATCCACCGGATCGAGCCGCGCCGCATTGCGCGCCGGCAGCCACCCAAACAGCACCCCGGTTAACGTCGAACAGAGAAACGCTGTCACCAGCGCCAGCGGCGAAAAACCGATCTCCCAGCCGGGGAGAAACAGCTGCAGAATAAACGCAATCATCAGCGACAATGTCACCCCCAGCGCGCCGCCGACCAGGCAAACCAGCACCGCTTCGATGAGAAACTGCTGCAGCACATCGCTGGCCCGGGCGCCAACCGCCATGCGGATGCCTATCTCACGCGTTCGTTCGGTCACCGACACCAGCATAATATTCATCACGCCAATCCCGCCGACCACCAGGGCGATCACCGCCACCAATGTGAGGAACAGCTGTAAGGTATGTGTGGTCCTTTCGGCGGTTTTCAAGATGCTGTCCATATTCCAGGTGAATACATCTTTTTTACCATGCCGCAGCTCCAGCAAACGCAGCAGCTGTTTTTCAGCGGTGTCGCTGTCATAGCCTTCATGAACGCGAACGGTGATCGAGTTCAGCCACGACTGGCCCATCACCCTTCCCGCCATGGTGGTGTAGGGCAACCAGACGCGGAGAATTTTACTGCTGCCGAACATCGACTGCTTTTCATCCGCAACGCCAATCACCGTGGCCGGCATATTGCCCACCAGAATCACCTCGCCCACCACTTTTGCTTTATTGGGAAACAGCTGGCGACGGGTATTGCTGTCGAGCACCACCACCTGCGCCCGGCTGTTGAGCTGCAGCTCATTAAAGGTATTGCCCTCGCTAAAGGTCATGCCGTAAACATTAAAGTATTGCGGCCCCACCCCTTCCGCGCTGGCGGCAACGTCAATATTGTTGGCGCGCAGACGCAGGCTTTTTGACACCGCCGGCGTAGCTGAACGCACCCACGGCTGTTTCTGGATCGCCAGCAAGTCGTCATACTTCAGCGCCTGCTGATAGCGCGGGTCGTCATCGCCAAAATCCTTGCCAGGGTAGACGTCAATGGTATTGGTGCCTATCGCGCGAATATCTGCCAGCACCATTTGTTTGGCGGCATCGCCCACCACGACGATCGACACCACCGAGGCAATCCCAATAATAATGCCGAGCATGGTCAGCAGGGTGCGCATTTTATTCGCCGCCATCGCCCGCCAGGCCATGACCAGCGCCTCGCGAAAGCCGCTGGTGAACTGACGCCACGCCGAGGGCTCCTCCTGCTGACGGGCGCGCAGCCCACCGCCCTGGCGGCTGGCGGAGGGGTTGCGGACGATTTCGCCATCGCGGATCTCGACGATCCGCTCCGCCTGAGCGGCGACCTGCGGATCGTGAGTGACAATGATGACCGTGTGCCCCTGCGCTTTCAGCTGGTGCAGGATCGCCATCACCTCTTCGCCGGAATGGCTGTCCAGCGCGCCGGTCGGCTCATCGGCGAGGATCACTTCCCCACCGTTCATCAGGGCGCGGGCGATACTGACCCGCTGCTGTTGGCCGCCGGACAGCTGCGACGGCTGATAGTCGGCGCGATCGCCAAGCCCCAGGCGCGCCAGCAGCTCATGAGCGCGCGCCAGGCGCGCCCGCCGTTCACTGCCGGCATACACCGCCGGCACTTCGACGTTCTGCGCGGCGGTCAAATGCGACAGCAGGTGATAGCGTTGAAAGATAAAACCAAAGTGTTCCCGCCGCAGACGGGCCAGCGCATCGCCATCCAGCTGCGCAATATCGGTTCCGGCCACCCGATAGGTGCCGCTGGTGGGTTTATCAAGGCAGCCAAGGATGTTCATCAGCGTTGATTTACCCGAGCCGGAGGCGCCCACGATCGCCACCATCTCCCCGGCATGGATACTGAGGGTGATCCCCTTGAGGACCTCAACGCTGCCGTCGCCGGAAGGATAGCTGCGACGAATATCACGCAGCTCGAGCAGGGCCGTCATTTTGCCGCCCCGCTCGCGCTCTCGCCGACGATCACCTCATCCCCCTCTTCAAGTCCCTGCACCACCGCGACGTCGGTATCATTGCGCGCGCCAATGACAATCTCACGCTCTTTGACCTCGCCGGTACGCAACAGCCGGACGTGGTAGCGGTTATCACCGACCGCATCGCCCAGGGCGCTCAGCGGGATGGTGATCACGTTCTTCACCTCGGCCAGTTGAATATGCACCTGCGCGGTCATGTCGAGGCGCAGGATCCCCTGCGGGTTCGGGACCTCGAAGCGGGCATAATAGAAGATGGCGTCGTTGACTTTTTCCGGCGTCGGCAGAATGTCCTTCAGCTTGCCTTCATAGCGAGTTAACGGGTCGCCCAGCACGGTAAACCACGCCTTTTGCCCAGGTCTGAGATGGATGACATCCGCTTCGGAGACCTGCGCTTTAACCAGCATGGTGCTGAGGTCCGCCAGGGTCAGAATGTTCGGCGCCTGCTGGGCAGCGATCACCGTCTGTCCCTGCAGGGTGGTAATTTGCGTCACTTCGCCAGCCATCGGCGCCAGGATCCGCGTGTAGTCGAGGTTGGTCTTCGCGGTGTCGAGCGTCGCCTGGTTGCGCTTAATTTGCGCTTCGATGGTGCCGATTTGCGCCTGTTTCACCGCCAGGTCGGTGGCCGCGGTATCGAGGTCCTGTCGCGAGACCAGCTGGCGCTGCGCCAGCTGCTGCTGACGGGCCAGGGTCACCTGCGCCAGCTTACTCTCCGCGCGCGCCTGATTGAGCTGGGCGCGCAGTTCCATCAACGTCGCTTCCACCTCTTTGATCTGGTTTTGCGCCTGCTCAGGATCGATAACCCCCAGCAGTTGGTCCTTTTTGACCTTATCGCCGATATTCACGTGCAGCGTCTTCAGCTGCCCGCTGACCTGGGCGCCGACGTCAACTTTTCGCAGGGCATCCAGCTTGCCGGTAGCCAGCACGCTCTGCTGGAGGTCGCCTTTGCGCACCACCAGTGTCTGGTAGTGCGGCAGCGGCGCGTTGAGGATCTGCCATCCCCAGACAGCCAGACCCAGCACCACGATCGCCAACAGCCACCAGACGGTCCTGCGTTTTCCCTTCACTTTCATATTCCGATTCCTGCTGTTTCCCTGCCGCTCCAGGCGGTGATTCTATCGAAACCCGTTGGCAACAGAACATCCATTTTTCGCGCCAATGACGTTTTGTTTAGCTGCCGGAGAGCTTTGCGCCGCCGAGCCCCCGACGGCGAAGAGATTAATCGGCGCGACCGCGGGCCAGCCACAGTACCCGCGAGAACATTTTTTTCAGCAGCGTCGGCACTGCGTCCACCCCACGGCGGCCGGCTTCCATTGCCACCTCAATCGCCAGGTCCGGCTTGGATGAACGATGAATGGCCTTGGTGATCACCCGCCGCATATTCATGGGCACATTATCCGGGATCTGCGCCACCCGGTGGTAAACGTCATCAAATCCCTGACGATACATAAAGTGTTCCATATCCAGCGCCGGCAGAGTGGTCAGATGGTCGCGCTCCAGTTCGCGATCGTTATTCAGCAGGCCGCGTACGGTCGCGGCATATTTTTTCCCTGCCTCATCGCCGTCCACCAGCACGTGCCACTGGATCCCCATCCGGCGGGCGAATTTGATCAACGGCTTCAGGCCCGACTGGGCGAATTCAATGACTTTCACCCCTTCAGCATCAAAATGATGGCCGCACTGGCGGGCCAGTTCGTTGATAACCCAGGTTTCCGTCTCCCCCTCCACCAGCAGCCAACAGCGGGCGAAGAGCGATGAGGCGCGATTGAAGCGGATATGAAAGGCAATGCGCCGACTCTCTTCGGCATTCATTCCGCCGGGTCCCAGCCGCCATGCCGACACCCGCGCCGATTCACGCACCAGCCGACACACCTGCTCCACCGGCGTCAGGGACAGCAGCTCTCCGGAGTTGGTGGTGGTCACCCGCTGCAACGGCAGCAAATTCAGCAGATGCCAGGCGACGGAGAGCATGATCGGATGCAGGCGGGTCTCGGGATCTTCAATCAACAGCAGCGGCCGCGCGTCGCGATCGAGGCGCACCGTCCCTTTCGCCTGCAGCAGGGTGGCGAACAGCCCCAGCAGGATCACCCGATGGCTGCGCCCGCCGGGCTTGTCGATCATCCGGTTGATAATATCCAGATAACGCCAGCTACGCTGTTCATCATGGGAACGCCGCCGCATCAGGCGATGTCGCGTCTGGGCGCTGCTTTGCTCGGCAAAATAATGCTCCAGCAGCTGCACCATGGCCGACAACCCCTCGCGGATCTGACCGTCGGATAAATTTTGCGGGTGGCTGACCAGTTCGCGGGACAGAAAATCCAGCTGGCGGGCGGTGATCTCTATCTGCGGCGAGTGCGGTACCGTTCCGTTATGAATGCGCCGCATAAAGCGCGCGTCGCGCAGACGCAGCACCGGCATCAAACGCACCAGGTGTCTGGCCAGCTCATCGATATCCTCCAGCGCCAGCGCTTCGCCTTCGCCATCGATAAAACTGCGCAGGGTCATCACGCTGTCATCATCGGCGAGTTCGCCTTCCAGGCGGTAGAACACCCGGTGATACCCGTCATCACAGGGCACCCAACAGCGCTGAAGCGGACGGAAACGCCGCACCCGATGGCGTCCCGGCTCCGTTTCGCGGAAGGTCAGAATAATATGCAAATGGTGCTCGCGCCCCTGGATGTCGCCCGCGGGGAACCAAAAGTCATCGCGAACAAAGTGATAAAGATCGAACTCTGGCGACAAAAGCAGGGTCAGCGCATCAAGCAGACTGGACTTCCCCCACGCGTTTTCCCCGATCAGGACGTTATTTTGCTCGAGCATCAACGACAGACGATTGATACCGCGAAAACCGACGATTTCTACGCGCTCAAGAAGCATATCCCCTCCGCTAAACCACCACTCTCCTTCAGTAATCAACAGTATAGCGAGGGCGGCGGCAAGATGACACTCCGCTTAGTCACCTCGCGCATCCTATTCAGGAGGTTAAATATATTCATAAAATTACATACTTACCGCCTATTAACCGCTGTTGATTATTCATCAAACAAAATAGTTTTATTTCAGACGTTATGTTCTACACTATTGATAATCTTGGATGGATATAGGAATAGTTAAACTGGCAAACGCAATCCCTTCACCTTGCCCTAAATCAAATAATATCAATATATTTAACTGGCTCTGGGATGGCGATTATCTCTAGAATAACGCCGCTTTATTTTTATCGTCGTCCCTTATCACGATAAATAAAGAACGGCACGGTCCGCTCGTGCGCGTATACATTTAAATTGAGGTGGTTATGTTCAGAAAATTAGCAGCCGAATGCTTCGGCACCTTCTGGCTTGTATTTGGCGGCTGCGGTAGCGCCGTCCTTGCCGCAGCATTTCCCGAGCTGGGTATCGGTTTTGCCGGCGTGGCGCTGGCATTTGGTTTAACCGTATTAACCATGGCGTATGCGGTTGGCCATATTTCCGGCGGTCATTTCAACCCGGCGGTGACCTTAGGCCTGTGGGCCGGCGGTCGTTTCCCGGCGAAAGAGGTCATTGGCTATATTATCGCCCAGGTGGTCGGCGGAATTATTGCCGCCGCGGTGCTGTACGTAGTGGCCAGCGGTAAAGCCGGCTTTGATGCCGCCGCCAGCGGTTTTGCCTCCAACGGCTATGGCGAACACTCCCCGGGCGGCTTCTCTATGCTGTCGGCTATCGTTATTGAAATTGTACTGACCTGCGGCTTCCTGCTGGTTATCCATGGCGCTACCGACAAACACGCGCCTGCGGGCTTCGCGCCGATCGCTATCGGCCTGGCGCTGACCCTCATCCATTTGATCAGCATTCCGGTCACCAACACCTCGGTCAACCCGGCGCGCAGCACCGCGGTGGCGATTTTCCAGGGCGGTTGGGCGCTGCAGCAGCTGTGGCTGTTCTGGGTCATGCCGATCGTCGGCGGGATCCTCGGCGGCGTGCTGTACCGCACTCTGCTGGAAAAACGCGATTAATCTTTTCTAAAGCCCGGGTCCCCGGGCTTTTTCTTTCTGGCGACAGCTTTACTCGGCCCGGCTATTTGGATAGTGTCATGAGCGCTATTCTCATTATGCAAGGGTTGCATCGTTCATGTTCTCGGGACTGTTCATCATTCTGTTGCCGCTGGTCGTCGGCTATTTACTGCCTCTTCGTCACTCCTCCGCGTTAAAACTGATTAACCGGATGCTGAGCTGGATTGTCTATGTGATCCTCTTTTTTATGGGTATCAGCCTGGCGTTTCTCGACAATCTGGCCAGCAATCTGCTGGCGATATTGCATTACGCCGCGGTGAGCGTGGTCATCATTTTACTGTGTAATATTACCGCTCTGCTGTGGCTGGAAAGAAAAATGCCCTGGCGCAGTCTGCATCGTCAGGAGAAATTACCCTCGCGCCTGGCCATGGCCCTGGAATCACTCCAGCTGTGCGGTGTGGTGGTGCTCGGTTTCTTGCTTGGCCTGACCGGCCTGTCTTTTTTACAACACGCCACCGAAGCCAGCGAATATACGCTGATCTTTCTCCTGTTCCTCGTCGGTATTCAATTACGCAATAATGGAATGAGTCTGCGACAAATAGTCCTCAACCGGCGGGGAATGATCGTCGCCGTGGTGGTCACGGCCAGTTCATTACTCGGCGGCATCCTCAACGCCTTTATTCTGGATTTGCCGCTAAAGACCGGTCTGGCGATGGCCAGCGGCTTCGGCTGGTATTCACTCTCCGGTATTTTACTGACCGAATCCTTTGGCCCGGTGATCGGCAGCGCGGCGTTCTTTAACGACCTGTGCCGCGAGCTGCTGGCCATCATGTTAATTCCGGGCCTGATTCGCCGTAGCCGCTCCACGGCGCTGGGGCTGTGCGGCGCCACCTCCATGGACTTCACCTTACCGGTGCTGCAGCGTTCCGGCGGCGTGGAGATCGTCCCTGCCGCCATCGTGCACGGTTTTCTGCTGAGCCTGCTGGTCCCGATCCTGATCGCCTTTTTTGCCGCCTGAGCAGGCGCTGGCGGCAGACTTCCTGCCGCCAATTTTGCGCTAAATCAATCTCCCTTTAAGTTGTATCAGAAATACCTTTTCTCCTCACGCGCTCGGGCATAACCTTAAACATGTATATCAAATATAACTTTAAAGGTGTGACCATGTTTTGTGTGCAATGTGAACAAACCATTCGTACCCCGGCCGGCAACGGCTGCTCTTACGCGCAGGGGATGTGCGGTAAAACAGCGGAAACCTCCGATCTACAGGATCTGCTGATTGCGTCACTGCAAGGCCTCTCCGCCTGGGCGCTCAAGGCCCGCGAATATGGCATTATCGACCACGACGTCGATAGCTTTGCGCCGCGCGCTTTTTTCTCTACGCTGACTAACGTTAACTTCGACTCCCCGCGTATCGTTGGCTATGCGCGCCAGGCTATCGCCATGCGTGAAGCGCTTAAAGCGCAGTGCCTGAACATTGATGCCCACGCGACGGTTAACAATCCGATGGCCGCTCTGCAACTGGCTAGCGACGATCTGGGCGACCTGCAGCGTCAGGCGGCGGAATTTACCCCGAATAAAGACAAAGCGGCCATCGGCGACAACATTCTCGGCCTGCGCCTGCTGTGCCTGTACGGCCTGAAAGGCGCTGCGGCTTATATGGAACACGCGCACGTTCTCGGCCAGTACGACAACGACATCTACGCCCAGTACCATAAAATCATGGCATGGCTGGGTACCTGGCCTGCCGATATGAATGCGCTGCTGGAGTGCTCAATGGAGATCGGCCAGATGAACTTCAAAGTCATGAGCATTCTGGACGCCGGTGAGACCAGCAAATACGGTCATCCGACTCCAACCCAGGTCAACGTTAAAGCGACCGAGGGCAAGTGCATCCTGATCTCCGGCCATGACCTGAAAGATCTCTATAACCTGCTGGAGCAGACCGAAGGCACCGGCGTTAACGTCTATACCCACGGGGAAATGCTGCCGGCGCACGGCTATCCGGAGCTGCGTAAATTCAAACACCTGATTGGGAACTACGGCAGCGGCTGGCAGAACCAGCAGGTGGAGTTCGCCCGCTTCCCGGGCCCCATCGTCATGACCTCTAACTGCATCATCGATCCCACCGTCGGCGCCTACGACGATCGTATCTGGACCCGCAGCATCGTCGGCTGGCCGGGCGTGAACCACCTGGAAGGTGAAGACTTCGCGCCGGTTATCGCCCAGGCGCAGCAGATGGCTGGCTTCCCGTACAGCGAAATCCCGCATCTGATTACCGTCGGCTTTGGCCGTCAGACCCTGCTCGGCGCGGCGGACACACTGATCGATCTGGTCAGCCGGGAAAAACTGCGTCACATTTTCCTCGTCGGCGGCTGCGATGGCGCCCGCGGGGAACGTAACTATTTCACCGATTTCGCCACCAGCGTGCCGGACGACTGCCTGATCCTGACCCTGGCCTGCGGTAAATACCGCTTCAACAAGCTGGACTTCGGCGATATCGAAGGCCTGCCGCGTCTGGTGGATGCCGGGCAGTGCAACGATGCCTACTCGGCGATTATTCTGGCGGTCACGCTGGCGGAAAAACTGGGCTGCGGCGTCAACGATCTGCCGCTGTCGCTGGTGCTTTCCTGGTTCGAGCAGAAAGCGATCGTCATCCTGCTGACGCTGCTGTCTCTCGGCGTGAAAAACATTGTCACCGGCCCGACGGCGCCTGGCTTCTTCACTCCGGATCTGCTGGCTATCCTCAATGAGAAGTTTGGTCTGCGTTCCGTGACCACCGTGGAACAAGATATGCAGCAGCTGCTGAGCGCGTAAGGAGTCCCTGATGACCATGCCAACCTCACAATGCCCGTGGCGAATGCAGGTGCATCACATCCATCAGGAAACGCCGGATGTGTGGACCGTTTCATTGCTCTGCCATGACTATTATCCGTACCGTGCCGGGCAGTACGCCCTGGTCAGCGTGCGCCATTCGGCAGAGACCTTGCGTGCTTACACTATTTCGTCCACGCCGGGCGTCAGCGAATATATTACGTTGACCGTTCGCCGTATTGACGATGGCGCGGGCTCACAGTGGCTCACCCGCGACGTAAAGCGCGGCGACTATATCTGGCTGTCCGACGCGATGGGGGATTTCACCTGCGATGATAAGGAGGATGATAAGTTCCTGCTGCTGGCCGCTGGCTGCGGCGTCACGCCGATCATGTCGATGCGCCGCTGGCTGGCGAAGTACCGTCCGCAGGCCGACGTACAGGTGATCTATAGCATTCGTTCGCCGGAGGATGTGATCTTTGCCGAAGAGTGGCGCAACTATCCGGTTACCCTGGTGGCGGAGCACCACGCGACGCACGGTTTTGTCGCCGGCCGTCTGACCCCGGAACTACTGCAGAGCGTGCCGGATATCGCCAGCCGCACCGTGATGACCTGCGGGCCAGCGCCGTATATGGAGAAAGTTGAACAGGACGTTGCCGCCCTGGGTGTTACCCGCTTCTTTAAGGAGAAGTTCTTCACCCCGGTGGCGGAGGCCGCCACCAGCGGGCTGAAATTCACCAAACTGCAGCCGGCGCGAGAATTTTACGCGCCGGTGGGCACCACCCTGCTCGATGCGCTGGAGAGCAATCAGGTGCCGGTGACCGTCGCCTGCCGCGCCGGCGTCTGCGGCTGCTGCAAAACCAGAGTCGTTTCCGGGGAGTATAGCGTCACCAGCACCATGACGCTGACCGACGGCGAAATCGCCGACGGCTATGTGCTGGCCTGCTCCTGTCACCCGCTGGGCGATCTGGTTCTGGCCTGACCTTAAAAGGCCGGATGACGCTATGTTTATCCGGCCTCTGTTTCTGCTTTACGTCGTACGCAGTTGTTCCGCCTTTCGGCGCATGGCTATCGCCAGACCGACTGACCGGCCAGCGAGTAACGCCCGGCGCCCAAAAGCGCTATCGCCAGCGCGCCAACAAAAAAATAGACCAGATTCTCGATCGCCCACGCGCCCACCGCATCAAGCGCAAACGTCTTGCCGAGACCGACCATCAGCCACGCCACTACCATGGTGAAAGCCAACACCAGCGCCGCTGGGCGCGTCAGGATGCCGACAATCAACAAACAGGGGGCAACCACTTCCCCCACCAGCACACCGTAGGCGATAAACCCCGGCCACCCCTTCGCCACCAGCATCCCGCTAATGCCATCCACGCCATCCAGCAGCTTGTGCAAACCGTGAAACAGCATTAACCCGCCGACGGCGAGTCGTAACAAGAGTTTACCGGCATCTTCATGCGACAGCGTTCTGTTTACTGTGTTTAACAATCCCTTAACCATTTGATGTGCTTCCTGTTTTACACCCTGTGAGACCCCAGAGTATGCCCAATACTTCAGCAATAAAACCAGCGAAAAATTGAGGGAAATCGGCAACGTACGCTGCAGTTTCATCTAAGCTTGAAGGCGTTATCAAAAAAAGGAGATGGAGATCATGAAACAAACCGTGGCCGCATACATTGCCAAAACGCTGGAACAGGCCGGCGTGAAACGTATCTGGGGCGTCACCGGCGATTCCCTCAATGGATTGAGCGATAGCCTGAACCGCATGGGCACCATCGACTGGATGGCCACCCGGCACGAAGAGGTCGCTGCTTTCGCCGCCGGCGCGGAGGCGCAACTGACCGGCGAACTGGCGGTCTGCGCCGGTTCCTGCGGTCCGGGTAACCTGCACCTGATCAACGGTCTGTTTGACTGTCACCGCAACCATGTCCCGGTGCTGGCGATTGCCGCCCACATCCCTTCCAGCGAGATTGGCAGCGGCTATTTCCAGGAGACCCATCCCCAGGAGCTGTTCCGCGAATGCAGCCACTACTGCGAGCTGGTCTCCACCCCGGAGCAGATCCCGCAGGTGCTGGCGGTGGCGATGCGTAAGGCGGTGATTAACCGCGGCGTATCGGTGGTGGTTCTGCCCGGCGACGTGGCGCTGAAAGCCGCCCCGGAGAGCGCCAGCAGCCACTGGTACCATGCGCCGTTGCCGACGGTCTCCCCGGCCGACGAGGAGCTGCGCAAGCTGGCGCAGCTTATCCGCTACTCCAGCAATATCGCGCTCATGTGCGGTAGCGGCTGCGCCGGCGCCCACCAGGAGCTGGTGGAGTTCGCAGCAAAAATTAAAGCCCCCATCGTCCATGCGCTGCGCGGTAAAGAGCATGTGGAGTATGACAACCCGTATGATGTGGGCATGACCGGGCTGATTGGCTTCTCTTCTGGCTTCCACACCATGATGAATGCCGACACCCTGATCCTGCTCGGCACCCAGTTCCCCTATCGCGCCTTCTATCCGACCGACGCCAAAATTATTCAGATCGACATTAACCCCGGCAGCATCGGCGCGCACAGTAAGGTTGATATGGCGCTGGTGGGCGACATCAAATCAACGTTAAAGGCGCTGCTGCCGCTGCTGGAAGAGAAAACCGATCGCCGCTTCCTCGATAAGGCGCTGGAGCACTATCGCGACGCGCGAAAAGGACTCGACGATCTGGCGAAGCCCAGCGAGAAGGCGATCCACCCGCAATATCTGGCGCAGCAGATCAGCCATTTTGCCGATGAAGACGCCATTTTCACCTGCGATGTCGGCACCCCGACCGTCTGGGCGGCACGCTATCTCAAGATGAACGGCAAACGCCGCCTGCTGGGTTCATTCAACCACGGCTCCATGGCCAACGCCATGCCGCAGGCCATTGGCGCCAAAGCCACCGCGCCGGAGCGTCAGGTGGTGGCCATGTGCGGCGACGGCGGGTTTAGCATGCTGATGGGGGATTTTCTGTCGCTGGCGCAGATGAAGCTGCCGGTGAAAATTATCATCTTTAACAACAGCGTGCTGGGTTTCGTGGCGATGGAGATGAAGGCCGGGGGCTATCTCACCGACGGCACGGAGCTGCACGACACCAACTTCGCCCGCATCGCCGAAGCCTGCGGTATTAAAGGTATTCGCGTTGAGAAAGCCGCCGAGGTGGATGAAGCGCTGCAGACCGCCTTCCGCACCGACGGTCCGGTGCTGGTCGACGTCGTGGTCGCCAAAGAGGAGCTGGCGATCCCGCCGCAGATCAAGCTGGAGCAGGCGAAAGGCTTTAGCCTGTATATGCTGCGGGCGATCATCAGCGGGCGCGGCGATGAAGTCATCGAACTGGCGAAAACCAACTGGCTCAGGTAAAACAGAAGCAATACTCTGAACCAGAACAAGGAAAAGCCGTGATCGATCTGCGCAGTGATACCGTTACCCGTCCCGGGCGCGCCATGTTGGAAGCCATGATGGCCGCCCCGGTCGGGGACGATGTGTATGGCAACGACCCTACCGTCAATGAACTTCAGCGCTACGCCGCCGACCTGGCCGGCAAAGAGGCGGCGCTGTTTCTGCCCACCGGCACCCAGGCCAACCTCGTCGGCCTGCTCAGCCACTGCCAGCGCGGCGAAGAGTATATCGTCGGCCAGGGGGCGCATAACTATCTTTACGAAGCCGGCGGGGCGGCGGTTCTCGGCAGTATTCAGCCGCAGCCGATTGACGCCGCGGCGGACGGCTCGCTGCCGCTGGATAAAGTCGCAGCGAAAATCAAACCTGACGATATCCATTTTGCCCCGACCCGCCTGCTGAGCCTGGAAAACACCCATAACGGTAAGGTGCTGCCGCGTGACTATCTCCAGGAAGCCTGGGCGTTTACCCGCCAGCGCGATCTGGCGCTGCACGTCGACGGCGCGCGCATCTTTAACGCCGTGGTCGCCTACGGCTGTGAGCTGCGCGATATCGCCCAGTACTGCGACTCCTTCACCATCTGCCTGTCAAAGGGGCTTGGCGCCCCGGTTGGCTCGCTGCTGGTCGGCAGTGAGGCGTATATTCGCCGCGCCGTTCGCTGGCGGAAAATGGTCGGCGGCGGGATGCGCCAGGCGGGCATTCTGGCCGCCGCCGGGCTGTACGCGCTGAAAAATAACGTGCAGCGCCTGCAGGAGGATCATGATAACGCCGCGTGGATGGCGGATCAGCTGCGTGCCATCGGCGCCGACGTCACCCGTCACGATACCAACATGCTGTTCGTTCGCGTCGGTGATGAACAGGCCCGGGCGCTCGGCGAGTTTATGCAGGCGCGCGGCGTGCTGATCAACGCCTCGCCCATCGTCCGTCTGGTCACTCACCTGGATGTCAATCGTCAGCAGTTGAGCGAAGTGGTCGCCCACTGGCAGGCTTTTTTACAACGCTAAGGAGTCAGGCGTGTCGCAATCGGTTTTGGTGCTCGGCGCCAGCGGCTATATTGGTCAGCATTTAGTTCGCGAATTAAGCGCCCGGGGTTATCCGGTGCTGGCGGCGGCGCGCCATACCGACCGACTGCAAAAGCTCGCTTTGCCCGGCGTCACCTGCCGGTCAGTCGATCTCAATCAGCCGCAGGCTCTGCCTGCGCTGCTCACAGGTATCGATACCCTTTACTATCTGGTACACGGCATGGGCGAAGGCGGCGATTTTATCGCCCATGAGCGTCGGGTGGCGACGCATGTTCGCGATGCCCTGCGCCAGACGCCGGTGCGTCAGATTATCTTTCTCAGCTCGCTGCAGGCTCCATCGCAGGAGCAGTCCGACCATCTGCGCGCTCGTCAGGTCACCGGCGATCTCCTGCGCGAGTCGGGCGTGCCGGTAACCGAGCTGAGGGCCGGAATTATCGTCGGCGCCGGCTCCGCCGCCTTCGAGGTGATGCGCGACATGGTCTATAACCTGCCGGTGCTGACCCCCCCGCGCTGGGTGCGTTCGCGTACCACCCCTGTCGCGCTGGAAAACCTGCTCGTTGACCTCGTTGAGCTACTGAATCACCCTTCCGACGCGCACCGCGTCTTCGAAGCCGCCGGTCCGGAGGTGTTAAGCTATCAGCAGCAGTTCATTCGCTTTATGGCCGTCAGCGGCAAACACCGCCCGCTCATTCCGATTCCCCTGCCGACGCGCTGGATCTCGGTGTGGTTCCTCAATGTCATCACCTCGGTGCCGCCGACCATCGCCAAAGCGCTAATTCAGGGGTTGAAGCACGATCTGATCGCCGATGACCGGACGCTGCGGGCGCTGATCCCGCAAACGCTGATCCCCTTCGATCAGGCGGTTCGCCGCACCCTGAAAGAAGAAGAGCAGCTGGTAAACTCCAGCGACTGGGGCTACGACGCCCAGGCTTTCGCCCGCTGGCGACCGGAGTATGGCTATTATCCGAAACAGGCAGGCTGCACCATCACCACTCAGGCGAGCCGCAAAGCCCTGTGGCAGGTCGTTAACCAAATCGGCGGTAAAGAGGAATATTTTTTCGGCAATCTGCTGTGGAAAACCCGCGGCGCGATGGATCTGCTGGTCGGCCACCGGCTGGCCAAAGGGCGACCGCAGCGCGACTATCTGCAGACCGGCGATACGGTCGACAGCTGGAAGGTGATTATCGTGGAGGAAGAAAAACAACTCACTCTGCTGTTCGGCATGACAGCGCCGGGACTGGGCCGGTTAAGCTTTACCATTAACGATAAAGGCGATCGTCGTGAACTGGACGTCCGCGCCTGGTGGCACCCGCACGGTATGCCGGGCCTGGTCTACTGGCTGCTGATGATCCCGGCGCACCTGTTTATTTTCCGCGGTATGGCGCAACGCATCGCCCGGTTGGCCGAACAAATCTCAGGCAGAGTCGAAGGATAAGCATTATTCTTTCATGATTCTCATTGCATAGTCGGGAGAATCACGGAAAAATGCGCACGAAATTCTTTTCTGGGACAGTAGAGTAATATGAAGGTACTGGTTACCGGTGCGACCAGCGGATTAGGCCGCAACGCAGTGGAATATCTGCGCAACAAGGGCATCAGCGTGCGAGCGACCGGGCGCAACGAAGCGATGGGTAAGCTTCTGAGCAAAATGGGGGCGGAATTCATCCCGGCAGATTTAACCGAGCTGGTCTCTTCGCAGGCTAAAGTGATGCTCGCCGGTATCGATACTCTGTGGCACTGCTCAAGTTTCACCTCGCCCTGGGGCACGCAGCAGGCTTTCGATCTCGCTAACGTCCGCGCCACCCGCCGCCTCGGCGAATGGTCGGTAGCATGGGGCGTACGCAATTTCGTCCATATCTCTTCTCCCTCGCTCTATTTTGATTATCACCACCATCGCGATGTTCAGGAAGATTTCCGCCCGCACCGCTTCGCCAATGAGTTTGCCCGCAGCAAGGCGGCCAGCGAAGAGGTGATCAACCTGCTGGCGCAGGCCAACCCGCACACCCGTTTTACCATTTTGCGCCCGCAGAGCCTGTTCGGGCCGCACGATAAAGTCTTTATTCCCCGGCTGGCGCAAATGATGCAGCACTACGGCAGCGTCCTGTTGCCGCGGGGCGGCAGCGCGCTGGTCGATATGACCTATTATGAAAATGCCGTCCACGCGATGTGGCTGGCGAGCCAGCCTGCCTGCGATCATCTTCCCTCCGCCCGCGCGTGGAATATCAGCAATGGCGAACCGCGCACTCTGCGCAGCATCGTGCAGAAACTGATCGATGAGCTGGGCATCAAATGCCGGATCCGTTCAGTTCCCTACCCGATGCTGGATATTATCGCCCGCAGCATGGAGCGTTTTGGCGATAAAACGGCCAAAGAGCCGGCCTTTACCCACTACGGCGTCTCCAAACTTAATTTTGATTTTACGCTCGATATCACGCGCGCGCAGGATGAGCTGGGCTATCAGCCGGTGGTGACGCTGGACGACGGGATTGTGCGTACCGCCGCCTGGTTGCGCGACCACGGTAAACTTCACCGCTAACCCTGGCCATATTTCTCTAACAGCGCCTCGGCTATCGCTTCGGTTTGCGCATCCGCTACGCCATCCCAGCGCTGGGGGCGGAAGTGCATCTGGAAGGCGATAATTACCCGTTTCTTCTGCGCGGGAGTCATCTCCGGCGTGACCTGATAGCCGTAGCGCGCCAGCAAATCCAGCACCACCTCAGGGTCCACTGGCTCACTGGGCGGCCGCCCGTTCAGATAAAAAGCCACCCGCTGCTCGTCCGGCCAGGCGCCAATCCCCTGCTGCGCCAGCTGTTGCCAGGGGAACAACGGCCCCGGATCGTCTTTGCGCTGCGGGGCGATATCGGCATGGGCCACCACGTTCTGCGGCGCGATGTGGTAGCGGGTGATAATATCGCGCGCCAGCGGGATCAGGGCCGCGATCTGTTCCGGGTGAAAGGGGGTAAAGCTTTTACCTCCCGCGGTCTTCTGCCAGCCGCGGTTTTCCAGTTCAATACCGATGGAAGTATCGTTGATGCGCGTACTGCCGCGCCAGTAGCTGACACCGGCGTGCCAGGCCAGATCCTCTTCCGGCACCAGCTGCCAGATCCGCGGTTTATTATGGTGGCGCGGCGGCTGTTCAGGAATTAAATAGTGGGAGCTGACCTCTTTATCGGTCAGGGTCGCCAGAGAAGTATCAAAGTTGTCTGCCGTATAGTGGATCACCAGCACTTTTATTCGCGGATAGGCCGCCTGCGCCGGATGGCGGGTGTCCAGCTGGTATCCATCGCGATCGATAATCCCTTTTTCGCCGGCACAGCCGCTTAGCAGTAACGCCAGCAGCGCGATCAGCGCAATCCGTGTCATTCTTTCATCCTTGCCCGGCAGCGTCTCCGGGTTAATAAGACCATCGATTTCGTCCTTTATTTTTCGCCTGGTACAGCGCGCTGTCCGCCCGGGCGATCAGCGTCTCCATCGGAACCGTGCCGTCGGAGGCGACGACCCCCATACTGACGGTCACCACCGAGGCCACCGCCGAAGCCTCATGGGGGATCGCCGCCTCGCTAATTTTCTGCTGAATGCGCTCGGCAATGGAGGTGGCTCGTGCTAAGGAAACCCCCGGCAGGGCGATGACAAACTCTTCGCCGCCGTAGCGGGCGACCAGATCGCCCTCGGCCCGTACCGCCATTTTAAGCACCTGGGCGACAGTCGATAAGCAATCGTCGCCAGCCTGATGGCCATAGTGGTCGTTGTAACGCTTAAAGTAATCGACGTCGATCATCATCAGCGCCAACGGCGTTTTTTGCTGCCAAATCTCCGCCAGATAGGCATTCAGCGCCCGGCGATTCGCGGTCCCGGTTAATGCATCCTGGTTGGCAATACTTTCCAGCCGCTGAATAAGCCGCATATTTTCCTGATGCGTATTCCAGGCCTCATCATACCAGCGCTTAAGAATACGCCTGCCATAGAGTAAAATCGCCGTAAAAATGCCCCACAGGATCAAAAAGCGGACCTCAGTGTGAGGGTGGATCTGTAGTCCCGCCAGCAGGGCGGTTCCCCATAACGGAAGCAAAAAAGCGATAATGCCGGGCCAATGGTGATACAGCGCGGCGAGGCCGGTGGTCATTAATATCACCAGCAGCGGCCAGGCGAAGGGCAGTGTCCAGAAAAAGATAAAACAGTAATTACTCAGGGACCAGCACAGGCTGAGTGCCAGCTGCAGGCCGGTGATAATGCTCAACGTATAGCGCCCCTGCGCCAGGCGCGGCGTGACGGCAATAATGGCTAAAATTACCGAAATAATAATAACCGCGATCAGCGCGACTTCGACATAAGGAATAACCGCCTGGTGCGTTAACAGCTTCTTATCAAAATGAGTAAAGATAAAATTGCGGAAGAAAACCATTAACGCAAAAGCGATATTGACAAAGGCCAGCCAGGGCATACTCATGGATAGCGCATGGCGCTGGACATTATCTCTGGTGGCCCACAGCTCGGTTCGCAGCTGGCGGACGCCCTCTTGCTTATTTGTTAACATCTTATCTCCCTGGTGACCTGCAAGACCATGGGCGCAGACCCTGCTTTGCTTTATGATAAACCATGTTTCCGGGAATGTCTGTCAACGCAGCCCCCCTTTCTGCCCCGGCGCCTTAAGCTGATTTTCTGCTAACGTCAAATGAAAAGGGTCTGGTCCTCTCCCTATGTGTATCCGGCAAAAAAAAGCAAGCATTATCAATGCGAAATACGTCATCTTTTCTTTAAAAAAGAGTTAACTAACCGTCATAAAATTGCAGTATTCCACTTGAAAAAAAAACGGTGTTAGTACAATCTGAAACCGCTCATTGGTGAGATAAAACAAGAGCATGATGATAGCAAGATAAACAATGGAGTTTAAAAATATGAAATATGCAGCTTTAGTGGCAGGTGCAGCATTGTTTTTAACGGCGAACGCCTTCTCTGCAGAAATTTTAACGAAAGAAGCCTTCGATAAGGTCCATACGCAATATACTAAAATCGGTACCATTTCTTCTACCGGTCAGACTGCACCCAGCGATGCCCGTGAAGAACTGATTAAAAAGGCCGATGAGAAAGGCGCAGACGTTATCGTGCTCTCTTCCGGTAATACCGATAAAAAACTGCACATCTCCGCTAACATCTATAAGAAGAAGTAATTAATCTTATATTTCAAGAAACATTATCATATTGCCCGGGTAATGTTTCTTGTTTGCCCAAAAAGTCTGTGTATTTTTAAACGGCCCCCAGATTTTCCTGCCTTAATATCATACAGCGATCTACCCTGTCGATGTCCTGCCCTAAGGCCGTAGTCACATCAAGGTCTTAGCTCTTTGCGTCAAGTACAATCCGTACGCTATACGCTATGCTTTAACGGAAACTGAAAACGTAGTTCGCTTATAAGGAAATCATCATGCGCTACAAACTTCTTGCAGCACTTCTCCCTTGCGCGCTGGCGCTCAGCGCCTGTACGACCGTCACCCCGGCCTATAAAGATAATGGCACCCGCAGCGGCCCCTGTGTCGAAGGCGGCCCTGACGACGTAGCGCAAAAATTCTACGACACCCAGCTCCAGAACCGTACGCAGGATCCGGCGGCGCTGCGCCCCTATCTCAGCGACGGCCTGGCGAAGTTACTCAATGACGCCCGTCAGGATCCGGCCAACAGCAAACTGCTGCAGGCTAACCTGTTCTCGAGCAGCAGCACCCCGGCGGACAGCGCCGTCGTCGCCAGCGCCTCAACCATCCCTAATCGCGATGCGCGCAACATTCCGCTGCGCGTGGAGCTAAAGCAGGGAACCCAGAGCTGGAAAGACGAAGTGCTGATGATCCAGGAAGGCCAGTGCTGGGCCGTCGATGACGTTCGCTATCTCGGCAACAACAGCCACGCGCCGGCCGGGACGTTACGACAGAGTCTGGAGAAACGTTAGTTCCGGAGTTGAAGCGACGTCGCTGAAACGATAACCCCGGTAAAATGTCGGTATTCGCCCCGAGAATGCCGACATTTACTCCCCCCTCACCCACCAGGCAATATTTTGTGCTAACTTTAAAGCTAAACGTGGTTTAGATTTAACTTTTAACGCATAAATATTGCATAACTATTCTGCCAAAGGTAGTATTTGCGGCCTCAATAGCTATTCGTATCAGACTGCCCAGATGAGTATTAAACTAAACGGCATTAATTGCTTCTACGGCGCGCACCAGGCGCTGTTCGACATCACGCTGGATTGCCCGCAGGGGGAAACGCTGGTGCTGCTCGGCCCCAGCGGTGCCGGGAAGAGCTCGCTGCTGCGCGTACTCAACCTGCTGGAGATGCCGCGTTCCGGTTCATTAACCATCGCCGGTAACCATTTCGACTTCACCAGAGCGCCGTCCGATAAAGCGATTCGCGAACTGCGGCAGAACGTCGGCATGGTCTTTCAGCAGTACAACCTGTGGCCGCACCTGACGGTACAGCAGAACCTGATCGAGGCCCCCTGTCGCGTACTGGGGTTAAGCAAGGATCAGGCGCTGGCTCGCGCAGAGAAGCTGCTGGAGCGCCTGCGTCTGAAGCCCTACAGCGATCGTTACCCGCTGCATTTATCCGGCGGTCAGCAGCAGCGTGTGGCGATCGCCCGCGCGCTGATGATGGAGCCGCAGGTTCTGCTGTTCGATGAGCCTACCGCGGCGCTCGACCCGGAAATCACCGCCCAGATCGTTAGCATCATCCGCGAGCTGGCTGAAACCGGCATCACCCAGGTTATCGTCACCCATGAAGTTGAAGTGGCGCGCAAGACGGCAAGCCGGGTGGTGTATATGGAAAATGGCCATATCGTCGAGCAAGGGGATGCCTCCTGCTTCACGCAACCGCAAACTGACGCGTTTAAAAACTATCTTTCACACTGATGTTTTTCGGGGAAATGACGATGAAAAAAGTACTGATTGCCGCCCTGCTCGCAGGCATGAGCCTCTCCGCTTCCGCCGCGCAAACCATTCGTTTCGCCACCGAGGCCTCCTACCCTCCGTTTGAGCTGGTGGATGCCAACAACCAGATCGTCGGTTTCGATGTGGATCTGGCTAACGCGCTGTGTAAAGAGATCGACGCCACCTGTACCTTTACCAACCAGGCCTTTGACAGCCTGATCCCGGGCCTGAAATTCCGCCGTTTCGACGCGGTCATGGCCGGGATGGACATCACGCCTGAGCGTGAAAAGCAGGTCCTGTTCTCCACCCCGTATTATGACAACTCGGCGCTGTTCGTCGGTCAGCAGGGCAAGTTCACCAGCATTGACCAGCTGAAGGGCAAAAAAGTGGGCGTACAGAACGGCACCACCCACCAGAAATTTATCACCGATAAACATCCGGAAATCACCACCGTGCCTTACGACAGCTACCAGAATGCGAAGCTGGATCTGCAGAACGGTCGTATTGACGCGGTCTTCGGTGATACCGCCGTGGTCACCGAATGGCTGAAGAGCAATCCGAAGCTGGCGGCCGTGGGCGATAAAGTGACCGACAAAGCCTATTTCGGCACCGGGCTGGGCATTGCCGTGCGTCAGGGCAACACCGACCTGCAGCAGAAATTTAACGCTGCGCTGGAAAAAGTGAAGAAAGACGGCACTTACCAGACCATCTATAACAAATGGTTCCAGAAGTAAGACTGAATGAACGAAATTTTTCCATTAGCAAGCGCCGCCGGGATGACCGTCGGCCTTGCCGTTTGCGCGCTCGCCATCGGCCTCGTCCTGGCGATGCTCTTCGCGGTACTGGAGTCAATGAAATGGCGCCCGGTAGCCTGGCTTGCAACCGGCATTGTGACCATTCTGCGCGGCCTACCGGAAATTCTGGTGGTGCTGTTTATCTATTTCGGCTCGTCCCAGCTGCTGCTGACGCTCTCTGACGGTTTCACCATCCCGCTCGGGTTCACGCAGATCCCGGTGCAGATGCAGATTGAGAACTTTGACGTCAGTCCGTTCCTCTGCGGGGCGATCGCCCTGTCGCTGCTGTATGCCGCCTACGCCTCGCAAACGCTGCGCGGCGCGCTGAAAGCCGTTCCGCAGGGTCAGTGGGAGTCCGGCCAGGCGCTGGGGCTGTCGAAAGCGGCCATTTTCTTCCGCCTGGTGATGCCGCAGTTGTGGCGCCATGCCCTGCCCGGTCTCGGCAACCAGTGGCTGGTGCTGCTGAAGGACACCGCGCTGGTGAGCCTGATCAGCGTCAACGATCTGATGCTGCAGACCAAAAGCATCGCCACCCGCACTCAGGAGCCCTTTAACTGGTATATCATTGCCGCAGCAATCTATCTCGTCATCACCCTGTTGAGTCAATACATCCTTAAGCGGATTGACCAGCGTGCGACGCGCTTCGAACGGAGACCAGGCTGATGCTCGACTACTTACCCGAACTGCTGAAAGGCCTGCATACCAGCCTGACGCTGACCGTGGCGTCGATTATCGTGGCGCTGATCCTGTCGCTGATCTTTACCATTATCCTGACGCTGAAGACGCCGGGGTTGGTGTGGATAGTGCGCGGCTACATCACCCTGTTTACCGGTACGCCGCTGCTGGTGCAGATCTTCCTGATCTACTATGGCCCCGGGCAGTTTCCTTCGCTGCAGGAATATCCATGGCTGTGGCATCTTATCTCCGAGCCGTGGCTGTGCGCCCTGATCGCCCTGTCGCTTAACAGCGCCGCCTATACCACCCAGCTGTTTTACGGCGCCATCCGGGCGATCCCCGACGGGCAATGGCAGTCGTGCAGCGCGCTGGGGATGAGTAAAAAGGATACCCTGGCGATCCTGCTGCCGTACGCCTTTAAACGCGCGCTGTCGTCCTACTCCAACGAAGTGGTGCTGGTGTTTAAAAGTACCTCTCTGGCCTACACCATCACCCTGATGGAAGTGATGGGTCACGGCCAGCTGCTGTACGGACGGACCTACGACGTGATGGTGTTCGGCGCCGCCGGGATTATTTATCTCATCGTCAACGGGTTGCTGACCCTGTTGATGCGCCTGGTGGAGCGCAAAGCGCTAGCTTTCGAACGGCGTAACTAGCGCCTGGCGTATTTGCATAATAAGCGAACAACAAGACGGACAAGTCTAATACCTGTCCGTCTTTTTTTATACCAAATAAAATAGTTAATCATTTTTATTGCATACAAATTCATTTAATGGCATTGTCACCCTATGCCGCAGACACGGCGAATAATCATAAGATTGACAGACGGGAGTTCCACGATGAAAAAGTTAGTTCTGGCTGCACTGCTCACCACGTTCACCTTCGGCGCCGCCGCCGCGGAGAAAATCAGCTTCGGCGTGTCCGCGACCTATCCGCCGTTTGAATCGATGGACGCGAATAACCAGATTGTCGGCTTTGATATCGATCTGGCCCATGCGCTGTGCAAACAAATGCAGGCAGACTGCACCTTTACCAACCACGCGTTTGACAGCCTGATCCCGGCGCTGAAGTTTAAGAAGTATGACGCGGTGATTTCCGGAATGGATATTACGCCGGAACGCAGCAAGCAGGTGGCCTTCACCGACCCGTACTACGCCAACTCCGCGCTGGTGATCGCCAAAAAAGACGCGTTCCACTCGTTCGATGATTTTAAAGGCAAACGGATCGGCATGGAAAACGGCACCACCCACCAGAAATATCTGCAGGATAAACATCCTGAGGTGAAGACCGTCGCCTATGACAGCTACCAGAACGCGATTATCGACCTGAAAAATGGCCGTATCGACGGCGTGTTCGGCGACACGGCGGTGGTCAACGAGTGGCTGAAAACCAACCCACAGCTGGGGGCAGCCACGCCGAAAGTAACCGATCCGCAATACTTCGGCACCGGCCTTGGGATTGCCGTGCGCCCGGATAACAAGGCGCTGCTGGAGAAACTGAACGCCGCGCTGAAGGCGATTAAAGCCGACGGTACCTACCAGAAAATCAGCAACCAGTGGTTCCCGGAGTAACTTTTTTGCCGGGTGGCGCTGCGCTTACCCGGCCGTCCCCGTAGCCGGGTAAGGCGTAGCCGCCACCCGGCAATTTCTCAAAGTGGCACGAAGAACCTGAACCGCGCCCCGCTTACCGACTCCACCAGCCGGATCCCGCCCCCGTGCAGCTCCAGCATCCGTTTCACAATCAGCAGCCCTAACCCACCGCGATCCTCCCGCGACGCCTGGGTAGACAACGCCGACGGCCGCTGGAACAGATCATCGCGCAGCGCGGCATCGACGCCCGTTCCGTTGTCTGCCACTTCAACCTGGAGCTGTTGATTCTCCTGCCAGACCGCCAGACGGATCTCCCCGCCGACGGGAGTATGCCGCATCGCGTTATCGAGCAGGTTGGTCACCACCCTCTCAATCATCGACACATCGGCGTTGATCAGCGGCAACGGCCCCGGCACATCAATTTGCAGGTTCACCTCGCGCGTGCGGGCGGTGAGTTCAAACTTCTGCGCCACGTCGGAAATCAGCTCCGCCATCGCGAAACGCTCGCGCTGCGGCTTAATGCTCCCGTGCTCCAGTCGCGCCAGCTCAAACAGCTGCTGTGAAAGATGGCGCACCTTGTTGCCCTGGCGCAGGGCGATGGTGAGATACTGCCTGCGCTCCTCGGCGGTCAGCCTTTCGTCCTTCAGGGTCAGCGTTTCCAGATACCCCAGCAGCGAAGTCAGCGGCGTGCGCAAATCGTGGGAAATATTGGCCACAAATTCGCGGCGCTGGCGGTCGCTGTCTGCCAGCCGATCCCACTGACCGGCTATCTGCCGGGCAAGGTCAATAAAGCGGTTCTCAAGAACCGCTACCTCGTTACCGGGCTGTGGCTCCGGCGTGCGGGCCGCCAGGGTTTTGATGGCGCTGATGCTGTCCCGATCGTTCGCCGCCACCTGGGCGGTGAGCTGGCGGACAGGCCGGGTAACCCAGAACCATGCCAGGCCTCCCGCCAGCAGACCAAACAGGGCCACCAGCAGCAGGGTCCACAGAACAATGCTCCACAGCGTTTTTTGCCAGGCGTCGGCCGCCAGCTGATTAAAGGTCTCCCCCTGCAAAATGATATACAGGTAGCCGCGCAGCTGGCCGTCGACGCGCAGCGGGGCGGCGCTGAAGACTTTTCGCCCGTCAAGGCTGCGGGGATCGTCGCCATACACCGGCGACGTACTGCCGGTGAGAAAAACCTGTACCGGCGCCATGTCGATCCGCTGGCGCTGGATATGGCCCGGCGGCGCCGCATCGGCCAGCAGGTCGCCATCCGGCGACAGCAGATAGAGCTCCACGCTGGGATTAAAGGTCATCAGGCGGTCAAACAGCGACTTCAGGGTTTGCCGGTTGACCTCGCCGTGGGCGTCCAGCAGCGGTTCGCGGGCCACAATTTGCTGAGCCAGCCCGGCGGAGAGGCGCTGCACCATGGCGTTGCCATACTGCGCGCTGCTGTGTAACTGAACGGCGCACACCGCCGCCGCGCACAGCATCAGCAGGGAGACCACCACCAGCGCCAGCCGCTGGCTGAGGCTCAGGCGGCGGATCACGGGGCGGCCTCCTGGGTCACCGGGGCGAACTTATAGCCTTTTCCCCAGACGGTCAGAATGATGTCCGGCTCGGCCGGGTCACGTTCGATTTTGCTGCGCAGGCGGTTGATATGAGTATTGACCGTGTGCTCATAGCCCTCATGCTGATATCCCCAGACCTGCTCCAGCAGCGCCAGCCGGGAAAACACCTCCCCGGGATGGCGGGCAAAGTAATACAGCAGCTCGAATTCGCGCGGGGTGAGGTCCACCATCTCGCCGCGCAGCCTCACTTCGCGGGACAACGGATCGATGCTCAGACCATGGCAGGACAGGCGCCCGGCGTCCATCAGCAGGTTCTGCCCCATCGCCTCCTGGCGACGAAACAGCGCTTTAACGCGGGCGATAAGTTCCAGTAACGAAAAGGGTTTCGCCAGATAGTCGTCGGCGCCCATCTCCAGGCCCAGCACACGGTGCATTTCGCTGGTGCGAGCGCTGATGATGATCACCGGCAGATAGCGGGTCATCTGGCGGATGCGCCGGCAGATCTCCAGGCCGTCGACGCCGGGCAGCATCAAATCGAGGATCACCGCATCCCAGACCCGCGTTTCCAGTCGGGCGAGGGCCTGGCCGCCATCGGCCTCATGCACAATCTGATAGCCCTCATCCTGCAGATTGAGCCGCAGCAGCGTGGCTATATCCTCATCATCTTCCACCAGCAGAATGGTTTTGGCCATTAGATTCCCCCCACCAATAACAAAACATGCTGCGTCAAGCTTACCCGATTTCGGCGGCGCAAAGCCTTCACATTTTGTTTAAACTTCGCGGACCAGCAGGGTCAGCACTTCGTAGTGGGCGGTATGAGGGAACATATCAAACAGCTGGACCCGCTCGACGCGATAGCCGCTAAGACGGGCAATGTCGGTCGCCATGGTGCGGGCGTTACAGCTGGAATAGATAATGTAGGGCGGCGCCATGCGGCTTAAATAGTCGCACAGTTCAGGGCCAATGCCGCGTCGCGGCGGGTTGACCAGCACCAGCTGCGGGATATCCGC
Organism: Klebsiella sp. JB_Kp042; assembly: GCF_040065275.1. NCBI lineage: Bacteria > Pseudomonadati > Pseudomonadota > Gammaproteobacteria > Enterobacterales > Enterobacteriaceae > Klebsiella > Klebsiella sp. JB_Kp042. Next base: position 174,274 of record NZ_JBEAJL010000016.1, read on the forward strand.
TTCATGAGTGGCGAACCGCGTGGAGTCCAGCGCCTGAAAATGCAGATTGCCGAGCCCCAGCTGCGCGGCAGACTGCCTGGCGCAGGCGATCGCTTCCGGGGCTATCTCTATGCCGGTCAGGCGCATCGCCGGCGTCGCGCAGTGCAGGCCAAAACCGCCGACGCCGCAAAACAGATCCCACATATGCTGGACCGGCAGCGCGCGCACCCAGTCGCGGGCGGTGGCGTACAGCCGGCTGGCTACCGTCGGGTTAGTCTGAAAGAAGCTTTGCGGACGGATCCACAGCGGCACCTCATTAAAGACCTCGCCCAGCGCCTGCTGTTCGGTGAAGAAGATCTCCTGCTCGCCTTCCATGATTGCCATATGCACTGGCTGGATATTCGCCGTGATCACCTTGAGCTGCGGGAACTGTGCCTGCAGCCAGGGCAGCGCGGCGCGCAGCTGGGCCACCTTGGCCTCTGAGCGCAGCACGAAGCGCAGCATCATCTCCCCCTGCTGGCTGGCGGTCAGCAGCAGATATTTCAGCTCCCCGCGCTTGCGCGCGACGTTGTAGGGAGTTAACCCGGCGCGGGCGATAAAGGGCTTCAGGCCGGCAAACACCAGCGCAAACTCGGCGGGATAGAGCGGGCAGTCGGTGAGGTCCACCGGGGTGCCATCGCGGTGCAGCATACCCAGCAGCGGACGCTCAACGCTGCCGCTGACCACCATTTTGGCCTTGTTACGGAAAGCCGCCTCCGGCCCGCTGACCGGCTCGCCCCAGTCGGCGACGGGGATTGCCGCCAGCAGCGTGCGCAGGTCGGCCATTTTATCGGCGAGCTGTTGCGGAACCGACCGTTCCAGCCATTGACAGGAACGGCAGCGGCCGGCGTCGTAGAGTGCGCAATGCATAATTGACCTTCAAAATTCCAGGGGCGGGGATTGTATCACCGTTATTGCAGGCGGAAAAACCGACGGCAGGTCGCTGGCACAAACAGCAGCGTCAGGACCAGCAGATCCGGCAGTTTTTGCATCACCAGCGAGTGGAAGATCTCCCGTTTGGATTCGCCGGGAATACTGAACAGCTCCGGATACCCGTAGCCCAGCGACGCCGCCCACAGGTAGCCGGCGGCTATCATCTGCGTCAGCAGATAGACCCAGCGCGCCCAGTTGCGCCCTTTCACCAGCGAGAAGGCGCACCAGATTTCGATAAACACCAGCGCCAGGCTGCCGAGGAAGACCAGCGTCAGGTTCCAGGTCTGGACGCTACGGTGTATGAATTCGTTCAGCCCCTGCAGGCCCAACAAATTGAGGATCATCAGCAGATCCAGACCGCGAATCAAAATAATCGCAAAGGCCGCCACCTGCACCAGCGCAGGGACGTTAAGGCGGGCATGCGATGAGCGAGTTTTCGTAAACAATCCCAACGTAATGTCTTCCATGAAAACGGCGCCACAGAGTGGCGCCGACCGGAGGCTGCTGTACCGATTTTAGGTGGTTCAGCCTTGTCTTGCACGCTGGATATCGCGCACTCGCTGCTTTTCTGCGCGGGCCATCAAATACCAGGCGATAAAACCAACAACGCCGACCACGCCGAGGATGAGCGTCGCCAGGGCGTTAATCTCCGGGTTGACCCCCATGCGCACGCTGGAGAAGACCAGCATCGGCAAGGTCGTGGCCCCGGGACCGGAGACAAAGCTGGCGATCACCAGGTCATCCAGCGACAGCGTGAAGGCCAGCAGCCAGCCGGAGATCACCGCTGGCATAATCATCGGCAGCGTGATGACGAAGAAGACCTTCAGCGGCGCGGCGCCCAGATCCATCGCCGCCTCTTCGATCGAGTGGTCCAGCTCACGCAGGCGCGAGGAGATCACCACCGCCACGTAGGCGGTACAGAAGGTGACGTGCGCCAGCCAGATGGTCAGCATCCCGCGATCCGACGGCCAGCCGATGGCATGTCCCAGCGCCACGAACAGCAGCAGCAGCGAGAGCCCGGTGATCACGTCCGGCATGACCAGCGGCGCGGTGATCATAAACGCGAAGCCGTTGGAGCCGCGAAAACGTCCAAAGCGCACCATCACCACCGCGGCGATGGTGCCAAGGATCGCCGCCGCCGTCGCCGCGCAGGCGGCGATAGTCAGGCTGAGCCCCACCGCGCTCATCATCGCGTCATCGTGGAACAGCTCGCTATACCAGCGCGTTGACCACCCGGCCCAGACCGTCACCAGCTTTGAGCTATTGAAGGAGTAGATCACCAGCATCAGCATCGGGGCATAGAGGAAGGTGAACCCGAGCACGAGGATCAGAATGCGCCACGGCGAGCGTACTACCGGCAAGTCGTTCATCCCTGCTCTCCCATCTGTTTTTGCTGGTGCTTATGGAACCACATGATCGGCACGATCAGCAGCAGCAGCATGACAATCGCTACCGCCGAAGCCACCGGCCAGTCACGGTTGTTAAAGAACTCCTGCCACAGCACGCGGCCAATCATAATGCTGTCCGGCCCGCCCAGCAGCTCCGGGATCACGAACTCCCCCACCGCCGGGATAAACACCAGCATGGAGCCAGCGATAATCCCTCCTTTGGTGAGCGGAACGATCACCTGAAAGAAGGTCTTCAGCGGCCGGGCGCCGAGATCCAGCGAGGCCTCCACCAGCGAATAGTCGATGCGGGTCAGCGCGGTGTAGATAGGCAGCACCATAAACGGCAGATAGGCATAGACGATACCGATATATACCGCCAGGTTGGTGTGCAGGATCTCCAGCGGCTGATCGATAACCCCTAGCCACAGCAGGAAGTTATTCAACACCCCGTTGCTTTTCAGCAGTCCCATCCAGGCATAGACGCGGATCAAAAACGACGTCCACGACGGGAGGATCACCAGCAACAGCAGAATATTGCGCGTCGACGGCTTGCTGTGCGCCACCGCCCAGGCCAGCGGATAGCCCAGCAGCAGGCAGCAGAGCGTCGAGATGCCCGCCACCTGCAGCGACTGCAGATAAGCCTCAAAATAGAGCGGATCGTCGGTCAGCTGCAGGAGGTTGGCAAAGTTAAGGGTCAGCGTCAGCTGACCATCCGCCCACTCCATCAGATCGGTGTAGGGGGGGATCGCCCGCGCCATCTCGGCAAGACTTATCTTGAACACGATCAGGAACGGCAGCATAAACAACAGGATCAGCCACAGATAGGGCAGCGCGATCACCAGCTTGCGGCCATGCGCCATCTGCAGGCGCGCCGCCCACAGCGCGAAGCCGCCCGGTTTTTTCGCCCCTGACGGGGATTCAACGGTACTCATCGCCCTCTCCTTACACCGTCAGTACAACGCAGCTGTCCGCATCCCAGCATAAACGCACCTCGTCACCCCAGGTGGGCGTTCCTTTCCGATGGCGGTGCTCATTCTGCAGCTGGGCGCTGATCATCTGCCCGCTTTGCAGGCGCACATGGTAGATGGAGAGATCCCCCAGATAGGCGATATGAATCACCTCGCCGACGGCAAAATTGTAGCCATCCGCCGGCGGCTCATCGCACAGCATGATCTTCTCCGGACGCAGCGCCACCCACACCGGCACGTTGTCCACCACCGAGGCGTCGGGGTCGACCTTCAGCGGATGCACCAGTCCCGGCGAGCGCAGCACCAGGCCATCTTCCAGACGCTCTTTCACCAGCCCTTCAAAGACGTTCACCGAGCCGATGAACTCGGCGCTGTAGCGGGTGGTCGGGTGCTCGTAAATCTCTTCCGGTTCGCCAATCTGCACAAACTTGCCGCGGTTCATGATGGCGATACGGCCCGCCATGGTCATGGCCTCTTCCTGATCGTGAGTCACCATCACGCAGGTCACGCCAACGCGCTCAAGAATATCCACTACTTCCAGCTGCATGCGATCGCGCAGCTTTTTATCCAGCGCCCCCATCGGCTCGTCGAGCAGCAGCAGCTTTGGTCGTTTCGCCAGGCTGCGCGCCAACGCGACGCGCTGGCGCTGACCGCCAGAGAGCTGGTGCGGCTTACGTTTAGCGAACTCCTGCATGTGCACCAGAGCCAGCATCTCCTGCACCCGGGCGGTGATTTCCGCCTTAGGCAGACGATCCTGCTTCAGACCGAAAGCGATATTCTGCTCAACGGTCATATGGGGAAACAGGGCGTAGGACTGGAACATCATATTGATAGGCCGCTGATAGGGCGGTACGCGCGCCAGATCCACGCCGTCGAGCATAATCTGTCCGGCGGTCGGTTGCTCAAAGCCCGCCAGCATGCGCAGCAGGGTCGATTTCCCGCAGCCTGATGCGCCCAGCAGAGCAAAAATTTCGCCTTTATAAATAGTGAGACTGACATCGTCGACAGCGTGCTGGCCATCAAACGACTTGGTTAAGTTACGGATTTCCAGCAGCGGGGTCAGCGCTTTGGGGGCTTTCGCCTGTGGGCGGGGCATTACGTCGTTCAATCGGGTGCTCTCCGGCAAAAAAACGATCACCATATGGTCCGGTGCCATACTTCGTGCTTAACAGTGCAGGTGCACCATCCTGGTGCTTCTGCTCGCCGGGCGCGCTGCCATTTCCCGGCGAGTGCCGTTCTGATACGGCCCGCTTACCGGGCCGTCAGAGTTTATTTACCGCTCTTCACTTTGGTCCACGCGCGGGTGCGCACGCGGTCGATCTTCGGATCCTGCACCTTCAGCGTGAACAGTTTGGCGAACACATCCGCTGGCGGATAAATCGCCGGGTTGTTACGGATAGTCTCGCTGACCAGCGGCGTAGAGGCCTTGTTGCCGTTGGCGTAGAACACCTGGTCGCTGATTTTGGCGATCACATCCGGGCGCATTAGATAGTTAAGGAACTGATAGGCCTCATCTTTATTCTTAGCGTCGGCCGGCATCGCAAAGACGTCAAAGAACGCCAGGGCGCCTTCCTTCGGAATAAAGTAGGAGACGTTGACGCCGTTCTTCGCCTCTTTCGCGCGGTTCGCCGCCTGCCAGACGTCCCCAGCCCAGCCGATCGCCACGCAGATGTCGCCATTGGCGAGGTCGTTAATATATTGCGAAGAGTGGAAGTAGCGAATGTTCGGCCGCAGCTTCAGCAGCAGATCGGTGGCCGGACCGGTGTAATCATTCGCTTTGCTGCTGTTCGGATCCTTGCCAAGGTAGTTCAGCACGGTGGCGAAAATCTCTTCCGGCGCGTCGAGGAAGGAGACGCCGCAGCTTTTCAGTTTTTCTAGGTTCTCCGGCTTCAGCACCAGATCCCAGCTGTCCACCGGCGCATCTTTGCCGAGGACGGCTTTCACTTTATCAACGTTGTAGCCAATGCCCGTCGTCGCCCACAGGTAAGGCATGGCGTATTTATTCTCCGGGTCATGCTTGGCGACCAGCTTCAGCACTTCGGGGTCGAGATTCTTCCAGTTCGGCAGCTTGCTCTTATCCAGCGGCTGGAACACGCCCGCCGCCAGCTGGCGCTCAAGGAAGCTGGCCGATGGCACCACCAGATCGAAACCGGTGCTGCCGGCCATTAATTTACCTTCCAGCACTTCATTGGAATCAAAAACGTCATACACGACTTTAATCCCGGTCTCTTTTTCGAAATTGGCCACGGTGTCCGGCGCAATATAATCAGACCAGTTATAGACATGCAGGGTTTTTTGTTCGGCGGCGAGCGAACCGGCAGAGACGGCCATCAGCGCACCCGTAACCAGACCTGTTAACCATTTTTTACCAAAGGCGGTCATATCTCTTTTCCTTCTCAACGCCCGTTAACTTACGGGCTCAAATATACGCATTTCTACGCATGCAAAAATCATGCATATTTTTTCATTGCCTGAGAAAAGGAGAGCGGATCTCTCCCGGAGTGGTTGCTCGCAACTGGAAGCATCGCCAGAATAACTGTAGCCAGAATAAGAGGCTATAGCCCAGGTAAAAAAACGCCTTTTATCAAATTTTTATGCAATAACGGTCTACGTGATAAGCCAAAACGGCCTGAATGGCGGTGAATAATGCTTTAAAGAAAGGTTAAATGCAGAATAAAAGCGGGTAATACGCAGCCGCTGCGGTAGTGGCTGCGCTAATTTTAGGCAGGTTTAGTGAAGAAAATGGTATTGCACGTTTTCTGCGGCCGGCTCTTCTTCTTCGCCTTTGTACAGCAGCTGATTGGCGCCGGCTTCGAGGATCACCATCGAGATCTGCTCCTCGCTTTGGCGGAAGAACCAGGCGAACTGCTCCATCGTCACCCCGGGGCCGATAGACAGCGACTGGCAGACCACCAGCTTGGGCAAATTATCGTCCTGAATGTCGATAAACGCCTTCACGGTTAACGAACTGGCGTTGATGGCCGAGAGATCCGCCGACAGCGCCAGTAAAGCAGACGGCTTCACCTCCGCCAGGGCGGAAAAGAGCACCACGTTATCCACCAGGTCAATTTTGGCATCAAAAATACCGTCGAAATTCTGCATATGCGGCAGGTGCAATGCCTGACAGGAATCGCACTCAAAAAAGCTGATGCCGATCTCATCCAGCCAGCGACGTAGCGTATCCAGACCTGGAACGACCAGTGAATCCATAGTGCCTGTGACCTCTTACAGTGGAAAAACGACGCCATAGCTTACGCAAAAAAAGCGCCGCATACCATGACAGTCTTGCATCCGGCGGTTAGCCGCCTATTTTCAAACAGAATTCCGGTGTCGCCTGGCGCTCGATCCAGGCGATCATCCTGCTGGCGATGTCCACGCCGGAGGTGGTTTCCACGCCTTCCAGTCCGGGCGAGGCATTCACCTCCATCACCAGCGGCCCGCGGGTGGCGCGTAAAATATCGACACCGGCGACGTCCAGGCCCAGGGTTTGCGTCGCCTTGATGGCAATGGCGCGCTCCTCATCGCTAATCTGCGCCACCGTAGCCATGCCGCCACGGTGCAGGTTAGAGCGAAAATCGCCCTCTTTCGCCCGCCGTTCGATCGCCGCCACCACCTCATTGCCAACTACCAGGCAGCGAATATCGCAGCCTTTCGCCTCGGCAATATACTCCTGCACCAGGATGTGGGCGTTCAGCCCGCGAAAGGCGTCGATCACGCTCTCCGCCGCCTGGCGGGTCTCCGCCAGCACCACGCCGATCCCCTGGGTACCCTCCACCAGCTTCACCACCAGCGGCGCGCCGCCGACCATGGCGATCAGATCGCTGGTGTCATCGGGGGAGTGAGCGATGCCGGTCAGCGGCAGATCGATGCCCTGTCGCGCCAGCAGCTGCAGCGAGCGCAGCTTATCGCGAGCGCGGGTGATGGCGACCGATTCGTTCAGCGGATAGCTTCCCAGGAGCTCAAACTGACGCAGGGCCGCGGTGCCATAGTAGGTGATCGCCGAGCCAATGCGCGGGATCACCGCATCAAAGTGCGGCAGCTGGCGCCCTTTATAGTGGATCGAAGAGGCCACCGGGCTGACGTTCATATAACAGGAAAGCGGATCGAGGATCTCGACCTGATGCCCGCGCTGTTGCGCCGCTTCGCGCAGGCGTCGACATGAATAAAGCGTTCCATCCCGGGATAATATGGCAATTTTCATCCTGCACCTCTGCAAAAAGACCCGCACTGGCGGGCCTCAGCTATCGAACACACTTCCACCTTTCCTGCCGCCAGCGGCGGATACCGCCTGGCCGGAGCAGCAGTGTACACGTAATCAGCGCGTTGCCCACCCCTGCTTATGCAGATAGTCGAGAATAAACGGACGACTCTCTTTCACGATAGTGCGACGGATATGATCGCTCCAGGTATCGCGGCGGGCGTTGCTGCCGCGCGACAGATAATAGTGCGCCAGCTGTTCGTCATACTCCGCCAGCAGCGCGTTATCCAGCGGCTGATAGCGGTTCTCATGCACCAGCATGGCGGCCGGCATCCGCGGCTTGATGTCCGGGTTATCCGCCGGCCAGCCAAGGCAAAGACCGAACAGCGGCAGGACGTGCTGCGGCAGCTCCAGCAGCTCGGTCACCGCCTCGATGCTGTTGCGCAACCCGCCGATATAGACGCCACCCAGCCCGAGGGACTCGGCGGCGGTCAGCGCGTTTTGCGCCAGCAGCGCCGTATCGACAACGCCGATCAGCAGCTGTTCCGCCAGCCCCAGCTCCGCCTGCGGGCAGATCTGCAGGTGGCGGTTAAAGTCGGCGCAGAAGACCCAAAACTCCGCCGCCTGGGCGACGTGCTGCTGGCCGCCGGTCAGCGGGACCAGACGTTCACGCAGGGCCGGGTCGGTAATACGGATGATGGAGGTGCACTGTAAAAAACTCGAGGTAGATGCCGCTTGCGCGCTGGCGATAATCGCCGCGCGCTGTTCGTCGCTCACGGGCGCATCGGTGAAGTGGCGGATAGAACGGTGGCTGCGCAGCAGCTCAATGGTCGGCGTCATTTCGTTTTTCTCTGTCAGACAAGGATTCAGGCTCAGGAGAGTGGGTTAACTGCGGGGCCACGATCTGCGCCATCCGCCACATCACGACGATGGCGGCGGGGATCATCAGCACGATCCCGGCAAAGAGCATCACCAGCGCCGCGGTCGGGCTGGCAATGGGCGCAGGCAGCTGGACATACTGGTTAAGCGAGAGCCAGGCGAGGGTTAACAGCCCCATCCCGAGGATCTCAACCAGCAGTATGCTTTTTGGCAACGGGGCAAATTTTCGCATCACGCCTCTCCGGTTGATAAACGCGGCGCGCCAGCCAATGCCACCGCGCCGCCGGGTCAGTATACGGGTTTTGATAGTACGACATTTATCAAACATAGCCGTAAACCATCGAAGCAAAAGGCAGAACCTTCTTTCCCTCACCGGCCAATGCAGGCATCATAAGCGCCATTCGCCATCCGGCTGAGGTTTAAGGAGAGAAGCAATGTTTACCGTTATTTTTGGTCGTCCAGGCTGCCCTTACTGCGTTCGCGCCAAAGAGCTGGCAGAAAAACTGACCAACGAGCGTGATGACTTTAACTACCGTTACGTGGATATTCACGCCGAAGGCATCAGCAAAGCTGATCTGGAAAAAACCGTCGGCAAACCGGTTGAAACCGTACCGCAGATTTTCGTCGACCAGAAACACATCGGCGGTTGCACCGATTTCGAAGCCTGGGCGAAAGAGAACCTTGGCCTGTTTGCCTGAGTAAATTTATTTACTCGATGAATGACTGCGCCAGGTATCAAGCCAGGCGCAGATAAACAAAAAGCACAACGCCCCGAGCGCACACCAGAACACCGCGCTCAGTACCCACGCCATCTCCTGCCAGAACGTCCGGTGCGTGACGAAAAACAGCCGCATCGTCACCATACAGACCGGCGCCGCCAGTATCGCGCCGAGCAAAGGACGCAGCACCCGCCGTCCGGGAGAGAGACAGCTCGCCGCCGCCCCTGGCAGCAAAAAGAAGAGCAGGCCCAGCTCCGGGTTGCCGCTGGCGCGAAAGGCCCCTTTCATATGTAACAACAACGATAAGCACACCACAATGAACAGAACGAAGCCACAGATAATGCCGGCCCAACTACGCTCAGATTTCACCGTATCCTCCTGATGTTGCCTCTAACTCACGTCCACGTCGCCCAGTCAGATAAAGCATTTCGGCAATCCATGCCAATAACTCCCCTACCAGCCTAAAAACGATTGTCACTAGCCGCCGCATCCAGGAAGGATTAAACTAGCGGGTATATTTTTGCTGGTTATAACAGGGTGCCAGAATAGGTTCGCGACAACGCGAACGCCTGAGCAACCTTAGACCAAATAACCATTTCCTTCAACAACTTACTAGTAAACGAGAAGTTGGCTTTCGTGAATATAAACGTCGCAGATTTGTTAAACGGGAATTACATCCTGTTATTATTCGTTGTACTTGCATTAGGACTATGCCTGGGAAAACTGCGTCTCGGCTCAGTACAACTTGGTAATTCCATTGGCGTTTTAGTCGTTTCTCTATTATTAGGTCAGCAGCATTTCGCGATTAACACCGATGCCCTTAATCTCGGCTTTATGTTGTTTATTTTTTGCGTCGGCGTGGAAGCCGGTCCTAACTTTTTTTCGATTTTTTTCCGCGACGGGAAAAACTATCTGATGCTGGCCCTGGTGATGGTCGGCAGCGCGATGCTGATCGCCATGGTGCTGGGTAAAGTGTTCGGCTGGGATATCGGGCTCACCGCCGGTATGCTGGCGGGGGCGATGACCTCCACCCCGGTGCTGGTGGGCGCGGGGGACACCCTGCGCCATTTCGGCCTGCCCAGCGATCAGCTGGCGCAGTCGCTTGACCACCTGAGCCTCGGCTATGCCCTGACCTACCTGGTTGGTCTGGTGAGCCTGATCGTCGGCGCCCGCTATATGCCCAAGCTGCAGCATCAGGATCTGCAGACCAGCGCCCAGCAAATCGCCCGCGAGCGCGGCCTCGATACCGATTCCAAACGTAAAGTCTACCTGCCGGTGATCCGCGCCTATCGCGTCGGCCCGGAGCTGGTGGCATGGGCGGATGGCAAAAATCTGCGCGAGCTGGGCATTTATCGCCAGACCGGCTGCTATATCGAACGCATCCGCCGCAACGGCATTCTGGCCAACCCGGACGGCGACGCGGTGCTGCAGATGGGCGACGATATTGCGCTGGTGGGCTACCCGGACGCGCACGCCCGCCTCGACCCGAGCTTCCGCAACGGTAAAGAGGTTTTCGACCGCGACCTGCTCGACATGCGCATCGTCACCGAAGAGATTGTGGTCAAAAACCACAACGCCGTCGGCCGCCGCCTGGCGCAGCTCAAGCTTACCGATCACGGCTGCTTCCTGAACCGGGTCATTCGCAGCCAGATCGAGATGCCTATCGACGACAACGTGGTGCTGAACAAAGGCGACGTGCTGCAGGTCAGCGGCGACGCCCGCCGCGTGAAGACCGTAGCCGACCGCATCGGCTTTATCTCCATTCACAGCCAGGTGACCGACCTCCTCGCCTTCTGCGCCTTCTTTATCGTCGGCCTGATGATCGGCATGATCACCTTCCAGTTCAGCTCCTTCAGCTTCGGCATCGGCAACGCCGCCGGCCTGCTGTTCGCCGGCATCATGCTTGGCTTCCTGCGCGCCAACCACCCAACCTTTGGCTATATCCCGCAGGGGGCGCTGAACATGGTGAAAGAGTTTGGTCTGATGGTGTTTATGGCCGGGGTCGGGCTCAGCGCCGGGGCCGGGATCAATAACGGGCTGGGCGCCGTCGGCGGCCAGATGCTGGCGGCCGGGCTTATCGTCAGCCTGGTGCCGGTGGTGATCTGCTTCCTGTTCGGCGCCTACGTGCTGCGCATGAACCGGGCGATGCTGTTCGGCGCCATGATGGGGGCCCGCACCTGCGCCCCGGCGATGGAGATCATCAGCGATACCGCGCGCAGCAACATCCCGGCGCTCGGCTATGCGGGCACCTACGCCATCGCCAACGTGCTGCTCACCCTCGCCGGGACGCTCATCGTGATCATCTGGCCAGGGCTACAATAAATTTTTTGCGAAAAAAGCCGCCACAGGCAGAACTTTTTCTCAGGGCATCAGTCATAAGTAATGCCACTGCTTTTCTTTGATGTCCCCATTTTGTGGAGCCCATCAACCCCGCCACTTCGGTTCAAGGTTGATGGGTTTTTTGTTGCCTGCGTTTAGCCATTCCGGCTGAAACGCCGCCTCAGCGCCCCTCTTCCTGCGCCCTCTCCCCTGCCAGCTGCCCGACCATCATGCGGATCGCCGCCTTCGACAGCGGCGCGCGGTCGGTGACAAAGTGCAGGGTCATCCCTTCAATAAAGGCGTCAAGGCCGCGGGCGGTGTCGGGGGCAAACCACTGCTCCAGCGTCTGCTGGCTGCGCCGCATCCAGTTCTGCATCACCGCCTTCAGCGCTGGCTGGCTGCTGCAGAACGCGTACAGCTGGTACATCAGCTCCATATTGCGCGCCGTGGTCACCTGGGCGCTGAAGATCAGCTCCGCGATGGCATCGCAGGCTTGTTGCCGGTTCGTTACTCCGGCGAAGCTTTGCTGATACTGCGCCGACATCTCGGCGGTAAACAGGTTGAACGCCTCCGCGATCAGCGCCTCGATGCCGCTGAAATAGTAGGTCAGCGACCCCAGCGGCACATTCGCGCAGGTGGCGATTTTACGGTGCGTCACCGCATGGACGCCGTGCGCCGCGATGGTGTCCAGCGTCGCCTGCAGGATGCGCTCGCGGCGCTGCGGATCGTTCGGTCTACGGGCCATGATTTTCCTCTTCCGGTTTATGTACAAATGTACACATGCTTGCTACTGTTGTCTTCACTCTTCTCCTTTAAGGCGTTTACGGATGACGACGCAATCTTCGCGCAGAGCGCTCCAGCTTCGACTGTGGGCGCTGTTTATGTTCTTTTTCATCCCCGGCTTATTAATGGCCTCCTGGGCCACCCGCACGCCGGCGATCCGCGATCTGCTGGCGCTTTCTACCGCAGAGATGGGCGTCGTGCTGTTTGGCCTGTCGGTGGGATCGATGAGCGGTATTCTCTGCTCGGCGTGGCTGGTGAAGCGCTTTGGCACCCGCAAGGTCATCCGCACCACCATGTCCTTCGCCGTACTCGGCATGCTGGTGCTCAGCCTGGCGCTGTGGGTCACCTCCGCCCCGCTGTTCGCCTTCGGTCTGGCCATCTTTGGCGCCAGCTTTGGCTCGGCAGAGGTCGCCATTAACGTCGAGGGCGCGGCGGTTGAGCGGGAGATGAATAAAACGGTGCTGCCGATGATGCACGGCTTCTACAGCTTTGGCACCCTGTTCGGCGCCGGGGTGGGCATGGCGGTGACCGGGTTCGGCCTGCCCGCCGCCCCGCATATCCTGGCGGCCGCGCTGGTGGCCATTCTGCCCATCGCCATTGCCATCCGCGCCATTCCGGAGGGTACCGGTAAAAATGCCGCCGAAGCCGCCCACGGCGAGGCGAAAGGTCTGCCGGTATGGCGCGACGCGCAGTTGCTGCTTATCGGGGTCATCGTCCTGGCGATGGCCTTTGCCGAAGGCTCGGCCAATGACTGGCTGCCGCTGCTGATGGTGGACGGCCACGGCTTTAGCCCCACCTCCGGCTCGCTGATCTATGCCGGCTTCACCCTCGGCATGACGCTGGGCCGCTTTACCGGCGGCTGGTTTATCGATCGCTACAGCCGGGTGACGGTGGTTCGCGGCAGCGCGGTGATGGGCGCCCTGGGTATCGGCCTGATTATCTTCGTCGATAACCCCTGGGTGGCGGGCATCTCGGTGCTGCTGTGGGGCATCGGCGCCTCGCTCGGCTTCCCGCTGACTATTTCCGCCGCCAGCGATACCGGTCCGGATGCCCCTAAGCGCGTCAGCGTGGTGGCGATTACCGGGTATCTTGCTTTCCTCGTCGGGCCGCCGCTGTTGGGCTTCCTGGGCGAGCACTTCGGCCTGCGCAGCGCGATGCTGGTGGTGCTGGGCCTGGTGATGGTGGCGGCGCTGGTCGCCCGCGCGGTGGCTAAGCCACAGTCTGAACCCGTTATGGAGAACAGCTAATGAGCATCAAACTGATTGCGGTGGATATGGACGGCACCTTTTTAAGCGATGCCAAAACCTACAACCGGCCGCGCTTCCTCGCCCAGTATCAACGAATGCGCGAGCAGAACATTCGCTTCGTGGTCGCCAGCGGCAACCAGTACTACCAGCTGATCTCCTTCTTTCCGGAGATCGCCCACCAGATCGCCTTCGTGGCGGAAAACGGCGGCTGGGTAGTGAGCGACAATGAAGACGTCTTCAACTGCCAGCTGCCGGTTCACCATTTCAACGCCGTGGTCGATCATCTGCAGACGCTGCCGAATATCGAAATCATCGCCTGCGGGAAGCGCAGCGCCTACACCCTCAACCGCTACAACGACGCGCTGAAGACGGTGGCGGCGAAGTATTATCACCGCCTTGAACTGGTGGATGATTTTAACCATCTCGATGACACCATCCTCAAATTTGGTCTCAACGTGCCGGACCGCCTGATCCCGGAAATTCAGCCGAGGCTGCACGCGGCGCTGGGGGACATGGTGACCGCAGTGGCCACCGGCTACGGCAGCATCGACTTAATTATCCCGGGGGTGCACAAAGCCAACGGCCTGCGTATTTTGCAGCAGCGCTGGGGCATCGAGGATCATGAGGTGGTGGCGTTCGGCGACAGCGGCAACGATATCGAAATGCTGCAGCACGCCGGGTTTGGCTTCGCCATGGCCAACGCCCGGGAAGACGTCAAAGCCGTCGCCCGCTATCATGCGCCGCACAACAACGAAGAGGGGGTTCTGCAGATTATCGATAAGGTGTTGGATCGCGAAGCGCCGTTCGCCTGATAAGACCCGGATGCAAGCGCATCCGGGTTGAAAACCGGTTACCCCTGCTGCGAATTGCCGACGCTTTTATCTTTCAGGAAGTAGATCATCAGCCCCAGCCACAGCACCCCGCCCAGCAGGTTAAACAGGCTGAACAGCCCATTGCCGCCCAGCTCGTAAGCATGTTTGCTGAGCTCGATGCCGACGGTGAAGATCAGCATCTGCAGCATTCCCATCGCCGCCGAAACCGTGCCTTTGCTCATCTCGCTGGCGAACAGGGTTAAGCGCACCAGGCCGGCGTTCGCCAGGCCAATCCCGAAGGCGTAGAAGCTCAGGCCGGCGGTCATCCACAGATAGGCGTGGGAAGAGACTACCGTCGCCGCCGCGGAGAGGAGCAGGCCAAACACGATCGGCCAGCCGCCCATGATAATCAGCGAGCGCACGGTACGGCGCGAAGTCAGGCGCGCCAGCACCAGGTTGCCGGCAATCAGCGCGCCGAAAATCGGCACCTGCAGCATGCCATACTCATAGCTGGTGGCTTGTTCGCCGCTGATAATAATGACCGGCGACTGGGCAATCCACGCCAGCAGCGGCAGGCTGACAAAGCCGGTGGCCAGCGCGCCGGCGACGAAGCGCAGGTTTTTCAGCACCAGGCGATAATCGCGGCCCAGCTCTTTGACCGACAGCTTTTCACCCAGCCGCGTCGCGGTCTCCGGCATCGCCCGCTGCAGGCCGACAAACGAGATGGCCGCCAGCACGGCGAACAGCACGAACATCATCTCCCACGGCAGGATATGCACCCAGGCGGCGCCCACCAGCGGCCCCAGCAGCGGAGCAATCAGCGCCACGTTGGCCATCAGGGCAGTGATTTTAATACACACCGCCTCCTCAAAGGACTCCTGGATCGCCGCGTAGCCGACCGCGCCGATAAAGCACAGGCTGATCCCCTGCAGGAAGCGCAGCAGGGTGAACTGCTCAATGGTCTGCGCCAGCAGCGTCGCCAGGCAGGTGACGATAAACCACACCACCCCGGTCAACATCACCGGACGGCGGCCAATACGGTCCGACAGCGGCCCCAGCAGCCACTGTAAAAACATGCCGCCGGCCAGATAGGCGGTCATCGAGGTGGGTACCCACTCGTTGCCCACCTGGAATTCCTGAACCACGGCCAGCATACCCGGCTGGATCATATCGTTGCCGATATAGGTGGAAAACTCGTACAGCACCAGACATAGCGGGAACAGCAACGCCTGCCTTCCGAGGCGGCGGCCTGAAAGCGAATAATTTTGCATGAAATCTCTTATCTATCAAAAATCGCGCAAAGTGTAATGAAACTCCCGGCGCGGAGATAGTGAATTGTGGGTGACACCGCACAATATTGCGAGTTGCGCGCCCCCGTCAGGCTTCTCCTTTGCAATTCACTCTGCGTATATATTCCGTTTATGTTTCAACAATGTGACAAAGGATATACTGACGCTTTTCAGGGGGTTAGCGCCGCGCCTCAGGAGGCGACATTTCATAACAACCTGATTTTTAAGACAATGCTGCTTTATCTCCGCACCGCTTTTATTTAGGGTAGGCGGCTTATTTGCTATCGGACCAACGAGCCTGGAAGTCTATGCTGGAAAATATTAACTACGCGCTGTTCGCCCTGCTCAACGCAACCCCGGCCTCGCCGCAGTGGGCCATTGAGGTGGCGATTTTCATCGCTAAAGATCTGATTCTGATCGTGCCCCTGCTGGTGGTGGCCTTGTGGCTGTGGGGGCCTGCCCAGCGGCAGATGGTGTTTAAGCTGATGCTGGCGCTGACGATCAGCCTGACCGTCTCATGGGCGATCGGCCACCTCTATCCGCACGATCGGCCATTTGTCGCCGGCGTGGGCTATAACTTCCTGCACCATGCGGCGGACGACTCCTTCCCCAGCGACCATGGCACCGTCAGCTTTACCTTTGCCCTGGCCTTCCTGTTCTGGCATCGCCTGTGGTCCGGCGCCCTGCTGATGGCCCTTGCCGCCGCCATCGCCTGGTCCCGCGTCTATCTCGGCGTCCACTGGCCGCTGGACATGATTGGCGGCCTGCTGGCCGGGATGTGCGGCTGCCTTGGCGCGGCGCTAATCTGGCATACTGTCGGCCCGGCGCTGTACCGTCAGCTGCAGCGCCTCTATCGCCTCTGCTTCTCCCTGCCGATCCGCAAAGGCTGGGTGCGCGGCTAAACGCCGACCGTCGCGGCGGCCACCGCGTGACTAACCCGCAAGCGACAGGTAAAATCCCGCTAACGCCCTGCCTCCGCAGGGCGATTTTAGCGCAGAGGGAATATGGAAACTCGCCGTGACGAACGCATCAGTCAACTCATTCAGGCACTCAAGCGCAGCGATAAGCTGCATCTGAAAGAAGCGGCCTCCCTGCTTGGGGTGTCGGAAATGACCATTCGTCGCGACCTCAACGGCCACAGCGGTCCGGTCGTGCTGCTCGGCGGATACATTGTGCTGGAGCCGCGCAGCGCCACCCATTACCTGCTCAGCGACCAAAAGACCCGGCTGGTCGAGGAGAAACGCCGCGCCGCCCGCCATGCGGCCGCGCTGCTGGAGCCCCATCAGATGGCCTTCTTCGACTGCGGGACCACCACCCCGTGGATCATTGACGCCATTGACGATGCCTTGCCCTTCACCGGCGTCTGCTACTCCCTGAACACCTTTCTGGCCCTGCAGGAAAAGCCCCAGTGCCGCGCGGTCCTGTGTGGTGGAGAATTTCATGCCAGCAACGCGATTTTTATGCCGCTGAGCCTTGAGGATACCCTCAGCCATCTGAGCCCTGACATCGCCTTTTACTCGGCGGCGGGCATTGACTGCGAACAGGGGGCGACCTGCTATAACCTGGAGGAGTTGCCGGTCAAACACTGGGCGATGCGACACGCGCGCTACCATGTACTGGTGGTCGACCACAGCAAGTTTGGCAAAGTGCGTCCGGCGCGCATGGGGGCGTTAGCGAAGTTTGACGTGATCGCCAGCGATATCTGCCCGGATGATGAGCTGGTGGCGCTGGCGAAGGCACAGCAGATCTCCCTGCTGTATTGAAGCGTCACTATTGAAGCGTAACTGACCGCGCCCCGCCGGGCGCGGTCATGGCATCAGGAGAACCAGCTGCCGAACCAGCCGTGCAGTTTCATCAGTACGAAGTCGATCATCCGGCTGAAGAAGCCGCCCTCTTTCACCGGCTCCATGACGATCAGCGGGCGCTGCTCGATGGTTTTATCATTCAGCTTAAAGTCGATAGTCCCGACCACCTGCCCCTTCTCCAGCGGCGCGGTAAGCTGCGGCTGGTTTAAGGTGTAGCTGGCTTTCAGGTTTTTCAGCTGGCCCTTCGGCAGGGTGATAGAGCCCGCTTCGCCGGCCCCCAGTTTCGCTTCGCTGCTGTCGCCAAACCACACGCGCTGGGTGACGAAGGTGGCATCCGGTTTAATCGGCGTCACGGTTTCATAGAAGCGGAAGCCCCAGGTTAGCAGTTTTTCCGACTCGTTAAAGCGAATGCGGTCGGTTTTGGTCCCCAGCACCACGGCAATCAGACGCATATCGCCCTGAGTGGCCGAAGAAACCAGGTTATAGCCGGCCCCGGCGGTGGTCCCGGTTTTCACGCCATCGGCGTTGAGGTTGGTGCTCCACAGCAGGCGGTTACGGTTTGGCTGGCGAATTTTATTAAAGGTAAACTCTTTCTCTTTATGTACCGCGTACTCTTCCGGTACGTCGTGGATCATCGCTTTGGTCAGTAACGCCATATCGCGGGCGGTACTGAACTGCCCCGGCGCATCGAGGCCGTGGACGGTCATAAAGGTGGTGTTGGTCAGCCCCATTTTTTTGGCGTAGCCGTTCATCAGGCTGACGAAAGCGTCCTGGCTGCCCGCCACGTAGTCCGCAATGGCAATGCTGGCGTCGTTACCGGACTGAATGATGACCCCTTTGTTCAGATCTTCTACTGAAACCTGCATGCCGGGCTTGAGGAACATCACCGATGAACCGCGCAGCGCCGGGTTGCCGGTCGCCCAGGCATCGCGCCCGACGGTCACCATATCGGTCAGTTTAATTTTTCCCGCTTTTATCGCCTGCCCCACCACGTAGCTGGTCATAATCTTCGTCAGACTGGCCGGGTCGAGTTTTTCATCGGCATTGCCTTCGCTCAGCACCTTCCCGCTGGCGTAGTCCATCAGGATCCAGGCGCGAGCGTCAATCGAAGGGGCGTCGGGGAGTTGTTCTGCAGCCTGCACCGCAGGTGCGACAAGAAATAACAGCGCGCAACCTGCCGCGAGGCCGCGAAGGGAAAAAGCGTCATGCATCATAAGAGCCACCCAAGTATCCTTTCCAAACAAAATATGCCGCGCCACTCTGACCGCGCCGCAGCAACCGGTGAGTAAAGCGTACAAATGACCTTAAAGAAACAGCGAGTTGGTAAAGTTTTTAAAGTTTACGCAATAACATGCCGCTGTGCTTTAATCAGAACAATTTTTTTGATCGTGATTGCCTAAATATTAACTTTATCCCAACATGATCGCCGATCGCGCTGCAACGGCAGTGAAACAAACTCAGGAGCGAAAATGATTACACTGTGGGGACGTAATAACTCGACCAACGTGAAGAAAGTGCGCTGGGTGCTGGAGGAGCTGGATCTGCCGTATGAGCAGATCCTCGCCGGGCTGGAGTTTGGTCTCAATCGTGACCCGGAATATCTGGCGATGAACCCCAACGGGCTGGTGCCGCTGTTAAAGGACGACGCCACCGGGGTGGTGTTGTGGGAATCAAATACGATTATTCGCTACCTTGCCGCCCAGTATGGCGCTGACCGTCTGTGGCTGGCCGCGCCGGCGCAGCGCGCGCAAGGCGATAAGTGGATGGACTGGTCCAACGGCACGCTCTCTCCCGCCCATCGCCCGGTGTTAATGGGCCTGGTGAGGACGCCGCCGGAGCAACGCGACCCGGCGGCCATCGCCGCGGGGATCAGCGCCTGCGAAGCGCTGTTCGCCATGCTGGATGACGAGCTGGCGAAAACGCCGTGGCTCTCCGGCGAGCAGTTCGGCCTTGGCGATATTGCCGTCGCCCCCTTCGTCTACAACCTGCTGTCGATCCTCGACAGCTGGCAACCGCGTCCCCATCTGCAGCGCTGGTATCAGCAGATTAGCCAGCGTCCGGCCTGGCGCGAAGTGGTGCAGATCCCGGTCACCTGAAATTAACTCTCCGGACTCAGCCGCAATAGCTCGCCGTTAGACTCGTCGGTTAACACATACAGATAGCCGTCGGGTCCCACGCGGACGTCGCGGATCCGTTTCCCGCGCGCCTCCAGCAGGCGCTCCTCCTCACGGACCTGATTGCCGTCCACCGCCAGAACAATCAGCGACGTCTCCTTCAGCGCGCCGATAAACAGCTTATGTTGCCACTGGGGAAAGGTCTGCGCCGCGTAAAAGGCCATCCCGCTCACTCCCGGTGAGACCGGCCAGACATGCAGGGGAGGCTCGGTCCCCGGCACCGTCTTGCCCCTGGCCTCCGGAATGGGCAGGCCGCTGTAGTTAATGCCGTGCGTCGCCAGCGGCCAGCCGTAGTTTTTTCCCGCCTGCGGGATATTAATTTCATCCCCGCCGCGCGGACCATGCTCGTTCAGCCACAGCGCCCCGCTCCACGGATTCATCGCCATACCCTGCGGATTGCGGATGCCGTAGGCCCAGATCTCCGGCCTCACGTCGGCCCGGCCAACAAAGGGGTTATCCGGCGGAACGCCCCCGGTCTCCGTCAGACGGACCACTTTTCCCTGCAGCTTGCCGAGATCCTGAGCGGTGGGACGCTGATTGTTCTCCCCGAGGCCAATAAACAGATGCCCTTTGCCGTCGAATACCAGCCGGCCGCCAAAATGATTGCCGACGGAGAGTTTCGGCTGCTGGCGAAACACCACGGTGAAGTTCGTCAGCTGCGTGGCATCCTGGCTCAACTGCCCGTAGCCCACCGCGGTGCCCGCTTTGCCGCTGGCGTCGCTCTCCGCATAGCTTAGCCACACCCGCCGCGACTGCGCGAAATCCGGGGCCAGCGCCACGTCCAGTAAGCCTCCCTGGCCGTTGGCCCACACCTGCGGCACGCCGGCTATCGGCGCCGACAGGCCTTTACCCGGCTGCCAGCGCTTGAGCTCGCCGCCGCGCAGAGTAATCAACATGCCCTGGTCGCCGGGGAGAAACGCCAGGCTCCACGGATGGGCCAGCCGGTTCTGCAATACTTCCACCCGCACCGCGGCCTGGCTCAGGGCCGGCAGCGACAGGGCGCTCAATAGCAACAGCAGCGGGATCGGACGCATGGCATTCTCCTTTCGTCAGCTCTGCGCTAAAGGGTAGCCAGCGGGGAAATTTGCGCGGGGATTTTTACATAACCTTTAACAGGGGAAGCGTCCACTTCCCCTGAGTTTCAGCCGATCAGGCATGAGGGATTGGCGACAATTTATTCAATTTATGAATATTTGAAGTCAATCCTGTCAGACAGCGTTCTAGCTTCTCTACGTTAACAGCGATGTACAGCGGACAATCATGATGTCCGCTCATCAGGCATACTGCAGCGGCGGCGACGGACTCGCCGGCCAAACGAAGGGCATCCCTCTCCTCCGGTGAAATGACATTCTGCAGGCGCGGCGCCTGTGCACGCATTTCACGGCAAAGCTCAAACAAGTTTTCACGCAGATGGTCATTTTCGCTGACTGACATGTAGCCTTTGGCCTTTCGCAGCTGCAGATAGGCGTCAATATCGATATTAGCGTTAATGAGCTTCTGCAAAAGGTGGCGGTATAGTCTGTCAACGGTCATCACGGTTCCTCCTCTGTCGTCCTTTACCTCATCCATAATACGGTTATTTTTTGTACAAAATGATGCGCCAGGTCAATTATTTCCAAGCCTTTAACACCCTTTACAATGTAACAACCTTGCCGCTTTGTTAGGTATATAACAAAGATTATGTTATACGATCACATTTAATTTCAAAAAGAAATTAATTCGCATTCGCCGCTATAAAAAGGCCAAAATAGTGCTGCAATGATCACATTATATTGCTGGCGCTATTGCACGATCGCCAGTCAGGATGCCATAACAAATCATTAATGTAATACGTATAACATTTAATAAAAACAGCGACCGCGGTTCGCTGATAATCTCTCTGCCCATTTGCAAGGAACTGAACCATGACGCCCGGTAAAAGAAACTACCTTCTGTTAAGTCTTTTCGATTTCCTCTACCTGTTCGCCTGGTCGTCGACCATGGCTTTCTTTGTCATCTGGACCACCCAGCATCTTGGCATCAGCGCCACGAAAACCGGCCTGCTCTATTCGGTCAACGCCTTTATCGCCCTGCTGATGCAGCCTTTCTTAGGCTTTATCTCCGACAAGTTCGGCCTGAAAAAACGCCTTATCTGGCTGCTGGTGGCGCTGCTCCTGCCGGTAGGCCCCTTCTTTATCTACGTTTACGCGCCGCTGCTGATGCACAGCTTCTGGATTGGCGCGCTGCTGGGGGGCATCTATCTGGGGATCATCTTTAACTCCGGCTGCGGGGTGATCGACTCTTATATCGATAAGATTTCCCGCCGCTACCAGTTCGAATACGGTCGGGTGCGGATGTGGGGCTCGTTAGGCTGGGCGGCCGCGGCCTGGATCGTCGGTAAATATATCGACAGCAATCCCAATCTGGCCTTCTGGCTCGCCAGCCTCGCCATCGTCATCGCCGCCGTCTGCTTTATGCTGACCAAAATCGAATTAACTGACGCCGATGTGGCGCGAAGCGAATCGCTGAAGGTCTCCCATGCCCTTGAGCTGGCGAAGAACAGCCAGTTCTGGATGCTGCTGATCTTTACCCTGTTCGTCACGCAGATTTATGACACCTACGATCAGCAATTTGCCCAGTACTTCTCGCTGCAATTCCCGACGCCGGAGGAAGGCAACCGCTGGTATGGGATCCTCGCCTCCATTCAGGTGTGCGGCGAAACGCTGTTCTTATGCCTGATGCCGTGGTTTGTTAACCGGACCGGCGCCAAATGGGCGCTGATCATTGCCGGGCTGATCATGTCGGTACGTATTGCTGGCTCGGCGGTGCCTCTCGGCCCGGTGTGGATTGGCGCAGTAAAAATGATGCATGCCCTGGAGAAACCGTTAATTCTGGTGTCGGTCTTTAAATTCATCGCCGCCAACTTCGACCACAAGCTCTCTTCAACAGTCTATTTACTGGTGCTGTTTGTCGCCTCGATCGCCACCGCCATCTACTCGCCGCTGGCAGGCTATCTGTACGATACCATTGGCTTCGCCGACACCTATCTGATCCTCGGCGGCATCGCCGGGCTCTTTACTCTGATCTCTGTCTTCACGCTGCAGGATAAGCGCGAGCCGAAAAAGCCCGGCGTCGCCCCCTCCGGAGCCGTCACCCCGGCGCAATAAGTCTCTGCCCGGCAGCAACGCCGGGCATGAATCGCCGCCCGCGCGCACGGCGTGCCGGAAGCGTTTCCCGCCCCTCTGCCCCGGGGCGTGCGGGATCCGCTGTAGCGGCAGGGGCGTGAAAGGCAGGGTTGGGTGCGCTTTTTCACCATTAACCGTGACGGAGCTATACTCTTTTTCGCAAAGATCTGTAGAATTCCTGCCCTGACCATTCCAATAATTGAACACTTTTTAAGCTATGAGCAATGTCACGCACCAGCCGAAAATCGGCTTCGTCTCCCTGGGCTGCCCGAAAAACCTCGTGGACTCAGAGCGTATCCTAACCGAACTGCGCACCGAAGGTTATGACGTCGTACCTACCTACGACAACGCCGATATGGTGATCGTTAACACCTGCGGCTTTATCGACAGCGCTGTGCAGGAATCGCTGGAAGCGATCGGCGAAGCGTTGAAAGAGAACGGCAAGGTGATCGTCACCGGCTGTCTCGGCGCAAAAGAGGATCAGATCCGCGAAGTGCACCCGAAGGTGCTGGAGATCACCGGTCCGCACAGCTATGAGCAGGTGCTGGAGCACGTCCACCACTATACGCCAAAGCCGAAGCACAACCCGTTCCTGAGCCTGGTGCCGGAACAGGGCGTGAAGCTGACGCCGCGCCACTACGCCTACTTAAAAATTTCCGAAGGCTGCAACCATCGCTGCACCTTCTGCATTATTCCGTCCATGCGCGGCGATCTGGTGAGCCGTCCGATTGGCGAAGTGCTGGCGGAAGCCAAACGCCTCGCTGACGCTGGCGTGAAAGAGCTGCTGGTGATTTCGCAGGACACCTCCGCCTACGGCGTCGACGTCAAGCACCGCACCGGTTTCCACAACGGTATGCCGGTGAAGACCAGCATGGTCAGCCTGTGCGAAGAGCTGGCGAAGCTCGGCATCTGGGTGCGCCTGCACTATGTCTACCCGTACCCGCACGTCGACGATGTGATCCCGCTGATGGCGGAAGGCAAAATTCTGCCGTACCTCGATATTCCGCTGCAGCACGCCAGCCCGCGTATCCTGAAGCTGATGAAGCGTCCAGGATCCGCGGACCGTCAGCTGGCGCGCATCAAGCAGTGGCGTGAAATCTGCCCGGATCTGACCCTGCGCTCCACCTTTATCGTGGGCTTCCCGGGCGAAACGGAAGAAGATTTCCAGATGCTGCTCGACTTCCTGAAAGAGGCGCGTCTCGACCGCGTCGGCTGCTTCAAGTACAGCCCGGTTGAAGGCGCCACCGCCAATGAGCTGGCGGACCAGGTGCCGGAAGAGGTGAAAGAGGAGCGCTGGAACCGCTTTATGCAGCTGCAGCAGCAGATCTCTGCCGAGCGTCTGCAGGAAAAAGTGGGCCGCGAAATCCTGGTGCTGGTGGATGAAGTGGATGAAGAAGGCGCCATTGGCCGCAGCATGGCCGACGCCCCGGAAATCGACGGCGCGGTCTACCTGAACGGCGAAACCCGCGTTAAGCCGGGCGACGTGGTGCGGGTGAAAGTCGAGCACGCCGACGAATACGATCTGTGGGGAACCCGGATCTAGTCCAGCTTCCCGGATAGCGGCTTATCGCATTCCCCTGCCTGGGGGTTCTCCCGTAGGCTCCCCCCAGGCCCGGCAAGCGCAGCGCCGATTACCTTCCAGGCAACCCTGTTGCGCCGTTATTTTGCCGGGTGGCGGCTACGCCTTATCCGGCCTGGAGGGTCCTCTCACAGGCATATACCTCGCAGGCCCGGCAAGCGCAGCATTGATTACCTTCCAGGCAACCCTGTTGCGCCGTTATTATGCCGGGTGGCGGCTCCGCCTTACCCGGCCTACGGGGTCCTCTCACAGGCTCATACCTCGTAGGCCCGGTAAGCGCAGCGCCACCGGGCGATGACAGCAG